>CALXPO010000001.1 GCA_944390315.1 uncultured Alphaproteobacteria bacterium
ATAAAAGAACCGCCTTTTGTTCTTTTTTTTTATGCGTACAGGGCTCGAACCGTGAGGCTCGCGGAAGATTTTTTACCGTTGAAGCGGTAAAAAATAACCGCAAGAGCTCGGACTGTCTTAATGAGCAAGGAAAGCGACAGCGACCGAAGCGAATTTAGACCAACGAGTGACAGAGCAACTTAAGTTGCGCAGTCCTGTACTCTCCGCCATAAAAGAACCGCCTTTTGGGCGGTTTTTTTATGCGTACAGGGCTCGAACCGTAAGGCTCGCGGAAGATTTTTTACCGTTGAAGCGGTAAAAAATAACCGCAAGAGCTCGGACTGTCTTAATGAGCAAGGAAAGCGACAGCGACCAATCAGCTTTACGGCTTAAAAATCGACAACCTTTACCGTCCGTCATGGAATGGAGCGCTCCAATATCTTGCACTTTCCTTTGTATAAACTCAGAATTTTTTATATGACAACTAAATAAATCTTCTATACCTCACTATAAAATAATATTTGAAATTTAAAAAATAAAAAACTATTATAATAAAATATAATCACAAAAAATCTAGAGGTCATCATGAAAAAATTCGTCACTTTTATTTTATTATCAAGTATCTTACTTCTTTCAAGCACAGTCTATGCTCATGCAGACAATCAACTCTTAGACATCACGTTTTGGCAAAATGCATCTTTACAAAATATAAAAGATGCCCTCAAGCAAGGAAATGACATCAATGCAAAAGACCAAGACGGTTTTACCCCCCTAATGATTGCGATTGCTACCGAAAACAACGCCGATATAATTGACTTATTACTTCAAAACGGCGCAGACATAACAGCAAGAGATGACAGAGGCAGAAATCCTTTAATGATTGCGGCTCTTTACAGTCCGTATCCCCAAGTCATAGATAGTTTAATTAAATACGGTGCAGATGCAGATATTAATTCAACAAATATAACCCAGTGGACACCATTAATGTTTGCCGTATCTTCCAACGACAATCCGGAAATCATTGAAACATTAATCAAACAAGGTGCAGATATTCATCATAAAAACAGAAGCAGATGGACAACTCTGATGTTGGCCTGCCTAACCAACACCAATCCCGACATCATAAAAATACTGATTGACCACGGTTCTGATATCTCTGCCAAAGATGAAAGCAACTTATCGGCATTGGCCATTGCCAGTACTTTGAATCCCAACCCAGAAATTATCAAACTTCTTGTTCAAGCAGGATCAAATATAAACGAAAAAAACAGCGAAGGTCTAACGCCGTTAATGCAAGCAGCCAAATTTAACTCTAACTCTGAAGTAGTAAAAGCTCTGCTTGATTGCGGTGCAGATATTAAAATCAAAGACAATGAAGGCAAAACAGCTTTGGATTATGCCAAAAACAATCCAAAGATATACCAGACCGAAACTTATAAGCAAATGGAAAAGCTAATATCGGAATAATACAATTATATTTACGATAAAAAGACGGATATTCCGTCTTTTTTCTTTTTAAAATTGCCTTTGTTTTTACTCTTTTTTGTTTTATAGTATTTGACGGTAAACAAATTATTTGAGGTAAAAAATGATACAAGTTAAAAATTTGGTTTTTGACTATATGACCAAACGCGCATTACACGATGTGTCTTTTGAAATTGAAAAAGGCAGCATTGTTGCGCTTATTGGTCCTAATGGTGCCGGCAAAACAACCCTGATGCGTTGCTTGGCCGGTTTGGTTAAACCTTTCAGCGGTGAAATATATGTAAACGGAATTAATGTTCCCGAAGATTCGCGCAATGCCCACCGTCATATTTCGTATTTATCCGATGTTTTCGGATTATATGACAACCTAACGGCAAGACAATGTTTACGCTATGCCGCTTTAGCATTTGAAATACCGGATGATCAAATTGAACAACGCATTGAAGAAACAGCAAAAATGCTTAATCTGACTGAACATCTGGACACTTATGCCGGCAACCTTTCACGCGGCTTGCGTCAACGTTTGGCGATTGCTTTGGGAATAATCCACCAACCTGAATTTATCATTTTGGATGAGCCGGCCTCAGGTCTTGACCCCGAAGCCCGATTGGAGCTTTCAAAACTTTTTATCTCCCTGAAAGAAAAAGGACACACACTTTTAATTTCTTCACATATTTTAGCAGAATTAGAAGATTACGCCACTTCAGTCATCGTCCTTAATGCCGGACGAATTGTTAAATATGAACAATTTGGCGGCGGTAACACCGATGTTAAAACAAGTGCGCATACCAATATCAGCATCAAAGTAAAAGGCAGCGACGAAAAACTTATTCAATTTTTGGAACAAGAAGAAAATATCAGCGATGTTTGCCGAGACAGCTATCACGTTCATGCGACCGTTTGGGGACAAGAAAACGAGCTTTATCTGTTACTCAAAAAAATGATTGAACGTGAAATTAAAGTAATTGAATTCAAAATTGAGAAAAACTCGCTTAAAAACGCTTACTTTGACACCTTAAAAGAAGGAGAGGAATAAGATGTTTAAAAATCCTGAATTTATTCGTAACACTTGGACCGAGCTCACACTCAAAAAGCTCATAGCGATGCCGCTCTTGCTGATTACGGTATACTTATTGGTATATATGCTAAGTGAAAATATATCTTTCTCGATTTTACCGCATCTCTGCATTTTGTTTTATGCCATTTTTACTTATATTTGGAGTACAAGACTGACTGCAGAAACCGTTGTTAAAGAGATAAACGCCAACACCTGGTCATTCCAAATTATGACTTCGATGTCTCCGCTAAAAATGACCATTGGCAAATTGTTTGGCAGTACCGTTTATATCTGGTACGGAAATCTGATTTGCTTTATCCTCTATTGGATTTCTTTTCACCTGCATCAGGAACGTTTACCCAACATTTCCGACCACGAATTAATGATTAATATTCTATTATTTGTCTTGTTCGGAATTGCGGCACAAATTCTGCCTTTATTACTCAGTCTGCACTCCATTCGCTGGCGTCATTTTTTTGAAAAATTTGATGTAACTTTTTTCCAGTTTATGGGCGTTGCCATGGGTATTCCGCTATACAAAGTTATGACCGGAGACAATAGCGGTCTTGTTTGGTATGGAGAGCATTATTCATCAAAAATCGCGGCTCTTATATTTATTTCCATTTTCATCGTTTGGGGATTTATTGCAATCGTCAATCAAATCAAAACCGAATTTGGACAGGAACCCTACCCTATTTCTTGGTTATTATTCGCCATATCGCTTGTTGCCGTTTTATTTGGCTTTAATGACTATCAAAGCAACATACCCCTGATAGCTTATGCCGGTACGTTATCCGCTTTTTTTGCTATTTTGTGTATGACCTATCTGACCTTGTGCGGCGAGTCCAATATGGCCTTAAGACCGCATATGGTTTCAAAGTATTACCATACCCAACAATATAAACGGTTAATAATGATTATGCCTCGCAGTTTAGTCACCATTCCGGTTATTTTGGTATTGGCTTTTGTTTTGAGCCACCAGTTTAGCTCAATCGGTGAAGCTCAGGGTTCCGGTATAACATTTATGGTTTGGGCCATGATTATGTTTATGCTTAGGGATTTTTGCTTTATTTACCTTTGGTCGTTATTTGCCCAAGGCAATGAAAAAGAAACAACCGTTGTGCCGGTACTGATTTCGTTGGCGACTTACACGGTTATTCCGATTATTTTCAATTATTTTGATTTGAAAATATTCTGTCCTTTCTTTATGCCGTATTTTTACGAAAATCAGTTTTTGAGTTATAACGAAAGTGCTTTTCTGACAGTTATTCCGCCGGCAATAGAATTTGTATTTATGCTGGTACTTCTGATTTTAGGCTTGAAGAAAAAATTCAAACAACTGCAAGCATAACACCTGCATAAATATTTATAAAAAATCCTATCTGCCAAAGATAGGATTTTTTATTACTTTTGTCAAAAATAAGTTGTTGTTTTTGAAACAAATTATGCTATAATATTGAATGTAAAAAAACGTTTTTGAGGAGACATCCCATGAAAAAAACGGACTTGGTTAAAGCCTCTGAAAGAAAAGATCATATTCAGAGACGTTCTTCTACTTCACTCAATATTTGTTCTAAAGCACTGCAACACGTTTCAGAGCAGACGATTTGTGATATTTTGTCTCATTTTGACCAAGCCTACGCCGATTTAATGGCCGAAAATGATACCCCTGAACGTAAAGTATTTTGCATAAAAACCGCTACTCCCGTTGCCACAGATGCAATTATCAGCGAAGACGAACTTAAAGAAGGAGCCGTATTTGAAGTTATGCGCGACCTTGGAACGCCCTACGCCGCTAAGGTTAAAGTCGCTCTGATTAATCGTCAGGATATGCCTACAACAAATTTGGTACACGGTGTTTACGGTCCATACGGAAAAAGCGGAAAAGCCGGTATTTATCTGATGAGTTTCGGTAATCCGGGAATGCCTTTACCCAAAGAGCTGAGCGCATCAGAACCAGAACACAAAAAGGCATATAATCGCGAGTGTCTTAAGTTTTGGAATGGGGAAAACGGCAGAAAAGGACATGTTATCTTGGCCACTCCCGATGAACTGCTTTCGACCATAGAGCAGATGAAAAAATTCGGTATGCCAACCAAGACGCAGGAACTTAGACTGGAGGCTTTTCGGCGTGGTGGCAGCAAATCACCGCTGAAAGAGCAACATCGTCCGGCTACAAAATCTAAAAATGCAATTGATTTAGGACAAATAAAACTTTCAGATAAGTTATTTGAACGACAATATCAGTAGTCGTAACGTAATAGGCTTATTCAACCCCGCGAGCAATCTCGGGGTTGAATTTTATATATTTTTGCTTCATCAAAATAAAAACCGTTTGCAACAACCGGATATTAAAATCAAGTTATTAAGTGAATTGAGAATAAAAAATATTTTCATATAAAAAACCTCCCGTAACAGGGAGGTTCAAATGGTGGGTCCTGCCTGACTCGAACAGGCGACCAGACCGTTATGAGCGGCCTGCTCTAACCAACTGAGCTAAGGACCCAACTTGCTTCGTGGTAGAAAATAGGGCAATTGTCATTTTAAGTCAAGCAATTTTTAAAAAATCATTTATTGTAGCTTAAATAAGTTGACAGATTTTCATAGAAAAGCTAAAATTTTGTCAAATAACATAATTAAGCATATTATTAAAACAAAAAACATTATGAATAAGAACACACTTGATAAAGCCATTGAGAGCTTTAACGTTCCTGAAGAAGAATACCGCGTACGAGGAATCGTCATTTTTGACTATTACCTTACAAAGTATTCTCAAGTTGTTACACAAAGGCTGGCCGACAACAATCAATTTGGCATTGGTCGCAAAGCCATGACAAACTTTTTCTTTACCTGCTTAAACAGCGTTTCTGAAAAAAGTTATGGGCTGTTCGATATCATAACACGCTTTAACATTGTTTCAGGGTGGCAGCAAAGATTGGTGAGCGCATCTTACGTTGACGCCGAAAGGCTCGAAAATATGATGCCGACTTTCCGTACAACAAATGGCTACTGGACAATATTAAAGGGAAATCGACATCGCATATGGCGTATTTTGGGCAATCAAAGCGTTGCGGAGCTCATCGGTTCCTCATCTTTAGCTGAATATGCGGCAATGGTAGATGAAGCTATCAAAAACGTGATTGAAAAACTGCCTACTGCCATTATGGTAGAATTCAAAACGAAAGGACTGTCAAATCCCAAACTGTGGATTGACTGGTTAAAATTCACCACACAGACAAATTTTATGCACAATGTCCCTTACAGCCACGGAAAAGTCTTGTGTAATGTGCGCAATCTTGTAAGCACAAAAGAATTGCTTGAGGACAAAGAGCTTTTGCTCAAAAATCTCTAAGTCCGAAATCTTATGAAAAAACACGACATTTTCAGTTAAGAAATGTCGTGTTTTTTATTAGTAGCCTTACAAAAAACCTCAAGTTTACTCAGGACCAAATGCCAAAGTGTTAGAACAACGCCGCTCCACACACCGAGCACGGTCAAACCACAAAGTTTGTTACTAATTTAGAACCCTCCAGTTTATTGGAAAATACCTATTTTGAAATTCTAGGTTTGCAACCGCAATAATCTTGAGAATAAAGCTCCAACTCTTTGATAAGTTGCTGACGCCTTTCCTGCATACCGCCTTTACGCCCCTCTATTTCGACATAGTCAAAACCGACTGCCTGCGAGGCGCGCTCGGCGGCTCTGTTCACCTGCGCCAAATCTTTATAACGTGAAACGCCCAAAACCGAAGCTACCACATCAAAACCATTGACTTTGGCATATTCCATAACACGTTTCAGGCGCATTTCAAAACAAATATCACACCTTTTTCCGCGTTCGGGTTCATTTTCCAACCCTTTTATCAAAGCACACCAACGTTCATTGTCATATTCAAACTCTACAAAAGGCACATTATACTTTTCACACAAGCGTTTGTTTTCTTCTTTGCGTTTTTCATATTCGTCAAACGGCACAATATTCGGATTATAAAAAGCAACGGCAAAGTCTGCCCCGTCGCGGGACATTTTTTCGATAACCGCACAGGAACACGGCGCACAACACGATAAAAGCAAAATTTTCATATTTTTATCCTCTCTGCCGCGGTTATAACACAATTTACAAAAAAAACAATCGGTTAACAAAAAAATCTTGATTCCTGAAGCAATCGCGGACATAATCGCCTCAAACAATAATAGATTATAAAGGAAAAAGATGAAAATTTTGGTCGGAATGAGCGGCGGCGTGGATTCTTCCGCAACAGCCTATTTATTGAAGCAAGCCGGACACGAGGTCATCGGCGCTACGATGTCCATCTGGGATAAAAATACAAATTTCCGCAGCAACGCATCGGCCGATTCGTGTTTCAGCCCGCATATTGAAAAAGATATCGAAGCCGCTCGAAAAGTTTGCCAGGAACTTGATATTCCCTATTACGTTTTTGACTGTGCCGAAGATTACAGACAAATTGTTCTTTCCAATTTCAAAAAAGAATATTTAAGCGGAAGAACGCCCAACCCTTGCGTTTTGTGCAATTCGACCATCAAATTTGATGCCCTGCCCGCAGCTGCACACAAAGCCGGAATAGATTTTGATAAATTCGCCACCGGCCATTATGCGCGTTTAAGTTTTAACGAACAAAACGGACGTTTTCAGATTAGTCGAGGTTTAGACCCCAAAAAAGATCAATCATACTTTTTATATCGCCTGAGCCAGGAACAGTTATCCCGAATTTTACTTCCCCTCGGAAATTATCAAAAATCGCAAGTCAGAGACTTTGCCCACAAGGCAGGTTTGGAAGTCAGCGACAAACCCGACAGTCAAGATTTTTACAACGGTAATGTAAATGATATTTTACAGCAAGAACCCAAACCCGGAAATTTTGTGGATAAAAACGGCAAAATACTCGGGCAACATCAAGGAATCTGGAATTACACCATCGGACAACGTCGCGGCATGGGAATTGCCGCCGAAAGACCACTTTATGTCATCGGGATTAACCCCGAAAAAAATGAGGTGGTTTTAGGCTTTGACGAAGAAACTCAACAAGACACACTCACCTGCAACAATTTAGTCTGGTCAGCCATAGAAGGTATTGATAAAAAAAGAGAGGTAACGGTTAAAATCCGCTCCTCTCAAACTCCCGTTGCCGCCTCGATAGAACTTATCGACAACGACAAAATTAAAGTGGAATTTTCAACGCCGCAAAAAGCGGTTGCCCCCGGACAATCTGCCGTCTTTTATGACCAAGACACCATTTTGGGCGGCGGTATCATTTGCCGGTAAAAACTTTTTTGAAATCATCAAGGCTCGGCATTTGCGGCAACAGTTTGTAACTTCCTTCTGCATCATAATAAACATAAAGCGGAATACTGCTGCGACCGTATTTTGCCAAAGCCTCGGCAATTTCACCGCTGTGATTGGTCCAGTCAGCTTTAATAAGACGAACTTTATTTCTATTGGCAAGTTTTGCAAATTCTTTGGTTGAAAAGACCGATTTTTCATTAACCAAACAGGTTATGCACCATTTGGCAGTAAAATTAATCAAAACCTTATCACCGTTACGAAGAGCATTTTCTACACGTTCGGGACGATAAGAAATCCAAATTTCCTCCGGTTTATTGACATCTCCGACCAAAACCCACACCAACCAAGCGCAGGTTGCCAGCATCGGCAGAGCAAAAATTTTCTTTAAGACATTCATCCATTTGCCGGGCTTAGGCATAATTTTTTGCAAAAACTGCGGATAAATTCCTGCCACAAAAAACGGCAGAGCATATCCTACCCCCAAAGCCAAAAAGACCGGATAATAAAAATAAGGTGAACGTTCGCTGGTCAAAGCCCAACCGACGGCTGCTCCCATAAACGGCGCCGTACACGGGCTGGCAATCAATACCGCCAACAATCCGGTCATAAACGAACCGGCGGGCATATATTTTAAGCTCCAGTTAAATTTGATAACATCTAAAAACATCAAAGCCAATATCAAGAAGAGGACAGCCATTGATGCGACGAAATAAGGCGATTGCAATTGAAAACCCCAACCGACGGCGGCACCGTTTTGTTTCAGCCATGCCAAAATTGCGGCCATAAAAACAAAACAAACAATAACACCGAAAGCATATTCAAAGGCTTCCCGTATATTTTTACTTTTATCTTTTTGCTTAACTACCGACATAATTTTTATGAACAAAATCGGAAAGACACAAGGCATAAAATTGAGTACTAAACCACCTAAAAAGGCAAAGAGCAAAATATTGAACCAAGGTTCATCGCTCGTTTGCGGTAAAGGATTTTCGGATTGAACTGCAGAAATCTGCATATCTGTCAAACCTTGTATTTTATTTTCGGGAGTCAATAAAGATTTGGCAAAAACCTCCGGATTTAATTCAAACCACAAGGTTTCGGGAACACACTCCCCCTTACAAGCCATCCACGATACCTTAAGTTTAGGCATATTCCCCATGGCTTTACTCAAAATTGCTTCATAATAAGCAGGCTCACGATAAACATTGATGCCGAAACCTTCATAAATAACATCTTTTCCGTCGCTCCAAATTTCGGAAAGAAGTTGATGATTAAACAAGGTCCATTCAACTTCAGTGGGCTGCCCGACTTCTCCCGGTGTGTGGGAATAAATTTGCCATCCTGTTTTCGGGGACAATTTGATATTAACCTTAATGGTGTCGGCGCCTTCAACTGCCGATACTTCAACCGTATTATGAGGCGTTTGTTTAAGTACAGCCGCTTTAACATCAGCGGCTGCACCCAGTAACAAAATTGCCAACAGAATTTTTTTGAGCATTTATTTATCTTTACGAAATTCGACAATCACAAACTGATAATATGCGGCAACGATTAAAGAAAATGCTTTGATTAAAGAAAGAATACCAAGAGCCACACCAAGTACAGAGAACCAAGACGGGAACAAACAAAGTAAAATCAAAGCCAACAAAGTCTCCGAACCCTGAGCAATACCTCCGAGATAAAAAGGAGAATGATCAAGGTTAAGTTGCTGTTCCGAATGATTTTTATAAGCTATGACCGAATAAGCCAACATGGCACAACCGGCTGATGCAAAACCAAATAACATACAAGCGGCGGATAAAGCATTTTGGACGGGATCGGCCAAAGCAAAAGCAAAGATAACACCGCCGTAAAAGACGTAATCTAAAGTTGCATCCAAAAAGACACCGAAATCGGTAACTTTTGTCGAGCGGGCAATAGCTCCGTCCAAACCGTCGCAAATACGGTTAAGCAAAATAGCAATCAAGGCCCAACCATACATTTCCATAGCAATAAAATTAATGGCAAACACGCCGATAACAAAGCCGCTCCAACTGACGACATTTGCCGAAATTCCTATTTTACCAAGATACGTTCCGGCAACATTGAGTTTATTGTAACCTTCGGCATAAACTTTGCGGCACAAATTATAGAAGGCAATGCAAGTTTTTTTAAATTCAATCCGTTGCCAAATTTTTTTTACTTTAGTCTTGAGATTTTCAAAATATTCTTTCATAATAAGCTGCCTTTCTTAAAAAAACATATTATATATAAGATAACAAACAAAAGTGAAATTTTTACTAATTTCGGACAGAAGAGATATGCGTATACTTAAATACTTTTTTATTTTTTTCATCGCCAGTGCCCTGATTGTATATTTATGGCAGAAAAGAACGCCTTATCAGATAATTACCGGACAAACGATGGGAACTTATTACAGCATCAAAATCAGAACCGAACAAGAAAATAAAAAGTTATATAAAAAGATTCAGAACGAATTATCCGAAATTAATCTGGAAATGTCCGTATTTGACCTTAACTCAGAAATTTCGAGCATTAACGGAGAGCCGGAAGACACATGGATTCCGCTGTCTGAGCCTATGCAAAACGTCTTGAAAACAGCTCATAAAATTTATAAACAGAGTAACGGGGCCTTTGATCCGACTGTCGGTAAGTTGATTGATTTATGGGGTTTTGGAACTTCAAGACAAAAGAAAATTCCGACCGATGAAGAGATTAAAAATTTACTGGAAATTTCGGGATTTGATAAAATAACTTTTAACAATGATTATAGTGAATTAAAAAAATCAAACAGCGAGGTTATGATTAATTTATCCGCCATCGCCAAAGGTTATGGCGTAGATAGAATTGCCGAATTATTGAAAGAAAACGGATACAACGATTTTGTCATCGAAATCGGTGGCGAAGTTCGCACTTCGGGGCAAAAATCAGAAGATGTCGATGGATGGAATATAGGTATCATTAAACCTGCCAACAATTACACCGAAAATGCATATATTGTCACTCTTAAAGATTTATCAGTTGCTACCTCGGGAGATTATCGCAACTTCTTCTATATTGATAACGAGAAGTTCTCACATACCATCTCACCGCAAACCGGTTATCCGGTCAAAAGTAATTTGATGTCCGTTACTGTTTTTGATAAAAGTTGTATGACGGCAGACGGCTTGGCTACCGCAATGATGGTTATGGGCGAAACAAAAGCCCTGAATTTTGCCAATCGCAACAATATTGCCGCTATCTTTTTCATTCGAGACGAAGACGGAAATCCGGTCTCCGTTCTGTCTAAAAAAGCCAAGTCTCTTCTGGAGCAAAAATAAATGGAAACTTCTTGTCGAAAAGCAACCGTCAGTAACATCAAAAAAAATACGATAACGGTAACATTTATACGCCCCGAAGCCTGTTCCGGATGCGCCGCTCAATTAATATGTAACCAAATTAACGGTACTCAAAACAGCCTTGAGTTTGAGATTAAGGATACAACCAAATATCACATTGGACAACAGGTAAATCTGGAACTTGAAAAAAGCAGTGTTATTTTCAGCATGATGGCAGCCTTTGGAATACCCTTAATTATAATATTAACGGTGCTGTTTGGCATTTTAGCCTCGGGCGGTTCCGAAAACTTAGCATCAATGGCAGTTCTTGCCTCTTTAATCTTCTACTATCTGTTGCTTTACGTTTTTCGCCGCCGTATCCGAAAAAAAATCAAAATAAAATTAACAACATCCTAAAAAAATATTTTGTAACAAGATAAATTGTGCTATCAATGTGACATATTTCAATTTAAGACGAGATTAGTTTATGAGTGAACTTATAATAGCAAATATCATTATATTGGCTTCAGTTGCCGTAATTGCAGCCATAATTCTTTATTTTGCCGCACAAAAATTCAAAATTCAAAACAATCCGCTTGCCGAAGAAATTGCGCAAATGCTCCCGCAAGCCAATTGCGGAGCTTGCGGCAGAGCCGGATGTCAGGATTTTGCCAATGCCTGCGCCACGGCAGATGCAGAGCAATTTGCCCATTTATACTGTCCGGTCGGCGGCAGCAAAACCATGAATCAAATTGCCAAAAAACTTGGCTATTCATCACCGGAACACGAACCGACCGTTGCTGTTTTGCATTGCAACGGAACTTGCCAAAACGCTCCCGACAAGGTTGAGTATATCGGATTAAAAAGTTGTCGTTTGGCTCATCGCGCATTCGTCGGCAAAACAGGCTGCCCCAATGGTTGTCTTCGCTTGGGTGACTGTGTCCGCAACTGTCCCTTCGGCGCAATCGAAATGGATAAAGAAACCGGATTGCCCAAAGTTAATCCGGACAAATGTACATCTTGCGGTGCCTGCGTCCGCATTTGTCCGCGCGGTTTGTACGAAATTCGTCCCCGCGGCAAAGACGGCATAATGATTTATGTTGCCTGCAGCAACAAACAAAAAGGCGCCATCGCCCGCAAAAATTGTTTAGCGGCATGTATCGGCTGTAAGAAATGCGCCATAATCTGTCCCGAAATTAAGGTTGAAGAAAATTTATCCCGTATTCCGACAACCGTCGATGCTAAGACTTATGGCGAAGAATTGGCAGCCAACTGCCCAACCGGAGCCATTATCTATACCGGTAAAAAAGGAAAGAAAGATGAACAAAACTAAGACTTTTCATGTCGGCGGCATTCACCCCGACAAATTTAAGATAACGACCGATATGCCCATATGCGAGGCCGGAATTCCCGAAACCGTCTGCATACCGGTTAAACAACATATCGGAGCTCCTGCCAAAATTTTGGTACAAAAAGGAGATAGGGTCAAAGTCGGCACCTTGATTGCCGATGCCGACGGAATTATGTCTGCCGATGTCCATTCCTCCGTTTCCGGTGAAGTCATAAAAATCGAAGATACAACCGATGCCATCGGTTACCTCGAAAAAATGATTACGATAAAAGTCGAAGGAGATGAATGGGAAGAAAGTATTGACCGTTCACCCGATATTGTCAAAGAAATCAGTGCCTCTTCACAAGAGATTATAAAAATCATACGTGAAGCCGGTATAGTCGGCATGGGCGGAGCCGGCTTCCCGACCCCGATAAAACTCGATATTCCGCAAGGCAAGAAGGTAGATTGCATTATCCTCAACGGCATCGAATGTGAACCCTATTTAACTGCCGATGACAGGCTCATGACCGAAAAAGCCGAACAAATAATTATCGGGGCAAAAATTCTCAATAAAGCTCTCGGAATACAAAAAGCAATCATTGCCATTGACGAAAACAAACCGCGAGCCATAGAAATTATGCAAAAATTAACCCGCAGTTATGTGGGCGTTAATGTTGCCATCTGCCGTACCAAATATCCTCAGGGATCCGAAAAACAATTGATTGCCGCCGTTACCGGACGTGAAGTTCCTCCTGGATGCTTGCCGATTGACGTCAACTGCGTGGTTCAAAATGTCGGAACAGTCTATGCTGTCTATGAAGCCGTCCAAAAACATAAACCGCTTTTCGAAAGAGTGGTAACCGTCAGCGGAAATGACATTCGCCATCCGGGAAATTATATGGTACGTATCGGCACCCCCGCAACCTATTTAATAGACAAAGCCGAACCCATTGAACCCGCAGGAAAAGTTATCTTCGGCGGTCCGATGATGGGTGTGGCGGTAACCAATTTATCGGCTCCGATAACCAAGACAACTTCGGGAGTTTTGCTCCTGAAAAAAGAATCTGTTTTCAATCCGGAACAAACGGCCTGTATCCGTTGCGGACGCTGTGCCGATATCTGCCCTCAAGGATTGGAACCTTTTGCCATTTCCGGTTATGTTCGCCGCGGCGAATATCAAGAGGCTAAAAAAATTCATGTTCTCGACTGTACGGAATGTGGTTCTTGTTCTTACATCTGCCCCGCCCGTATTCCCCTGACTGATTTTTGCAAATTGGCAAAATACGAGATTCGTAAGAAAAAATAGGATAAAAATAATGCTTAAAATTTCTACTGCACCACATATTTATTCTCCGACCGACACACATGCCATCATGCGTGATGTTATTATTGCACTTATGCCGGCCGGAATTGTCGCCGTCGGTCTGTTCGGAATCGCCGCCTTGACCACATTGATAACCTCAATTGCCGGTTGCGTCGTTTTTGAATATATCTGCTGTCGCTGGTGGCTCAAAACCGATAATACGACCAACGATTTATCAGCTGTAGTTACCGGTATTTTACTGGCCTATAACTTACCTTGCAATATGCCGATATGGATGATACTTATCGGCTGTTTTGTAGCCATCGTCATTACCAAAATGGCTTTTGGCGGTATCGGCAAAAACTTGTTTAACCCGGCTCTTGTCGGACGCGTCTTTTTGTTTATTTCTTTTCCGATGCAAATGACCACTTGGTGGGCGCCGAGATTACTTGATTTTTTCAATACCGACGTCACCACTTCGGCAACCACGTTAAGTATCATAAAACATGTTGACGCCACCAGTTCGGCAACGCAACTGGCCAAATTAAACAATCTGCCCGATTATTGGCAAATGTTTATCGGTTATACCGGCGGTTCTATGGGTGAAATCTCCACTCTGGCTTTAATCATCGGCGGTCTCTATTTGATATACAAACGCGTTATTTCTTGGCATATTCCGGTCTTTTATATCGGGACGTTTGCCTTGCTTGCAACCCTATACTGGTTGTATACGAAGTCTCCGGCTTCAGATCCGATGACACACTTACTTTCCGGCGGTCTGTTCTTGGGAGCCATCTTTATGGCAACCGACTATACGACTTCGCCGATGAGTAAAAAAGGTAAGATTATATTTGCCATCGGTTGCGGTGTGCTGACCTTTGTTATACGTCGTTACAGTTGTTACCCCGAAGGCGTATCTTTTGCCATTTTGATTATGAATGCGTTTGTACCGCTAATTGACAGATACGCGCATCAACGTATTTTCGGAACGGGGAGAAAATAAATGAAACCGATAAAATCTACTTTATTTAATATGACGGCTGCCCTTCTGTGCGTTGCAGTCATATCCGCACTGTCTCTCGGTTATGTTTATCAAATCACCAAAGAACCGATAGCTCGCGCCAAAGATAAAAAAACACTCGATGCCATCAGTGAGGTTGTCGGCGATTTTGATAATAATCCTTTTGCCGAAAAAACAGAAATTACCGCACCCAACGGAAAATACAAATTGGAACTGTATCCGGCAAGACAAAACGGAATTATTACCTCCGTCGCCATAAAAACTTTTTCCGACAACGGTTTTGGCGGAAGAGTCGAACTGATTATCGGTATGTTAATGGACGGAACCGTTACCGGTTACAAAGTTATAGAACAAAAAGAAACCCCGGGTCTCGGCACCAAAATTACCGAAAAGAAATTTTCTGGTCAATTCATCGGTCTTAATGCCTATAGGGATAAAATCAGATTAAAAAGCGACGGGGGCAAAATTGATGCCGTAACCGGCGCAACCATCAGTTCCAAAGCGGTTATTGAAGCCGTCAAAAAGGCTGTTGTAACTTACAAAAAATTCAATGCAGGAGCAACCGGTAATGAAAAATAACAGTTTGAATAATTTTACACGAGGCATCATCAGAGAAAATCCTGTTTTTGTAATGATGCTCGGAATGTGTCCGACTTTGGGTGTAACCACTTCGCTTGAAAATGCCTTAGGAATGGGGCTGGCCACGGCTTTTACGCTGATTATATCCAATTGTGTTATTTCTTTGGTAAAAAACTTAATACCGGCAATGGTTCGCATTCCTTGTTACATTGTCTTGATTGCCTCAATCGTAACCGTCATAGACATGATGATGGCTGCCAATCTGCCCTTATTGCACGAGAAGCTCGGAATTTATATTCCGCTTATTGTTGTGAACTGCATTATTTTGGGGCGTGCAGAAGCGTTTGCTTCTAAAAATAATGTCATTCAGTCTTTTTTAGACGCTTTGGGAATGGGAATTGGCTTCACGCTGGCTCTGGCTCTTCTCGGCTCAATCCGAGAAATCCTCGGAGCCGGAAGTTTACTCGGATATAGCTTCTTAGATGAAGAGTCTTATCCTATTTTGTTGTTCATAATGCCTCCGGGAGCGTTTTTGGCTCTGGCCGCACTGATTATGATGTTTAACCGCCTGAGAGGAGTAAATAGATGAGTATCGGTATGATTTTTATTTCGGCGATTTTAGTCAACAACATTGTTTTGTCGCAATTTTTGGGCATTTGTCCTTTTTTAGGCGTATCCAAAAAGATTACGACGGCTTTGGGAATGGGATTGGCGGTTATGTTTGTTATGACCATATCCTCTGTTGCCACTTATCTGATTTATTATAAATTACTCGTTCCCTATCACCTGGAATTTATGAACACGGTTGTCTTTATCCTGGTTATTGCCGCTTTGGTGCAAATGGTCGAAATCGTTATCAAAAAAGTTTATCCGCCTTTGTATCAGGCTTTGGGCATATATCTGCCTTTAATCACAACTAATTGTGCGGTCTTGGGTGTTGCCATATTAGCAATACAAAAAGGATTTTCATTAATGTTGTCCGTCTGTTTTGGCTTGGCTAATGCGATGGGCTTTACATTGGCTATTGTCTTAATGGCGGGATTAAGAGAAAGAACCAACCAAAATTTGGATGCAATTCCTTATTCTTTGCGCGGTGCGCCGATTGCCCTGATAACGGCGGCCATACTGTCCATGGCATTTATGGGCTTTTCCGGTGTCGGAAATTAAAAAAACTCGGGAAATTCCCGAGTTTTTTTATTACAATTTTTAATCCGAAAAACTTATTTGCCAAAACCAAACCAGTTTTTCAAACCTGATTTTTCTTTAACACTTTCAACTACGGAATCTAGACTTTCTTTGGCAGCATCCTTCAAATCGACCAATTTTTCTTTAATTACTGTTTGATAAGCCGTATCAAAAATCTTATCTAAGACTTTAGAAATGGTTTCTTTGATTCCGGCACCGCTTTTTTCTTTACCTATATCTTTCATTTCGATAGTCGGCAAAGGAACGGAAGCGGAAGCCGTTTGCCCGACAAGATTAGCGGCAACGTTAATTTCACCGTTGCTGACTGCCAATCTGTCAATAACAACTTTTTTACTGTCTTTAACTTCGGTTTCTTGAGTTGATTTTTCTTCAGATTTAGTCTCTGTTGAAGATTCTGAAGCCGTATTAGCCTTAATATTTTCCATTAACTGAGAAATATTATTTTGTTTAAGTGACAACATTTCATAACTGATTTGCGGCTTATCAATTTCTACGTTTTTAACAACAATGGTATCTGATAAAATAGACTTGATATCTACCTGAACAGCTACTCTGCCGACACTCATGGCATAAGGCTGGGTATAATTTTTGGGGTTAGCCACGGTTAATTCTCTGATTTCAACCTTTCCGTCAGACAAATCGATATCAAAACCGCCGAGATTAACTTCGGTTCCGGTTACCTCACTTCCATATTTGTGAACAACAGTTTGTACAATGCTTTCCAAAGACGGTGTCAAATAATATACACCGGCACCGATAACGGCCAATACGACCAAAGTCACAACAACTTTTTTCATTTTATTGCCTCTCCATAAATTAAAGATATAAATGTTATACTCAATCTTGTGACTTGTTTCAATTACAAAAAAAATATTAAATAAAAAATGAAAAAAAGAGTTGCAAAAAAAAACAATGAGGGTTATATTCCGTCTCATCCGTTATGGGTGCGTAGCTCAGTTGGTAGAGCAACTGACTCTTAATCAGTGGGTCTGGGGTTCGAGCCCCCACGCGCCTACCACTAAAAAACCTGCTTTTATCAGCAGGTTTTTTATTACCGCAAAAAATCAATCTTTATCAACATCCTGAGGGACATAAAAAATTTTTAAAGACTAAAGACTTGATTATATATTTCCTGTTTTTTAGTCGAAACATTTTTTAAACAAAACATAAACTTCCACTCGCTGACGCAAGCGGTATTAGCCTATTCGAACTTCGTTCGCCCAGCCCTAAAGCTCCGCAAGCCTTACGGCCGGGCCGGCATATTTACATCTACCTGCTTACGCAGGTAGTGTTACGTTCAAATCATAAAAAATAAGTTGCATATACTATAAATAGTATTATATTGATTTTATATATATAACTATTTATCTAAGGAAAAAACATGAAAAAAAATCTGTCATACATACTTTTTCTTACTCTGACAATACTATTGTCCTCAAATACTCGGGCTGAATCCTACGAAGAATGGGAAAGTATATCCTATTGGGAAAATATGAGATTAGACGATGCCGTCTCTTTCATAAAAAAAAGCCCAGATATAAATCACAGAGGAATAGGAGGAGCAACATATCTGGCTTATGCCGCATCCGGCGCAACCAATCCTCAAATAATAAAAATGCTTATTGAAAAAGGAGCAGAAATTAATGCTCAAGATAATGAAGGCTGGACAGCATTAATGAGTGCCGCAAGACAAAATTCCGATCCTGCCATAATTAAAATTCTTCTTGAAAACGGTGCGGATGCAACCCTCAGAAAATCAAATGACTGGTCTGCTCTTATGTTGGCGGCTGCCTACAACCCTAACCCCAAAATAACAGAGATACTTATTGAACACGGTGTGGATGTCAATGAAAAAGAATTTAGCGGCGGAACACCGCTAATGGCTGCAAGCATTAACAACAGCAATCCTGAGATTATTTACACACTTATTCAAAAGGGAGCACATATTAACGACAAAGACTATAACGGATGGAACGCTTTAATGTTTGCCTGCAAATATAACAGCAATCCGCAAATTGCTGAAGCTCTTATCAAAAACGGAGCTGATGTTAACGAAAAAGATAATATGGGGCAAACTCCTCTTATGATAGCAAGCACAAACAATCCTAACCCTGATATAGTCAATACATTAATCAAAAACGGCGCGAATATTAACGAACAAGATTATACAGGCAAAACTGCTCTTATGGCCGCAATTAATAATACTAACCCTGAAATCATAAAAATTCTTCTTGAAAACGGTGCCGATGTTAATGCTAAAGATTATAGCGGTTCAACGGCTTTAATGTTTGCAAGTGCACAAGGAAAAAACGTTAAAATTATAGAAGACCTTATCAAAAGCGGAGCAAACGTTAATGAAAAAGATGCCGAAGGTTTTACGGCTCTGATGATAGCTTGTTCAAAAAATAACAATCTTCCGATTATCAAAACATTAATTAAAAACGGCGCCAATGTTAATGAAAGAGATTACAATGGTCTTACGGCTTTGATGTTTGTCGGAATGTACAATTCTGATCCCGAAATTGCAAGAATTTTGACAGAAAACGGAGCTGATATTACTCTAAAATCCTATAAAGGTAAAACAGCTTTGGATTATAGTAATGAATATCAGGCTTCTTCTCAGGCCGAAGCATCTCCACAAACTCAAACCGATACTCAACCTGAGCAAAAAATTCAAACCCAAAAAATATGCAATCGAGTATCTAAATAGATATTCCTTATCAGGTCGAAATTCTAAATTAGCTGCCAAGCAATAGTTTGACCACGCTCATTGGTGAGAAAGGGAATATTTTGTCTCTTTGGTCTTTTTTCTAAGCAAATGCAAAAGTAGTTTTAACCACAGCATAGATATTCCTTATCAAACCAGAGGTCTAAAGCAAGTTTAAGATTTGTGGTTTTGTTCTTTTTGTTGGGTGTTGTTTCAACACTTTTTCATCCCGAACCGAGCAAACTTAGACGCCTTTATAAAATAACTTATAAATATCCCCCGGTAAACTGGGGGTTCTATAATAGCTACAAACCTTATAGTTTAACCACGCTCGTTAGCATGGGACGGTGTTATTCACCTCCTTAGTCAAAACTCGGGGTTTCCTATAAAGCAACTAATAGATATCCCCCGGTAAACTGGGGGTTCTATAACAGCTACAAACCTTACGGTTTGACCACGCTCGTTGGCGTGGAGCGGTGTTGTTCCAACACCTTGGCATTCAGCCCCGAGTAAACTCGGGGTTTTCTGTAAGGCTACTAATAAAGTAAAAAGGCTGAGGGGATGCTCAGCCTTTTTATTAATGTTTGTTTGACCTATCAATAGTTCAAGAATATTACTTTTCCCCTATGTTTTTTTTCGTATTTTCGGCTACGAAAATAGGCTATTAATACGCCGAAAAAGTCAACGACACCTATTGCCAGAGCTCCTATTGAGAGCGGATGAATTACTTTGTCGCTATAGAAAACGCACCAAGCGGCAAAAACAAATAATACGGCAAGGCAACCTATTATACCCATTATAAGGCTGTTTCTCATCAGGTCTTGGCATTTTTTGTATGCCTTCACGGCTTCTTCATCTTTTCCATACAAATAGGCGCGGTGTCTTTGGTAAACATCAATTACGGGATAACCATATTCTTCCGGTGAACAGTTATATTTCACCTCAAACAAAAATTTTGCATCTTTTATAAAATCTTCCATAAAAATATAATTTTGAAGTTTAACATCATAATTCTTTTCTTATGCTTTTTTTATAAAAACTTTATCAAAAAAAGCAAGTTTTATTTCCTTTTTGCTTGAAAATGGCTGATTATGCCATAAAATCCATTACAGTTAATATATTGAGGACAAAATATGCTGATTATTTGGGATTTTGACGGAGTGATTTGCGACAGCGACGGGATTTGGGCCGATAATTGGCTAAAACTCTTGCTGAGTGAAAAGAAAATCAGGCTCTCTGAGGAAGAAAAAAGGGCCCTCCTTATCGGAATCTCTGAAAAAGACAAAGCCAAACGCTTGGAGCAACATTTCCCTAACCTTAAAATTGATGAAAGTTTTATGCAGAAGCTCAATGCCCTGCACGACTTCGGAATGAAAAATCTTTTAACCTTAACTGACGGCGTGGAAGAGATTTTTAAAGACAGCCGTTTTAAGCAATGTATTGCAACCGGCGGCAACAAATATCAAAATGACACCAAAAACCACACGGTCGGTATTGATAAGTATTTTAACGAAACAAATTGTTTTACGGCGGATATGGTGCAAAACGGCAAGCCGGAGCCCGATATTTTTCTTTTGGCCGCGCAAAAGATGAATACCCCGATTGAAGACTGCATTGTCATTGAGGACTCGCTTGACGGAATCAAAGCCGGAAAAAAGGCCGGAATGTGCGTTTTTGCTTTTGTGGGCGCAAAGGCAAACAACAATGACGAATATAAGCAAAAATGTCTGATTGCCGGCGCGGACAAAGTTTTTGATAATATGCATTCTTTGCATAAAGCATTAAAACAAACAAAACCCCCGATAGAGCAGATAAACTGTTCTCGGGGGTGAATTGTTAGTTACCTAAGACTTTAGATGACTTTTTGCTTACCTTTCTCGCAGAAACAATCCTGTCGCCTAAGATTTTAATAATGACTTTGACGACTTTTTGCTTACCTTCCTCGTAGAAACAATCCTGAGGATATGCGCGAATGCCGTAAAGCGGTGCGTGATAAATGCCGGTTTGAACAAACATCCACCCGTAAGGTTCTATCTTCTCCGGCTGTGCATTCTTAGGAAGTTCGT
This sequence comes from uncultured Alphaproteobacteria bacterium, assembly GCA_944390315.1. Lineage (GTDB taxonomy): Bacteria > Pseudomonadota > Alphaproteobacteria > RF32 > CAG-239 > JAFUYI01. The sequence continues at coordinate 21,358 of CALXPO010000001.1, forward strand.
AGAAGCCGATGTCTTTACTCTCATCAAAGGCTACGATTTCTTCCATCTTCGTCCCTGCCGGAATGATGAACATAACCTCATCAAAGGTGGGGATATGGATGTCGTGCCAGAGTTTGTGAAGCTCAGGTTTGACCTCTTTGTATTCCTTTAACGCAGCCCAGTCTATGTTAACTTTCAGACCGTCTGCAATCAATGTAGAACCAATCTTGTAATTGGCTGGGTTCGTCAAAAACGCAATTATTTTTCTTGCATTTTCTTCACTAAACCTCGAATCTTGAGAAAAAGAAACGAAGTCTTTTACAAATTTTTCTTCATTTTTGATAAGGGATGCTCCTAGAGCTTCCAACCTATCTTGTATAAACTTATTCATAAAAATAAATATTGGTTGTTGCCAGATTAACTTGTTTGGCTATTTTGTCAATAAAAATTTAATCCTTGCTTTTTTCGGGGTTATATTATAGCCTTTTGTGAGGATTTAACGAGGAGAACTTGCAAAATGATTATTAAAAATATCTTCTGGGATGTGGACGGCGTTTTGGCCAACCTCAATTATGCTTATTATAATTTTTTGACCAAACACCCCAAATATGCTCCTAAATATGGAAATATTAAATGGGAAGATTTACCCAAAGTTTTGCCGATTGTACCGAAATATGGTGCATTGGAGCTTAAAACCCACCCCGAGCTCGGTGTTGAAATGGATTATGATTTTTGCCATTCTCCGGAGTTTTTTACTAATCGCCCGCTTTATCCAAACGTGATTGAAACCTTAAAAGAATTTCATGATAAAGGATACAGACAATTTACGATGTCTGCTACTTTTGACGTGGAAACAAAAAAACGCTTCTTAACTCAGCTTCTTGGTGAGGTTACGGACTTTTTGACGATTGAATGCGTGCAGCATGGCAAATTTATGCATGATTCCGCTAAAGAAGATATGCTTAAAGCTTGTTTTGAAAAATATGGCTTAAAAGCTGATGAAACAATTTTGGTTGACGACAGAATTTATAATCAATATGCAACAATCAATGCCGGGGCTCATCCTATTCGCTATCGCTGCGAATTTACAACCGATTTGCCGGAAGACCTTAAGTGGATTCCGGAAGTTCATAGTCTAGAAGAGCTTAAGGACTGGCTTAAAAATAACACGACAATGGAATAAAATAAAAAAGGCACCGTTCGGGTGCCTTTTTTGTTATAGGAAGCCTAGACATCAAATCCCCAATGCTTGGCGGGATTTGCTTTGTCCGGCAAGGCTTTTTTGCATTGCCTCAATATCTGTCAGAGTAAAAGGCAAAGTTTGCGGTGTTACTTTGCCATCCTTAATCCTTGCCAAAAGCTGCGCTGACTTGCCTGCCATTTGGGGAAGATTATCTTCCTCACCAATATAGCGGTTGAGCGGCAACAGTAGCTCTGTTTTGGTTACGCAAGATATCATGACATTTGCCATCATAATTGCCGGCGCAAAATATGAGCCATTGTTGATTTTTTTGCTCTCGGCTTGTTGATTGATGCGGGTTATTTGCAAACCACGCGCCTTGGTCCTTTCCATTGCGGTTGCCAGAAGCTCTTCCGTGACATAATCAATCTGCGGCAGACTTGCTCTGTGCAGGAACATCGTATCGCAATGATGCCCTAAAACCCAAGCGTTGATATTTTGAGGTGCAATATATAGCCCCTTCTCTGCCAAAAGCTCACTCATAATCCTGCGGAATCTGGCGGTATCCAAATAACAACCAAGACCATAAATCTCGTTTTGCGGCAATTGCTCGCGCGCGATTTGGGTCATGACATCTACCGGATTGGTGATGATGAAGATTTTGGCTTGCGGGCAGAACTGAGCAACTTCTTGGCAAAATTGCTTCAAAATATCTATGTTCTGAACGGCCTGAAGCAAACGGTCATCAATGCCCCTTTGGGCGGCTTCGGCATATTCTTCCGGACGGGGGAATTTGCCCGCGCAGAAAAAAACGAAATCGCAACCTTTCATATCCCGAATATTGGATGTGGCGCGAAAATACCAATCAGAACTTTGCCCCGTCATGGCTTGGGCATCTTGAATATCCTCTATCGCACCTTCCACTCGTTTGGAATTATGCGGTGCATACATCACAACCTCAGCGGCTCCCGCAACTTTGGCGTTTAAGACATAAACCATGGCGTGAACACCTACTTGTCCAGCACCATAAACAAAGACTTTCTTCATAATCTCTCAAAATTTAAATTACTAAATAATATGCTGAAAATTGTTTTTCGTATAACATAATTTTGTCTAAAAATCAAGTTTTTGATTAAAGGTAATTTAAGATAAATCTGTTACCCTATAGAAAAAATTGCTGTTTATGAGGACCAATTGAGATGACATCTTTCCAGCTGATTATCGGATTTTTGATATTCTTTTCTATGGTGATGCGCCCCTTTTTATACAAACCCTGTGTTAAATATTTTCCGGCAGAGTTATCTGCGGCTTTTACAAGTGTTTGGCTGGTGGTCGGCTTGGTGCTTTCTTGGCCTTTTTTCGGACATTTGTTGACAGATGATTTTGAAAGAATTTGCACCTCGCCTTTCTTGTTGCTCAGCATTTTTAAAGGTGTTTTGCTCTGGGGAATGATTAAGTTTCAGCAAGATGTTAACAAGGAAAGCACATCTTCTTCCGTGTTCTTCGGATTTGTGGCTATGGCTTTGGGCTCTTTGGCCAACAACCTCTTCTTCAAAGAAGGATTGCAAAGTTTTCAGCTTATGTGTATTTGTGCTTTAGGCGGTTTGGGGTTGGTTTTTGTATTACGCGGCGATGCCAAACGTTTGTCGGCTCGCGGTAAAATTGACTTTATGCTCATCACGCTTTTGGGCGCGGCATTTAGTGTCTTTGACCATTTGGCCATACCTCAGGTGGGATGGTATGCGCATTTGCTCTTCTCTTCCGTGGTAATGTTCTTGGCTTGCGTGGCTTTCGGAATCTCTAAGCGGGACTATCATAACATCTTTTGTAACAAAGATGTGGTGCTTGCCGGCGTGGTTTATACGGCCTCTGAATTTTTGATTATTTATTCTTCCATCAACTTGCTACCTGTTTCCTTTGTGGCGGTCTTTATGCGGATTGCCGCGCCGGTGGTGATGATTGTGTCCGCCCTCCGCTACAAAGAGCAAACTTGGAAAAATCAGCTTGCCTTCGGCTTATTGGCTATGCTTTTTGTTCTGCCTTTGATTGTGATTAAAAATTAAATAATATTTATATACAAAATCTTCTTGATTTTTGTCTAAAAATAAGGTATATTTTAGGCAAACACTATGCATTATGGAAAAAAGTATTATTATTGTTGACGCCTATGGGGTGTTCAACTTTGGTCAGGGCATATCCATTCCTGTCCTTAAAGAGTTTCAAAAATGGATAGCAGAGGGAAAGCGCGTTTATATCTTATCCAACACAACGGCAACAAACGTCAATGCCGAAAAAAGTTATGCCAAAAAAGGCGTAATAAAAGGCGTTGACTATACGGACTTACTTACGTCCGGACAGTTTGCCTCGGAGGATATACAAGCCGGAAAATTGCCGATTAAGGGAAACAGATATTATGTTTTCGGAACGGCAAATTTCAAAAGCACAAACCCAATTCCGAGCTTGTTTGAAGGCTCTTCTTATCAATGTGTTGACAGCCTTGAGGAAGCTGACTTCATCTACTGCGGAATACCACAGCTGACTGACGAAAACGGGGAAAAGTATGATAGTGTAAAGCTATCCGACTTTGCTCCTATGGTTAAAAAGCTAGCAGCTTCCGGAAAAACATTGGTCTGTGCTAATCCGGACAAGCGCGCTAACGAAGGCGGTCGCTTTGTGGTTCGTCAAGGTTCCATCGCAGAGCTCTATGAAAAACTCGGCGGCAAGGTTGTCTATTATGGCAAGCCAGACCCGCGTATTTTTGAAGCTCTGATTGCGCGGTATTGCCCGGAGGTCCCAAAAGACAAGATTGTCATGATTGGGGATACTTGTACGACAGATATCCTTGGCGCACACCGCGCGGGCATTGAAGCCATCCTGACAATTGAAGGCGGGGTAACAGAATATTTGCTAAAGGAAAATCATATGTGGTTTGCAGATTTTCTGGAAACTTTGCCAGAGATGGCTCGTCCAGACGAAGTTTGGTCTAGAGTATCTGAAGAGCCGCTGTTCTAACAGCAGAGCTCTTTCCATATAAAAAAAGGCACCATTGAGGTGCCTTTTTTTGTTTTTTTATCAAATTACTTAATCCACTTCAGAGCGGCTTCATATTCTTCCGGTGTGTTAACATCTGCCGGAGCTTGGTCTACCAGCTTAATGTTGTCCACAATACGGGCGCGAATGCTCATACCGTTTTCCAAAGCGCGGAGTTGCTCCAAAGACTCTCTCTTTTCCAAAATGCCGACCGGAAGGCTGACAAATTTTTGCAAAGAAGAAGCCTTGTAAACATAAATGCCGATATGATGATAGAAATCATGATTATCGCATTTCTCAGGGTCGCGAATATAAGGTGCGGCGGCGCGGGTGAAATATAAGCAACGCGCTTCCTGCTCTCCTTCTTTCAAACCCATAACGATTTTAACCATTGTCGGGTCGGCAACATCTTTCTCATTCTTAAAGACCATACCGCAAGTGGCGATATCGCAATCGGTGCGCTCAATCATCTCAATCAAAGAAAGGTTGACTTTCGGGTCAACGTTCAAACCATCGCCCTGAAAATTGACGACAATGTCATATTTGGTGCCGCTCGGGTCAATCTCTTTTAAGGCTGCGGCGATACGATCCGTTCCGCTCGGAAGGCTTGGATCGGTCAAGATGGCTTTTGCACCAAACTTCTCGGCTTCCTCAACCAAAATCTTATCTCCGGCAGCAATAACAATATCTCCGGGGACATCTTTGCGAACATTTTCATAAACTCTTTGTAAAACCGTTTTGCCGTTGACATCTAACAGAGGCTTGTTCGGCAAACGGGTTGAGGCCATACGAACCGGAATCATCGTGATAATTTTAGACATATTAATCCTTTCTTTGTTGTCTGAAACGGCTACATTGTACAATAAAATTTACCTAAAATAAAGTTGTTTTTATTTTCTCAGCATAACTCTGAGAATTATGCAAACAGATAAATAAAATAGTGGCTTTTTTTGCTAAGTGGTTTATAGTGGCAGAATCTTGAAGATTATGCGGGACAATGCTAATGGAACAGAAAAAAAGACCAAACGAGATTAGGTTTGAAAAAGAAGCCAAAGCTCTGCAAAAAAATTTGGAAAAGCGCAAAAAACAACAATTAGAACGTGAAAAGCTCAAAAAGAAGGAAGCTCGGACTGATGGACAAGATTAAGATTAGAGGCGGAAAACAACTGAACGGCGAGATTTTTATCAGCGGGGCAAAAAATGCTGCACTACCCTTGATTTGCGCCAGCTTGCTCACCGATGAAACGGTTACTCTGACAAATATGCCAATTTTGTCAGATATTAAATCTATGAACTTGCTCTTGGAACAGCTTGGCACAAAGATTGATGCTTTTGATGATTTTGTTGACGGACACCCAACCAAAACTTATTCTTATCGCACCCAAGAGCTGACCAGCATTGCCGCTCCTTATGACTATGTGCGCAAAATGCGCGCTTCCTACTATGTGCTTGGCCCGCTTTTGGCTCGAGCCGGAAAAGTTGAACTCTCTTTGCCGGGGGGATGCGCCATCGGCACAAGACCGATGGATATCCATCTGGCTGCCATGGAAGAGATGGGCGCTAAAATTGACATCCGCAACGGCTATGTCTATGGCGAAGTTGAGGGTCGGCTTAAAGGCGCGCATATCGTTTTCCGAAATGTTTCGGTTGGGGCAACTTGTAATGTTTTGATGGCCGCAGCTTTGGCTGATGGTATTACGGTTTTGGAAAATGCTGCCAAAGAACCCGAAATCAGCGATTTAATCTGTCTCTTAAATGGCATGGGGGCAAAAATTTCGGGGCTCGGAACCTCTATCTTAACCATTGAGGGGGTTGAAAAGCTGCATGGCGCAAGGCACAAGGTTATCCCCGACCGCATTGAAGCAGGCTCTTATGCCGTGGCGGCAGCCATCACCGGCGGGAAAATTGAGCTGATTAATGCCCAGCCTAACACTCTTAAAACACCTATGCAGATTTTGCAAAAAATGGGCGTGGATGTCAGCCCTACGGAAAGAGGTATTTTGGTTGATGCCTCAAACAAAAAAATCATCGGTGAAGATATTATTACCGAACCCTTCCCCGGTTTCCCGACAGACCTGCAAGCGCAATTTATGTCTTTGCTCACCGTTGCAGAAGGCGCAGGAATGGTTACGGAAACGATTTTTGAAAACAGATTCATGCATGTGCCTGAGCTTATGCGTATGGGCGCGAATATCAATGTGCACGGACATGCATCTGCCATTGTGCGCGGCGTAAAAAAACTCTCCGGCGCGCCGGTTATGGCTACGGATTTGCGTGCCTCTTTTGCCTTAGTCTTGGCGGGACTTGCTGCCGAAGGCGAAACAATCGTTAACCGCGTTTATCACCTTGACCGCGGTTATGAAAAGCTGGAAGACAAGCTCAGAGGCGTGGGGGCTGATATTGAACGCATTAAGGAAGCCGAAGAAGAATAGATGTTAAATTGTTTTACTTTTTGAAGAAAAAAGTTGTGTTTTCGGCAATTTAATGTTATTGAGGCTTATAACATTAAAGTGGGGATTTTTTTATGGCGGAATCAATTTTTCTTCCAATCAAGACTGAACGCTTGATTATTGATGAATTTAAGACATCTGACTTTCACCGGTTGCAAGAAATCGCATTCAACATCAATCATAATGCTGATTTGCACGCTGGAGAAGGTTATTGTCCTTTTTATACTTTTCAGGTGGACAAAGATACCCCCGACAGAGATAATGTTATCAGAAATAAAGTTTCAGACTTCTTAATCAAAGCCGACCGCGAGCGCAAACAAGAACCCCGCTCCACTTATCGTATGGCGGTGCGTTTGCCAAATGGTATGTTAATCGGTAATGCAACGGTTGATATGCTTCCCTTTGAGGAAAACGGCAAAAAAATTTATGGCGACTTGGGCTATTTTATTGACCCTAAGTTCGGTGCGCATGGTTATGCTACCGAAGCCGTGCGTGGTTTGGTTCACCACTTTTTCAAGGTTTATAAAAAATTAGACATTACCGCGCATCCGGCCAATAAGTTCTCTCGCAAACTGATTGAGCGTATCGGCGGCAAGCAAGTTGGCTATAATGCTGCATCTCATTACGGACACGGGGAGCCTCGCGCCGTATTTGAGGTACATAAAGAAGATTTTTATCGTTCGTCCCCATTTTATCAAAAAATGCCTAACCTATTAACTTTGCTGATTAACCGTCAGAGAGGCAAAAAATAAATGTTCAGTGATGCAAATTTGCCGGAGCCTTTAGTTATTTCCGAAATTGAGAACCCTGTTTCGTTAACGGAGATAAATGAGGCTGACGGCATTTTTTTTAATCCTAAATTTACACAAATCAAGCTCATCAGAACTTATATTTATAACCTAATAAAAAATGCTCAAAAGCATTTGCCGCAAGGTTATCATTTTGTGGTATATGAGGCTTATCGGCCGATGGAAGCACAAATTAAGCTCTGGGACGGCGTGGTCTGTGAACAGAAAAAGAAACACCCCGAACTGGGTGTTAATTCTGAAGAGTTTATTGCGCTTTGCGATGTTTTTGCCGCCAATCCTTATCGGCAAGGAAGCGGGCACCAATCCGGGGCTTCGGTTGATATTTCGCTCGTTGATGATGCCGGCAAAGAATATGATATGGGCGGAATGGTACGCGGTTTTGATGAAACAGCTGATTTTGACTGTCCGAATATCAGTCCGGAAGGTCGTAAGAATCGTGAGATTTTGCGTGATGCCTTATCTAAAAGCGGCTTGGTTAACTACCCGTCAGAATGGTGGCATTATTCCTTCGGCGACAGACTTTGGGCGCGCTTGACCGGCTCAAAGCTCGCAATATTCGGCAAACTTGAAAAATAAGGCTCTGAGAATGACGTTAGAAGAACTGATTGAAAATTTTGAACTCTTAGAAGATTGGGAAGATAAATATCGCTACCTGATTGATCTCGGAAACAATTTGGAGCCCCTGCCCGCAAACCTTAAGACCGATGAGTTTAAGGTTATGGGTTGTCAGTCGCAAGTTTGGCTTGTGCCGGAGCTCAAAGACGGACAACTTTCTTTTAAGGGCGACAGCGATGCCATTATTGTTAAAGGTTTGATTGCCGTGGTCTTAACGATTTTTAAGGGAAAAAGTGCTTCAGAAATCTTAAGCTTTGACATAGACGGTGTTTTTGCTAAACTCGGACTTAGAGAACATTTAAGTCCCAGCCGCCGAAACGGTTTGCTCTCCATGATTGAAAAAATTCGTTTTTATGCCGAACATTTGCAGGAATAAGCTATGAATATTCATGAGTACCAAGCAAAAAGGATTCTTCGCCAGTATGGAATAGTTGTTCCGAAAGGAATGATTGCTTATACGCCGACGGAAGCCAAAAAAGCAGCTGCGAAAGTTTCTTTTCGCGGTCCTTGGGTGCTCAAAGCGCAAATTCAGTCCGGCGCACGCAATAAAGGTTATTTTTTGGAGAAAAAAGCCGGTCGCAAAGGCGGAATTCGCCTTATTAAAAGCCGGCGTGATATTGCCACAGAAGCTGAAAAAATGCTCGGCGCAACTTTGGTTACCGTGCAAACAGGCCCTAAAGGCAAGCAAGTCGGCCGTGTTTATGTTGAAGCTTATAACAAGGTCAGAAAAAATTTTTATGCCAGCGTGGTGATTGACAGAACAATTCCTGCTATTACGCTTTTGGTAGCTGATACCAATAATGAAGATATTACAACTTTAGCCATCTCTGCGCCGGAAAAAATCTTGCGCTTGCCTCTGGATTTGATTACGGGAGCAAGTACGGAGCAAATTCAAAAAGTTATAGAATTTTTGCACCTTAACCCCAAAGTCTTTAAAAATATGGAGACTTTTGTAAACGGTATGCATCAGGCTTTCGTGGATTATGATGCCGTGATGATTGAGGTTAATCCTGTCGGGGTAACAACAGCGGGACAGATTATTGCTCTTGATGCTAAGATGAGCTTTGATAATAATGCACTTTATCGGCACAAAGATATCAGCATGTTGCAAGATGAATATGAGGAAGAAGACCGCGAGCTCAAAGCTACAAAATATGGTTTTCAATATTCTGAGTTTGATGGGAATATCGGTTGTATCGTTAACGGTGACGGCATAGCTCTGGCTGCCATGGACTTAATCCGCACCAAAGGTAACAACGGTACGGCTTGCTTCTTGAACGTTAAGGGCGGCGTGGACAAGGACAAGATTGCCGCCGGTATCAAAATCATTATGACCAACCCCAGAGTTGAGGGAATCTTAATCAATATTCTCGGTGGATTTTTGCGTTGCAATCTTATTGCGGACGGTATTGTTTCCGCCGCTTCGGAGGTCGGATTAAACGTGCCTTTGGTGGTGCGCTTTGAGGGAACAAACAAAGACGAAGCCAAAGATATTTTGGAACATTCTAAACTCCCGATTATTATTGCCGAAGACATGGATGATTCCGTTGATAAGTTGATTGAGGCTATGGAGGAGAGCGACTGATGTCTATTTTAGTTAATAAAGATTCTAAAGTGCTCATCCAAGGTATTACGGGTACGCAAGCTTCCTTCCACGTTAAACGCTCTATTGATTATGGCACTAATGTTGTCGCCGGTGTTACGCCGGGGAAAGGCGGTATAACACATCTTGGCGTGCCGGTATTTGATTCCGCCATTGAGGCGGTTAAGGAAACAGGGGCTAACGCCTCGGTTATGTTTGTGCCGGCAAAGTTTGTTAAAGATGCCGTGCGCGAAGCTGCAGAAGCAGAGCTTGACCTTTGCGTTTGTATTGCGGACGGCGTGCCTATCAAAGATATGTTGGAAATCAAAGAAATGCTCCGCGGCGCAAAAACCAAACTTATCGGTCCCAACACGCCGGGAATCATTACGCCGGGGGAAGCTCGTTTAGGTATTTTTCCGGAAAATATTCATCATCCGGGGCGGATTGGTATTGTCTCTCGCTCCTCTACTTTGACCTATGAAGCAGTGATTGAAACAACACGTGCCGGTCTTGGGCAGTCTACCGTTATTGGTTTGGGCGATGATATGCTTATCGGTATTGATTTTGTAGAAACTCTTGAAAAATTTATGACAGACCCTGATACGGATGCTGTTGTTATTATCGGTCAACTTGGCGGAACTTATGAAGAAGCTGTTGCCAAATATTATAAAAATCTTAAAGTTAAAAAACCCGTTATCGGTTTTGTGGCCGGAAATGCCGTGCCTTTCGGGCATAAAATGGGCTATGCCGGAGAGGTGATTACCAAAGGTCATGTTACGGCTCAGGACAAACAAGATGCCATGCATGATGCCGGAATGATTATGGTTAACAAAATCAATAATATTCATGATGAACTGATGAAACTCTTCCCGCAAAATGCCTAGTTTTTGGACTAAAATTATTGACCTTTTACTTCCGCCACGCTGTATTTGTTGCGGAAAAATCGTCAGTAATGCCGATGGCCTTTGCGCGGATTGTTTTAACTCCATCAACTTCATCTCAAAACCTTATTGCGCCAAGTGCGGACACCCGTTTGATGAAGCACCGACCTCTAAGAAAATGCTTTGCGGGACTTGCCTGAGCAAAAAACAAACCCCTTTTCGGCTCAGCCGCTCGGCAATCCACTATGATGATGCTTCCAAGAATATGATTTTGGCCTTCAAATTTATGGACAAGACCGAAAACGCGCCCGTCTTTGCCAAATGGCTCAAGCTTGCCGGCACAGATATTTTTGATGAGGGCGTGGATTTAATTGTCCCTATTCCGCTGCATTTTACACGCTTAATCAAAAGACGCTATAATCAAGCCGCTTTGATTGCAACAGAGCTCGGCAAACTAACCGGAATAAAAGTAGATTGCACTTCCGTCGTGCGCCACAAACGCACCAAACCACAGGTCCAATTTAGCGGGCATGCCAGAATCTCTAATGTTAAAGGCGCATTTAGCGTCAAGCACCCCGAAAAACTTAAAGGCAAGCGTATTGTCCTGATTGATGATGTGATGACCACGGGCTCCACCCTCAAGGAATGTGCCTTGGCTATGAAAAAAGCCGGTGCGAAATCTGTTGATACACTAACCATCGCACGCGTCTGCTAGCCTACAAGTGGACGCACTTGAGCGCTTACTGGCTGCTTTGGCTATCATTGTCATATCGCGATGCTTCCTTTGTACATATCTTGCTTTTGTGCCTTGTGGCTTAAAGCTATTCAGAAATACGATAAAAGAAGTTATGCCGTGTAGATTTAAAAAAGTTCTATCATGGCGCGGGCATCTTCCGACAAGCGTTCTATTGTCCAAGCCGGTTCCCAAACAATGCGGACTTCTACTTTGCCCGTACCTTCCACCAAAGCCACTGCGTCCGCCACTTGTTGCGGCAAAATCCCCGCCACGGGGCAACCAGGTGCCGTTAGAGTCATTGCGATATAAACATCGCCGTTATCCCTGATTTCTATATGATAAATCAGCCCCATATCATAGACATTTATCATAATCTCGGGGTCGCAAACCGTTTTTAGAGCCTCAATGACATCCGCCTCGGTTGCCGTCTTTTCATCTTTGGGCTTTTCTTGTCCGGCTTTGGCGACAAAATCTTTCATCTGTTCCTGAATATCCAGCGCACGTAGCAAATCCGCTTCCGTTTGGTTTATCTTTGCAATCTGCTCATCCAACTTTTTATCTTCTGCTTCCGACATCTATATTATCCCTTAGAAAAAACTGACTGCTTTATGCAAGGCTTTGATGAAATTGTCAATATCCTCTTTTGTGGTATATAAACCCAAAGAAGCCCGCGCAACCGACTCAAAACCCATACGATGAACCAAAGGCTCGGCGCAATGATGTCCCGTGCGCACCGCTACGCCCTCTTTATCCAGAATGAAAGCCAGATCTTGCGGATGAATGCCCTCAACATTAAACGAGAACACGCCGCCCTTGCCCTTTGCCGTGCCGATAATTTTTAAGCCTTTGACCTCTGCCAAGCGGTTGGTCGTATATTCAACCAACTCTGCCTCATGAGCCTCAATATTCTCCTGCCCCAAATCTTGCATATATCGCAAAGCTCTGCCCATGCCGATGGCTTGCACGATTGCCGGCGTTCCCGCCTCAAAACGTGCCGGCGGGACATCAAAGGTTGTATGCTCATAGCTGACCTTGTCCACCATCTCGCCTCCAAACTGATAAGGCGGCATTTTTTCCAAACATTCATAGCGCCCGTACAAAACACCTATGCCTGAAGGTCCGTAAGTCTTATGCCCTGAAAAAGCCATAAAGTCACAGCCAATGTCCTGAACATCTACCTTTTGATGCACAATTAACTGGCAAGCATCTGCCAAGACCAGCGCGCCTTTTTGATGTGCGGCTTTGGTTATCTCTTTTAACGGAAAAACCGTGCCCAAAATATTAGACATTCCGGTTACGGCAACCAGCTTGGTTTTATCGCTTAGCTGTTTTAAGAATTCTTCATGGATATAACTGCCGTCATCGCCTATCTTAAAAATCTTTAGCGTAAAGCCCAATTCATCTCTTAAAACCTGCCACGGGACCAAGTTGGCATGATGTTCGGCTTCCGAGATTAAGACCTCATCCCCTTGGTGCAGATTTTTTCTTCCCCAACAAGCGGCAACTAAGTTAATGCTTTCCGTGGCGTTTCTGGTAAAAACAATTTCTTTATCTGATTTTGCATTGATGAAATTTGCGACAATCCTTCGAGCTTCTTCATATTCTTCCGTTGATTCTTCGGACAAAAGATATGACCCGCGGTGCACATTGGCATATTGCTTAAAATAAACTTCGTTCATTTTCTCAATAACCTGCCGCGGTTTTTGCGCCGAAGCAGCCGAATCCAAAAAGGTATTGGGTTTGCCGTTTATTTTTTCGCTTAATATCGGAAAATCTTTGCGTATTTCATAAACATCATACATTTGTTTGTTCCGTCTTTATGCCTTAATCATCTCTTTGAACCAATCGCGAACCTCAGAATCCGCAATTTTATTAACCGCGTCATCCAGATATGCATCTATCAAAATCTGTTTGGCTTCTTCTCGGCCGATGCCGCGCGACTGCATATAAAACAGCGTTTCTTCATCCAACTCGCCGCTGGCCGCGCCGTGCGAACATTTGACATCATCTGCAAAAATCTCAAGCTCTGGCTTAACATCAATCTCCGCCGTATCGGTCAACAATAAAGCCTTATGCAGCTGTGTGCCTTCGGTTTTGACGGCGTGTTTGGCAATGTGAATCTTGCCCTGAAAAACGCCTTTGGCATCGCCGCCGACCACACCTTTAACCAGTTGGTGCGAAATCGTGTTTTCTGCCAAGTGCTCAATGTCGGTTGTTGTGTCTAAAGTTGCCCAACCATGCATAATATAAGCGGCATTGACCTCGGCTTCCGCTTGTTCTTCCGCCAAAATGACTTTGGTTTCGTTGCGCCCAATATTCGCCCCGCGCTGCAAACAAAAAGCCTCATATTTGCCGCTTTCTTTTACATTAACCATATTTAAGGCCAAATGGTTGGCTTTGAATGCTTCGTTTTGCAATTTGTAATGTTTGAGTTTGGCTCCTCTGGCAACAAAAATCTCATTAACAATATTGGCAAAGTAGCGTGATTTTTCCGCGCCGGCGTATTTATGCCACTCAATTATCTCCGCCTCGGCTCCTGCTTCCAAAACCACAACATTACGCAAGTTATAAAACAGGTTTTGCTCGCCTGTCTCACTATGGTTTACGATAATAATCGGCTTATCCAGTTTGGTATTTTTATCAAGCCTAATGAACAAACCTTCTTCCATATAAGCCGTATTGAGCGCGGCAAAAGGATAATTTGCCAAATCCACCAGCTTGCCTAAATAGTTTTTGGCTTCCTGATTGAGAACGGCTTCCATTAAGGTCATAACTTCCGCGCCACGCGGCAAAGGCGGATATATCGGCACAAACTGACCATTGTAAAAATGCAGTTGATAAGCCTCAAAAGGCAAATCTACCAAAACATTTAATTCCTCATGACAATGGCA
>CALXPO010000002.1 GCA_944390315.1 uncultured Alphaproteobacteria bacterium
TTTTAAATACTTGAAAGGTCCAAAGGTAATCCCATTTGCCAAAGCGGCCGATGCTTTCGATGCCGATTTCTTTGAGGTAATTTAGGATTATCTCGCGATTTTGATATATTCCGTGGGTGAAGGTGACGTTTGCATAGGGTTCAAAGCGAATATCTTTAACAACAATATCCGCCTCATCAAACCCACAAATTTGTTTTAATTTTTCTGTCGTTTGTTCCAAAACCAATTCTGCCGGTGGAACCTTGGTATCATTGGCATAAAAAATTTCGGCTTGTAAAGAAGAACAACCTTCGGGTGCGTTGTCCGGTGATTTCAAGTTTGGTGAATAAACCCTTGCCGGCGGAACATCATCATCGTAAATATAAAACCATAAATGCTTGGCTATATCAGAGCGATTGAAACCCAGTGACACCTGATAACCGCAAGTCCAGTTTAAATTCTTTGCTGCGGCTAACACCTCAGTCGGACAGTCGTCTATCATCTTGACAATTTCCGGCAACGGTAAAGAGGATATTAGTCTTGAATATTCCTCGTGACTGCCATCGGCAAAGAAAACTTGTTTGCTCTGCGCTGAAATTCGAACCACCTTTTTATTAAAATGAATATCCAATCCATGACGGCAATTATCCAATATGCTTCGAAACCCACCTTTTTTCGGGTATTTCATATAACTGGTATAATAAAAGTTTTCCGCTTGTTCGGCGTATGAGCCACGTAAAATTTCTTCTAACGCCGGAGAATAAATACGATTGCCAATCCACTTGGTTTCCATATCTTTGGGTGATTGTCCCCAATATTTTTTTGTGTAAACTGTGGCAAAATTATCGGTAAAATAATTACCGTTCTGCACCCGAAGCCACTCATTATAATCTTTTATTTGGGAAACTTCTTTATGCGGGCGATTTACAAAATCGGCAATTATCTTCACTTTATCTTCCGTGGGTAATGCCGCCAGATTATTGATTGCCGGATGTTTAAGCCAGCTATCATGATAATAGTTGTATGAAACTGATGGGTGCGCATACAAAGGAGACGATTTTTCAAATATATCAGCAATATATTCATCTGTCGCAAAAGAAAAGTGCACAAAGCGATCAAAGCGGAAACCGTCAATGCTGAAATTTCCGCACAAACCGCCCCAGTCGTTATCTTTTTCATAAATAACGCTATCAATACCTTTTTGTTTGAGGTGGTAGCCGGCCGAAATACCGGCTATCCCTGCACCTAGAATAACATTATTTGGCAAGATGCTCTCCATGCTCTAAAATTTGTTGAACGCAGAAATCATACATGTCATCACAATGGAGTGCCTCTTTGTACCAATCAACCGTCTTTTCAATAGCTTCTTGCAAATTCCATTTGGCTTCCCATTGCAACATAACATAAGCTTTGGTGACATCGAGATTGAGCAATGTGTTCTCATGTACGGCATTCGGATCAGAGGCGTCAACAACTTTTCCTTTGCCATAATAATCCACCAAGCGTTTAACAACCTCAAAAACCGTTTTATTGGCTGAAATATGAGGACCAAAATTAAATGAGGTTGCATATTCCACCGGATTTTCTATCAACTTCTGCCCAACCTTGAGGTACCCCGACAAAGGTTCTAAAACATGCTCCCACGGACGAGTAGCTATTGGATTGCGAATTTCGATATCTTTTCCGGCTTCTATATAGCGAATGCAATCCGGAATTAAACGATTATCCGACCAATCACCACCACCAATCACATTACCAGCTCTAACACTTGCAATTGCTTTACCATGTTTGGCATAATCTTTAGGATTAAAATAAGAGTTCCGATAAGAGGCAATCATCAATTCAGTACACCCCTTGGAAGAAGAATAGGGATCATAGCCTCCCATGCGGTCTGTTTCTTTATATCCCCAAATCTGCTCTACATTTTCATAACATTTGTCAGATGTAATCATTACAACTGTTTTAACACAATCATGTAAACGGACAGCTTCTAGAATATTTAATGATCCCATTAGATTAGTTTCATAAGTTTCTTTTGGATGCTGATAAGCCGTACGAACCAAAGCTTGAGCGGCTAAATGGTATATTATTTCAGGTTGATATTTTTCAATCGTTTCGGATAAATGAACAAAATCTCTGGTATCCCCACGAACATCAGCATAAAGTTTGTCGTGTAAGTGACAAGCTTCAAAATTTCCCTTATCTGAATAAGGATCTAAAGAATAACCAACAACCTTAGCCCCCATCATGGTTAACCAGATAGATAACCATGAACCCTTAAAACCGGTATGTCCGGTTACTAAAACAGTTTTACCTTTATATACGTCATTATACATTATGTGTTCTCCACCATTCAATTGTCATTTTTAAGCCTTCTTCCAAGCTATATTTTGGCGTCCAGCCGATTGATTTTAGTTTTGCATTATTTCCGACAACAACATCATCACCAAAGGCAGCCGGAATTGCTCCCCAAAGAATTTTTCCGCTAAAATTGGTTAATTCGGCAATTTTATTTACGATTGTACGAAGTTGTACCGGTTGGCCAGAGCAAATATTAACCGCACCTTCAAAATTGCTCTCAAAAACATCAACAATTCCTCTTGCTGTGTCTTCAACATACAAATAGTCTTGGAATTTCAAACAATCACTTACCTTAACATCTTCGCCTTTAAGGCAAGAATTAATCACCGAAGGCATTAATCTCTGAAGTTTCTCATTAGGACCATAAAGATTAAAAATTCTCGGCCACTTAAATGAAATGTTATTTTGCTTGCAATAGACCTTAGCTATATTAAATACGGCATTTTTTCCGTTTCCGTACAATGTTCCTGGATTAGTCGGGGTTTCATCTTCAAGCAAATAGCCATACTTATACTCATATTCGGAGCAAGTTCCTGCGCCAGAAAAAACTTTACCGCCATTTTCTTTAAACGATTTCAAAAGATTTAGCGTAGCTATTACCCAGTCCATATTTAAATCTGATACATGACACTTCGGACCGACATACCAGGCTAAGTGAATAAGATTTTCAAAATTGTGCACAGACATAAATTTTTCAACTGCCTGGGCATCAAGCAAATTTATTTCATGCTGAATAAAATTTTCCTGTTTTGGCGCTAAGATCGGATATACCAAAGCATGAACTTCATAACCACGACTCAATAATTCTTTCGTAACCTGTGAGCCGATAAAACCGGTTGCTCCGGTCAGCAAGACTTTTTTCATAAACCTACTCCCAAAGCTTCCAAGGAGCCTCTCCGGCCGCCCACATTTTGTTTAAATCTTCTTTATCTTTCAGCATATCCATCGCATGCCAAAAACCGGTATGCTTATAGGCGTTCATTTGTCCGGCCTTGGTCAAATTTTTAAGAGGGTCTTCTTCCCACATCATATTTTCGCAATCTTCGGGAATGTAATCAAAGACTTCCGGTTCACAAACAAAAAATCCGGCATTAATCCAAGAGCCGCTCTCTTTGGGTTTTTCGGCAAAATTTGAAATTGTTCCGTTTTCTTCTATTCCCAAAGCTCCCCAGCGTCCTTCCGGCTGATAAGCTGTTAAGGTACAAAGCTTTCCTGATTTTTCATGATTAGCAATCAACGCCGGAATGGCAATATTCCCAACCCCGTCGCCATAGGTGAGCATAAAACGTTCATTCCCGACATATTTTTGCGCTTTTTTAATACGACCAGCCGTCTTTGTATTACGTCCGGTATAAAGCAACGTAACCTTCCATGGTTCACAAGAATTTTGATGGACTGTCACATCATTTGTTGACAAATCAACCGTCACATCGGAATTATTCATATAGTAATTAACAAAATAGTCTTTGATAATTTCTTGTTTATATCCTGTTAAAACAACAAATTCATTAAAACCATAATGAGAATAAATTTTCATAATATGCCAAAGAATAGGATACCCTCCTATGCCAACCATTGGTTTGGGTCTAACGGTTGTTTCTTCCCCTAAACGAGTTCCTAGTCCGCCGGCTAATATTAAAACTTTCATTATAAAACTCCTCTTGAAATTAAACAAAATAAACGGAATGATAGACTGATGTTAAATTCTTGATTTAACGGTGATTTAAACAAGGCTAATTGGCCTTTAAGAGAATGATTTTTGTAATATTGCTTTTTGAAACGCTTTTTGAAATTCTTGCTATAATTGGATAAGTTCTTCTCTTTCAATTTTTGCATAATTTGGATTAGTTGTTCGTATAGTATCTCCAGCTCTTTCGGCAAAAGTATCTTTCCCTCATAAAAATGAGATAAAATTTTTTCATCCAACTCTTCTAAACCACAATACTTTTTGATCGCCTCAATTTGTGCACTATGAGCACTTTCCATTTGCTTGGTACTTTGTTTATGTGAAATATTTTCATGATGGAAACGATAAGAAAGCAGTTTTTCTTCCAAATTTTCAAACTTTGTTTTTCCAACTAAATCCAGCCAAAATGCATAATCTTCTGCCGGAACATATTGGCTTTTATAGTGAATATTATATTTATCTATAATAGATTTTTTAACCATAACGGTTGACTGACAAAAGGCACAACCTTCAAAAA
>CALXPO010000003.1 GCA_944390315.1 uncultured Alphaproteobacteria bacterium
AATACATTAAAAGTCTCTTTTTCTTCAATATGCTATTGCAAAAAAGTTTTAAACATTGTGCTAAAATATATTGACTTTTAATATATTTTAGCTTACATATATAGATAACAGACCCACTAGGCCTCTGATGTTTCATTAGTTTTGGAATATTAAGCACAATTAGTGGGTATATTTTTATTCAGTAGAGAAAAAAATGCTAATAGACCACAACATTCCAACATCATTTTCACAGCAAATTAGTTTATTAAAATCTAGAAATTTAATATTTAATGATGAAAGCAGAGCTTTAAAATACCTTTCATACATAGGTTATCATAGATTGGCCATGTACTGGAATACATTTTATGTGGATAAACATACTAAAGAACAATTTAAGTCTCAAATCAAATTTGAAGATATACTTCAACTATATATTTTTGATAGGAAATTAAGAACTCTTTTTATGGAAGCAGCGGAAAGAATAGAAGTCTGTTTCAAGGTATTATTCTCTAATATTCTCAGCACGACTCAAGATAATGCCTTTTGGTTTCTTAATGGAGAATTATTCTCTTCAAGAAAAGATATCTTTTATATTGATTGCAAAAAGCAAGAGGAAATATATAATCATTCTAAGCTGTTAGATGATATTAATAGTAACATTCTAAAATTCAAAAAAAATATCGATTCTTTACATTCTTTCTCTGATATAGCAACAACTAGAATACCTTCTTGGCAATTAGTAGATGTAATAACTTTTGGAAATTTTTCAAAAATGATATCTTTAGTGAAAGGAGAATATTCCACAAAGTTTTATGAGGTATTTTGTTTACCTAAAGCAATCTTTGATAACTGGTTAGAATGTATTGTATCAGTAAGAAATATTTGTGCTCATTACGGATTATTTTACCGCAGAACTTTTAGTACAACACCTCGTTCTCTTTCCAAAAGCAAAAAACGAGCAAGATTAATTGATTTAGAAGAAGTGAAAAGCACATTCTATGCAGAATTCTTTATCTTTAGTTTTTTTATGAAACAAATATCTCCTTCTACATCGTGGTGTGATAGAGTATTATCTCTTATTAAAGAAAATCTAAATAACCCTCATTTGTCTTTAGAACTTTTAGGATTTAGAGAAAATTGGTATGATAATATCATTTTTGAAGATAAAAAAGATTTCTTTAACAATTCTACTTCCCTGTAACAGGCTGGTGGTAGCTTGTTTTAGCGTGGTAGCTCGGTGGTAGCTCGGCAAAAAAATCGCTAAAATTTTAAGATTAACATATTGATTTATAAAGATAATATTTCACAAACACAGTCGATTTGTAATCAGTGGGTCGGGAGTTCAAGTCTCTCTGTCGGCACCAGTTTCCAAGCCCTTGAAATTCAAGGGCTTTTTCTTTTATTTAGCCTATTAAATTCAACTCAAAAATAGTGTTTTTATCCCCTTTTTATGGCTCAAGCTACCACCGAGCTACCACCACCCAGAAATTATTGTTAAAATTCAATAGATTAATTATAAGTTTTTTATAATAAATCTTTTAAAAAATCTCCATTTTTCAATATGCAAACAGCCTAAAAGACATCGGAATACTCCGATGTCTTTTTAATTAAGCCGTATTCATAACACGATAGCAAAGCCTCCCCCAAAAGAACCATTAAGAAAAGCTAAACCTTACGGAATTTTTGAAGCATTCATAAAATTAAGAACAACACGTGATTGTACGAATTATGGAATTTTGTTACCGCCTATGATCTATGATACATTTTAATATGCTGCAAGATTAAATCACATTAACTACTAATCCACCGCTCTGGTAATTAGGGGAATTTTACCATTCAAATATTTCCTTTAGATTACCTTTTTGAACAATTCTTGACCTGCCGCCAAAGAATACGTATCATTAACATCCTGATTCATGTTTAATTGAGTATCAATAGATGCCGAGTTACTGTTATTAAAACTGTTCATGGCTTGTATCAGTTGATCGGCATTGCTGATATCCAACATACTTCCATCATAAAGCTCTATTGTTTCAACTTTGGCTGAAGATGAACCGAATTGATTATTAATTTGCAATCCTTTATTTTCATCACCATTAACGATAACCCTCAAATTATTTCCGATTTGTTCAAACGACAAATCGTTTTGGCTAATACCATCACCAAAGACAATTTTGTCATTTCCGCCGCTTTCGGTGATAATATCAAAGCCATCACCAAGATTATATTGATAAATATCATCCCCGGCACCGCCGTTTAACATATCGTTTCCGCAGCCTCCGATAATGATGTCGTTTCCGCCATTGGCGTAAATTTCATCGTTACCGTCCTCTCCAAAAATTATGTCGTTAAAATCTGTTGCCTTAATATTTTCATCACCATTGGTTTGGTTTAAGACCAGTCCATTTTCCGCCAAATTAAAGGAAGTACCGTTTGAAAATTGTAACGTTATGTTTCTGGATTGATTATTGGAAAAGAAACCTTCAATTATGAGACCTTGAGAATGATCATCATTCAAAAAAATGTTTAGATTATCATTTTCATTCATAAAGCTCAAATCGGAAAAAGAAACATTATCGCCAAAAATTATTTTATTGTCGGCATTGTCATATTCACGGATAATATCCAAACCATCTCCTCTACGCCAAATATAAGTATCACTACCGTCTTCACCGACTAGAATATCATTTCCTTTGCCACCAATCAAAACATCATCGCCGCTACCGGCGCTAATTTGATCATTTCCTATGTTCCCGTAAATGATATCATTATAATTCGTTCCATCTATACCATTACCTACGGAAAACTGTTCCAAAACAAAACCGTTGGTACAAATATCTTGTACGGAATCATCGGAAAATTTAAGAAAACGAACTGTTTGCATATCTCTTTCATAATGATAAAAGAAATTTTCAATTTTCAAACCTTCCGTTTTTTCATCGCCGACATAAATATATAAGTCGTTATAATCACGATAAAAATGAATATCATTAAACGTAATTCCCGTACCAAAACTAAGTGTATCTGTACCGTTTCCTTGTTTGATAACATCGAAACCGTCGCCTAAATTCCAAATAAAAGTATCATTTCCCGCACCGCCGTCAAGGATATCGTTTCCACGTCCACCCGAGATGATATCATCACCGTTTTCACCGGTAAGATTATCATGACCGCTTCCTCCATTAAGAATATCGTTTTCATCGGTTCCAACCAGATTTTGCGGAATTCCTTCTGTTCCAAAGACCAGATTATCTCTGTTTAAAGTTTGACTTCCGCCGTCGGAAAATTCAAGAGTATAATTATGTCCGCTTCCGTAAAAATAATTTTTAATATTCATTCCCTGAGATGTATTACCGTTAACAAAAAGTAACA
Source organism: uncultured Alphaproteobacteria bacterium (assembly GCA_944390315.1). Taxonomy (GTDB): domain Bacteria; phylum Pseudomonadota; class Alphaproteobacteria; order RF32; family CAG-239; genus JAFUYI01. The sequence continues at coordinate 3,352 of CALXPO010000003.1, forward strand.
AATTTTCACCGTCTTTTTGCCAACTTAAATCGGCAAAAGTAATACCTTCACCAAAACGAATAATATTTTCGCCGAAGTCTGTAATTTCATCAAAACCGTCGCCTAAGTTCCATAAATATATATCTCTACCGTCCCCGCCTTGGAGATTGTCATTTCCCTTACCACCGACTAAAGTATCGTTACCTCCCTTTCCGTATAAGGTATCATTTCCGCCGTTACCGTACATAATATCTTCGTATTCATCTCCGGATGCATTATCGTTTTTATCTGATTGATTTAGCATAAAGCCATCATTATCGGGAGAATAAGTTGTTCCGTCGGCAAATTTTATCAAATATTTTGAAGCAAAATCGGTTAATTTTACACCTTGAGTTCTGTCACCATCGACATAAATATATAAGTTGCGATTATCTCTTTCAAACGTTAACCTTTCAAAAGTTATTCCTTCACCGAATTGAATAGTATTTATTCCTGTATTATAATCAATTACGGTATCCAAACCGTCTCCCAAATTCCAAATGATGGTGTCATTTCCTTTGTCACCGTACAATTCGTCATTACCTTTTCCGCCGACAAGAATATCATTTCCGTCTTTTCCACGCAAAGTATCATCACCGCCGTTACCGTAAATAACATCATTATAGGCTGTTCCCGAGCAAGATTCCGATTTGTCGGATTGAGTTAATATCAATCCGCTCTCTGCCAGATTCAGCGTTGTTCCGTCAACAAATTCCAGAGTATAGTAAATACCTTGGGAGCGATAATAATAGTTAATTAATTTTACGCCTTGGGTTCTGTCGCCGTTAACATAAATATCCAAGTGATTACCATTATGCCTAAAAATCAGATTGCTCAAGGCAATCCCTTCACCAAAACGAATAGTATTATTGCCTCGGGAATCATGAAGCTCATCAAATCCGTCACCTAAGTTCCAAATATAAGTATCGTTTCCGGCGGTACCGCTGTAATCATCATCACCGTAAATAATATCAATACCTTTTCCGCCGACAATAGTATCATTACCGCCTTTTGCATAAATGGTATCGGCACCGCCGTTACCGTAAATTGTATCATCAAAATCAGTACCTTTAATTGTTTCTATACTGTTTTTTTGTTCAAGCACTAAACCATTATCCGACAGATTAAATATATATCCATCGGCAAATTGTAATTTTTCAACCATATATTTATTTTTTTGCGAGCTAAAGAAGCTCATAATCATAACTCCTTGAGCCTCATTTTCTCTCAAACAAATCAGTAAATCTCCACCGTAACAAACCAATTTCAAATCATCAAATGTGATATTCTCGCCAAAACGAATTGTATCATTTCCGGCAGTTTCCCATATAGTATCTAAACCATCGCCTCTGTTCCAAACATAGGTATCATCGCCTTCGTTGCCGCGGAGTTCATCATTTCCTGTGCCGCCGATAAGAATATCATTCCCGTGTCCGGCATCAATATAGTCATCGCCACCTTCGGCATAAATGATATCATCATATCCGCCGGCAGTAATTCTCTCGCTTTGATCGGTTTGATGTAAAAGAAAGTCATGATCGGACAAACGGATAATACTACCGTCAGCAAATTTTAAGGTTTTATAAGTTCTATCTATTCCGTAAAAAAAGTCACGAATAATAATTCCTTGAGTTTCACTTCCGGCGACCATAATCTGTAAATCATAAGTATTAATACAGCGGAATTTTATTTCATTTGCATACACGCCTTCGCCAAAAAGCATGGTATCATTATTTTCACCATCATTGATTGCGTCTAAACCGTCGCCTATACCCCAAAAATAGGTATCATTACCACTCTGACCCTGTAGTGTATCGTTTCCTGTACCACCTTCAATCCAATCATTTCCGCTGCCTCCCCAAATATCGTCATTTCCTCCGTATCCAAGTAAAACGTCATCTCCGTTTGAGCCGGAAAGGGAATTATTGTTTTCATCTCCGTCTTTTATTTCTCCGTCGCCCGCTGCAGGTAAACTACTCCAGTGTTGTAAAACATAGTCATAATTCCACTGAGTGCCATCAGCAAACTCTATCAAGTCGACAACCGTTGAGGTTGACCCTTGACGGTCAAAATAACTTAAAATGCGAATACTGTCACTTTCGCTTCCGTCATCATAATTAACAGTAATGATTAAATCAAACCCTTGTCTGTTCAGAGTAATATTATCGGGAGAAATGCTCTCGTCAAATTGAATAACATCTTGAACAATTCCTCTTTGATCGGAGTTGATATTATCAATTGTATCTTGTCCGAACCCTTTACCAAACTTGTAGATATCGGCTCCGTTGCCGCCGGATAGATAATCGTTACCACTTCCGCCTGTTAAAACATCATTTCCGTCACCACCGAGAAGATAATCATTTCCGGCATCACCGATCAGAATATCGTTACCATTTTCTCCGTAAATATGGTCATCACCATTTCCGCCGTTGATTAAATCATTTCCGTCATCAGCGTATATTTTATCATCACCATCACGACCATATATATTTTCATCAGCGGCTGTTCCAAAAATAGCATCGTTTCCACTGCTGCCGTCGACATTGTAACCGAAATATTTTCCCAAATCTTCAGCAAATCCATTATCATAATTGGCTTCGGCGGTATTTTTGAATGCGGTTACAATCAGGTCATAATTATCAATATTACGCAGAGCATTGGAAAACTCAGATACTACTTGACAACAATAACTCGCATTTTGGGTATATAAGGCAGAAAGGAGTGAAACGGCTTCCGAGGCGTCCACGGTCCATTCTTTGCTGCTCAAATTATAAACAAGTTTTATTCCTTCGGCATAAGATTTATAATTGCCGCTTAATAACAACATATTTTTGGTGTATTCTTCAAGCAAGTCAAAAGCTTGCAAAATATAGGGCGCGGCGTGACCATGCGGATTGGGATCTCTTTCGCCGCTACACCAAGTTCCGAGAAATTCTCTTCCCAAAAATTCTTCCAAAGCCTCCAGTTTGCGGCAATCACCTAGGACATTACCGTATATTCTGGTGGGATTGCGCCCATCGGGATCCATATCGTAAACACCGGCCCAACGATAGATAATTTCGGGCAAAAGGGCATTTCGTGTTGCGATGTCATCTTCCGCCCAAAATGCTTCAACCACGTTTCTTAAGGCACCGCTTTCATCTAAAGCCATTGCCGTCAACAAATCAAAAACGTTGCCCGAAGCTGAAATATGTAATCTCACATCATCTTCCACCGGATGAGTTATTCTCAAATCAGGGGGTAGGGTGTCTTCGGGATTAGTATCAAACCAAACATCAGAAACGGTGCCTGTTGTGCCGTCGGCTTTAATAAAAGTTCCTGCTTGCTTGTGGGCATTTCCGTTTTCGTCGACAGTTTCTTGGTTATTGTAATCCAAATTTATACCGACAATTCCGACTTGCTCCAAAGACAGCAATTCGTCGGGTTCGGTTATGCCGTTTTGATTGTTGTCTTTCCAAACCTTAACTTCATTCCAAGCCTCATCGTTTGCATTAAAAATGCCGTCTTTGTTACTGTCTAAATCTTTTAAGGCTTCAAAGCCGTTAACCGCTTTTTCTCCGGACGAAAGAACGGAATTGTTGCCAAACAATTCCGTTCCGTTATCAATTTTGCCGTTACCGTTAATATCTCTGACCAACAAAGCGTCATCTTTTGCGACCCAAGCGGTTTTTTCTTGGAACAAGTTTCCGTCATGGTCAAAATAAACCCCGCTGTCTGCCGTAATCGTTTCTATTCCATCGCCGTCTAAATCCAATACCAACGGGGATCGCGTCTCCTCCGCCGTTTTAAACAAGCCCTTGATTTCACATATTGTTTTTTCTTTAAGGATTGGACAAACATTTATATATGCAGGCAATTCACATTGAAAACGTTCTTCACTTATTTCAACGCCTTCTTCTGATAAAAGTTGTTTAATTTTTTCTAAAATATCATCCTGGTTTTCTGCTATCCATTCTCCTATTTTCCAACTAATATCTACCATTATACCAATTAGAATTGCCGCTGATACAACATGAGCAGTTACTGCTCCACTTGTTATAACAGCCCAGTATCCAAACGTTCCCAGTACATATTTTTGAATAGATTCTGTTTCGCCTGTTTCACAAAAATCTTTTATAGCAAAAAACACACCGAAGTAGCCATATGTTTTAAACATTTTACTAAGGTGCGCAATGTCTGAAGGAGCTAAACTTGATGCGTATTTTCCTAGAGCAGACATTCCAACTTCTGTCCCTGTAATAACTGTTTGTTGGATTTGATTTACAATGTTTCTAAGAAACCCCATATCTTCTTGAGAGAGTTGCGCATTCATTACTAATCTCCTTTTATCTAAAATTTATTCTTTTTTGATTTTTCAAATAAACTATAGTATCTCTTTACATAAAAAGAATGAAATATATAAGAAGTACCTTCAGCAAATACGACTAAAGATAACAGCTTCAATTTTAACTGAAAAGAATCTTCCGCCTCATTCAAAGCCAAATAAATTACATAAGGAAATAACATAAATGAGATAATTGCAAAAAAATAACAGGAATTTATAAGATTTTTTACATTTGAATTTTTATGTTTATCTTTTTGAATTTTACAAAAATATGCATATAATTTATTAACAGAAGTCATATAACATAAAGAAACTCCAACCATAAAAAAAGCTATAATTGCCAGTGAAAGATAGGATTTTGAAGTGATTTGGCTAAAAATCCCCAAAGATTTTAGAGCTTCTTCAAAAGAAATATTTCCCTTATCGGGAGTTTCTAATAAAATTGATAGAACTACGGTAGCCGCAGAGATTAAAAACGCTTGTTTTCTTGAACGTTCAAATGAATCTTGTTTATATGTAAAATATAAACAAAGTGATGAAAAAATCATAATTAAAAGGCACGGTATATAACCACAACTTCCATCATAGCATATTTTTATAAAAAACAACCAACTATAAATAAATAATCCCCAAACCAACCCCGTATATATAGGATGCCTGTTCGTCGGTGTTTCCATTTGTATCAGTTTTTTCTTATATGGGTTATCATCACTAAGCTGTTCACTTAATTTATTTTCATAAAGATCATATTTTTGGAAAAACATTTTACCTCTCAGTTGAAGATTATTTTTTATATATTAAATCTCAAAGAATTGAGATATTTTTGTGGCGGTTCTGTATAATACTTTCTCATAGACCTCTCCTCAGTCGCATGAACCTACTTACCATTCTCTATAAATAATTTTTATTTGCAAGCATAAATTTTATTTTTTACATTTTTGTATTTTTACTTCCTTAGATTATTAAAATCCACCTTTCGTAAATTTTAATAATCTAAGCCGCTAATCTTATATCTCTGACCAACAAAGCGTCATCTTTTGCGACCCAAGCGGTTTTTTCTTGGAACAAGTTTCCGTCATGGTCAAAATAAACCCCGCTGTCTGCCGTAATCGTTTCTATTCCGTCACCGTCCAAATCCAACACCAACGGGGATCGCGTCTCCTCCGCCGTTTCAAACAAGTCCTTGATTTCTCCAATGATTTTATCTAAAATGTTTTCGGTAGGAATTGCTATACTGCATGAATATTTGCCGTTGTCATCGGGAACATATTTATTACCTTGGTCATCCCAAACGTTAAGCGGCAGACGAGGTTCTTCTTCATCTTCAGGCTTTCCCCAGTCTTTCAGAATAACCTTTCTGTCTTCTGTAGTTGTTATAACCAGATCATTTCCTTCTGTTGTGGTGTCTTTAATACCTCTGCTGACAATCAGGATGTCTTCTTCTCCGAAATTTTTAATAATATCTGTTCCTGCTCCTGTTCCTGTTACAACGGTATCTGTATCTCCGTCATTTGCTCCGGGATCCATGATATTTGATCCCTCTCCGCCGATAAGAGTTTGTGAACCTTCTCCGCCCTTAAGGTCATCATCCCCGGCACCGCCGTTAGCAATTCCTCTGCCGTCGCCTAAATCTATATAGTCATTGTTAGCTCCACCGGTTACATAATCTTCACCTTTACCGCCGACATAACTATTGTTGCCATCGCCTAAATCTATATGATTTTTATTTTCTTCTTTATCTTCATCCAAACCTTTGCCGCCGTCGACAATGTCATTGGCTGCTCCTCCCGTAAAGTAATCATCTCCACCGCCTAAATATACTGTTTTCGTTTCATCTTCTTTATTGGTATCATTGGTATAGACATGATCGCTACCTTCTCCGGTAAAGATATAATCATTTCCCCAACCTGACCAAACGATATCTTTGCCTTTGCCGCCTATATATCTGTCATCCCCACCGCCTAAATGTATCGTGTTTATATCAAATATTCCATCCGCACTATATCCGGATGTATCAGATCCACCATCTACAATATCAACACCATCTCCTCCGATATATTCATCAGATCCTGCACCAAGATAAACCGTATTATAACCCGTTCCCTGTACCTTATCTTTTCCTATACCCCCAATATAGCGATTTTGACCGCCGCCGAGACTTACATTATTTACATCTGTTGTTGCATCTTCTGCCCCGATATTACTACTGACATGCGATAAATCTATTCTTCCACTGCCTCCGTCAACAAAATCATCTCCGTCACCTCCATAAAAAGCATCGCTTCCGGCTCCTAGGTAGACTTGGTTATAATCTCCTTGTAAACCATCCGTGGTATGGACCTCATCATTGCCGCCATATGTATAAATAACATCATTGCCACTACCTGAGTAAACTATATCTCTTTTACTGCTGCCTCCTACAAAATCATCTCCAGCATCAGCATGAACCGTTGTTCCATCCTGTTCACCGGTAATGAATATCAAATCTCGTTTATCACTGCCGGTTATATTGCCGTAACTGGTTGTTCCGGTAGAAGTGTTTATTTGTAAATCTGTATATAAATTCCAATCTTTGAAAAGAGTATCTATATTATAAGTACCTGTATAATTTTGATTTGAAAGAAATACTGATACGGCACTGGAAAAATTATCTCGAATGTATTTATAAGAATTATTTTTGTAATTTGTTATATCATCAAGCTTGTTTTTCATTGCATCTTTTTTTTGATTCATAAATGCAATGGCTATGTTGGCCTCTTCATAACTATTAATGGGAATGATTGATTGAGCGCTAGCTGATGACGGTGTCTGAGATAATGTAATTCCCCAAAATTCATTAGCTTCAAGGAATCTTCGATTTTGGATGCCATATTGGTTTTCATCATTACTATTTGGATTGGTTCTATAAAGTATTTCATACCAGATTCCTAAAGATCCAATAAATTTCTTCTCATCAGGATTAGATGTTTTCAAATGAGCTAACAAAGCAACTAATGTACTATGTTTACTTTTTATTGAGTCAACAGTTCCACCACAAGTGTTGTAAAAAACAGAAATCAAAGCACTTTTTTGATAAGGTAATAATGTTGCACCATATTCGTTTAAAATATTATTAAGAGCGGCTTCATAAGAGGAAACTGTATTGTTTAATAGAGTATTTGCTTGTGATTGAGTGATTGTAACACTGGAAATTAAAGTATTATAATTTTCTTTTATTAGTTTAACTCTGTTATTATAATCGTCATCACTTTCATCTTTTCCTTTAACTAATGCATTACAATAACTTTTTAATAAATCCATTTGTTCTTGAGTTATTATTGTTGCTCCGGCTTTTGAATTTAAATCTTCTGCATTAAATCCTTGCTGTTTAATATCATATCCATAACCAATGGTGGGTTTTTGATAATCATTACCAGATTTATGAATCGTATTATTTGTACCATATTTATACAAATTGTAATTCTCTGAAATCTTAATTGAAATATAATCCATAAATTTCCTCCTTTAGTTATAGTAAAAAATAATTTATAATAAGCTTTGTCTTCTACTTATTGGGTGTTTTATAGTTATCTAAGTCATTTATTTTTTCTTGATAAGCCTCTTTTAAATAAAAAATTCGTCGATTATATGCACCGAATCCCATATAATCGGCTGATTTTTGTTTATCTAGCCATTCTACTTGATCTTTGTATAATTTGATTCGTTCATCTTTATTTGATAAAGATTTACAAAGTTCAAAATATTTTTTTTGCATCTTTTCATAAAGTTTTAATAGTTTCGCATCAGAACAAGTTAGGTCATCAATTTGATTATTAATTTTCTTACAATTGAGAAAAGTATAAATTTCACATCTGTTGATTTTTGCCAATTCATCATCTGAGCAGATTAGTTTTTCAACTTCTGTGGTTGCCTTATTACAATCAAAGCTGGGAGCTGTTCTGGCGGATATTTCTGTAGAAAACATCAGCATACTGACAAATGAAAGAATTGTATATTTGAAATTTTTATTCATAAGCACCTCCAAAAGAAGAAATTTAAATTAGCACTTTGGAAAGTGTAACTTAAAAGCAGATAACAAAACGTGAAAATTGGATAAAAGAACAAAGAGAGAGGAAGATTTATTTTAGGCGAGAGTAAGGAAATATTTAAAAACAGACAAGACGATGTGCATCTCAAAGAATTGAGATAGTTTTGTGGCGGTTCTGTATAATACTCTCTCATAAATCTCTCCTCAGTCACATAAACCTGCTTACCATTCTCTGCCAATAATTTTTATTTGCAAGCATAAATTTTATTTTCTAACGTTTTTATATTTTTTACTTCCTTAAATTATTAAAATCTATTTCTCATAAATTTTAATAATCTAAGCCGCTAATCTTATATCTTTGACCAACAAAGCGTCATCTTTTGCGACCCAAGCGGTTTTTTCTTGGAACAAGTTTCCGTCATGGTCAAAATAAACCCCGCTGTCTGCCGTAATCGTTTCTATTCCATCGCCGTCTAAATCCAACACCAACGGGGATCGCGTCTCCTCCGCCGTTTCAAACAAGTCCTTGATTTCTCCAATGATTTTATCTAAAATGCTTTTTTGACAGAACATATCTAAGCTACTGATCGTTGGAAGAACCTCTTCATTCCCTGTAATAATTTTTGAATCATTTTCATCTAGTGATGATACAAACAAGCTCATGCTATAGTCAACTTCAATATCTATAGTACCTGGTAATCCTCCTACCTCCATATAAAGAATAAAAGGAGGAATGGAAGTTGGATTATTTATTACAAAATCTATTTGTGTTGTTGCTCCACCTGCTAAATAATCTTTTATATATTTTTTTTGTCCGTTATCCCAATAAACAAGAGTGATCAGAACATTTTTTACATGGTCATCCATTGCAGTAATAGAAAGGGATACGGGAAAAGATTTCTGTGAGTTTGTAAAAAGAGGGGTGTATAATTTCACTTTATTCGGAAGAAATCCCCCCAATCTGAGCAATGTTTTTGTCATTATTTTTCTCCTATAATGTACTTCCATTCAACAAATATATCAAACTATAATAAATCGGACCTTTGTAAGATTCATGCACCAAGACCTCTGTTGCTAAATACCCCAAATAAGAAAATACCGTATATGGTGTTCCATAGTAAAAACAAGTGATAATCAAACTTAGCACATAATAAGTATAACTCATCTTTTGTATTCTTTTATAAAAATTTTCACTTATCTTTTGAGCTTTGCTTAACAAGAAAAAATAAGACCATATAAAAAAACTTAAAGACAACAGATTCCTTAAAAAATAACAAAAAGTCGATAAATTTCCCGAAAAACGAAACGAATATAAAATTCCTATCAAAACCTGAGCCATAATCCCGATATAAATAAAGCTCTGCCAAAATTTCTTTTGATTAAAAGACAAATCATGCCAACACATCATCAGATTTTTCTCCATAATAACGTTCCTTCATAAAAGTTTTTATATCTGTGAATTTTCCATATTTAAATTCCGAATAAAAACAGCTGGCTAAATAAGATATAGGAGTACCGTATTGAACATATGTCAGAACAAATACAAACAAGATATAATAGAAAAATAAAAACATTTTTAGTAATGACTTAAATTTTACGACATCTACATATTGATAAAGACAATTAAAAGAATAAACCGCGTATGATAAAACAATAAGGTATTTTAGAAACGGAAATAAAGATAAAACTCTTTTTTCCATATCAGACAACTGATTTGAATTTTCCATATATGGATAAACGACATCATAAACAAATGCTTCGAATGATCCAGTTAGCATATTTCCAAAAATAAATATAACAAAAAATAAAAACCAGAAATTTTTATATTTAAATGCGTTCATCTATCCTCACCTTAAATATTAAATTTTGCTTAGATACATATTCTCTATAAATAATTTTTATTTGCAAGCATAAATTTTATTTTCTGACATTTTTATATTTTTCTTTTCAAAAAGAAAAAATTTGCTTTCATTGTTTCTAAATTTTTCTACAGTTGCAAAAATTGAGCACAATAAAGAAAAATATCATTGTGCTCATTAACTTACACTTTACACTTTTATTTTTGCCACCAACTATACAATATCGGCGTCAAAATTAAGCTCAAAATTGTGGTAGTAATCAATCCAAAAGCAATAACTACCGCAACAGGATATAAAATTTCCTTGCCCGGCGCACTGCCTTCAATCAACAGCGGGACAAATCCTATAATAGATGTCAGTGCTGTCATCAAAACCGGTTCCAAACGTTCTTGCGTCAATAAAATGATGCTGCTTTCAGATAATTTTTCCGACTGCAGGGCACGTTGATTTTGATATAAATCTATCAATAAAATGCCGTTACGAATGGCAATGCCGGCAAGTGCAATCATGCCGATGATTGTCGCGACCGACACAACTTTTGACGTGAAATAAACCCCAATAACCCCGCCCAATATGGCAAAAGGAATACTTATCATCAGTTGTGTGGCCAAATTCAAACTCTTGAAGTTGATATACAAGGCGCTATATACCAAGACAAAGGACATAATTCCCAACAACAAAATATTGCGCGAAGCTTCTTGCTGAGTTTTAAACTGCCCGTCAATTTGCACAAAGGTTCCTTCGGGAAGTTTAACGTGTTCATTAATGTCTTTTTGCAATTGTTCCACAATTTGCGTCGTATTTCGGCTGGCAAAATTTGCCTGAACAATCAATCTTCTGGTTGTATTCTCACGCGCAATATCATTTTGCCCTTTAATATGTTCCACCTCGGCAATCGTCCCCAATGCCACCATATCTCCATTTACGGTTGCAATCGGAATTTGTTGAATGGTTTGATCATTGTGATAAGTATTTTTATTTAATCGCAAAACGATATCATACATTCTTTCATCTTCAATCATTTGCGCCACGGTTGTTCCCGACAAAGCCGCTTCGGCAATCCTAATGGCTGATTGCATTTGCACACCGTATCTCACTGCTTTTTCGCGATTAAAACGGATTTTTACTTGCGGAATATGAACTTGGGCATCACGGCGTACCCCTGTCAGGAAATGATTATTTTTCATAATCTGTTCAATTTGATTTGCCGCCTCAGATAAAGCATCATTATCGGGACCAAAAATTTTAACCACCAAGCCGGCTTGCACACCGGAAATAATAAAATCAATACGGTGCGAAATCGGCTGTCCTACACTGACCACGGTTCCGGGAATATCCAATTTTCTGTGAATATCTGCTTCAATTTCTTCGCGGCTGCGCGAAATATCGGCTTTTAATTTCACTTCAATTTCATGAATATTAACCCCCAAAGCATGCTCATCAAGCTCAGATCTTCCTTGCTTGCGACCGGTTGTAGCCACTTCGGGAATAGAGAGAAGTGATTTTTCTGCCATCTGCCCCATACGAGAAGATTCTTCAAGATTTGTTCCCGGAGGAGAAGCCAGAATAACGGTAAAACTCCCTTCATTAAACGGTGGCAAGAACTCCCTGCCGAAAGCAAAAAGCATCCAGCCGCCCAAGAGAACCAACACCACGAAAATACCAAATGTGGTTTTAGAAAACTTAAAACAAAATTGTAAAAAGGCTTTATGAAGCTGTTTAATTTTACTCACCAACCAAGTATCTTTTTGCTGTCCCAAAGCCTTGACACCGGGCAACAAAAAAGAAGACATGACCGGTGTTAAGGTCAGAGCTACAATCGTTGAGCAAATCATTGATAAAATAAAAGACAAAGCCAATGGTGCAAAAATGCGACCTTCAATGCCTTGCAGTGCAAACAAGGGCAGAAAGACCAAAGAAATTAAGACCGTTGAAAAAATAATGGCATTGCGCACTTCTTTAGAGGCTTCATACACCACTTGCAAAATGGGGCGCGGATTTTTTGATAATTTATTTTCCTTCAATCTCTTATAAATATTTTGCATATCAACAATGGCGTCATCGACCAGCGAGCCCAAAGCCATGGCAATTCCGCCGAGCGTCATGGTGTTAATGGAAAAGCCGAAAATCTTAAAAATAATCGCTGTCATAATCAAGGTGCAGGGAATAACCGTTAAAACAATTAAAGTTCCTCTGAAGTTTACCAAAAAAATAAAGATGATAATCGCCACCAACATTGCCCCTTCAAGCAAAGAAGAACTGATATTATCCACGGCATTTTGAATAAAACGGCTTTGTTTGAACAAATCTTTTTCAAGAGAAACACCTTGCGGCAACGTTTTTTCCAAAGAAGCAATTTCTTTATCCAAAGCTTGGGTTAACCTAACCGTATCCACATCGGGCTGTTTGGCAATGCTGATTAAAATGCCCTTTTGTCCGTTAATTCCGGCTTCGCCGCGTTTGTTGGGTTCGGGCGCAATTTTAATATCGGCAATCTGCCCAAGCGTTATGGCAGGCAGACCTTTGCGCCCGTCTTTGGCAATCACCGTATTTTTCAAATCTTCCACGCTTTGCGGGCGACCGATGGTCCGGATTAATTCTTCGCCATAGGTGGATAACAAAAATCCGCCGGTTCCGTTGATGCCCGAATTTTCTACGGCATTGACCACATCATCAAATGAAATACCCAGCAGCGGCATTTGGATGGTATCTAAAACAATTTGATATTGCTTAACATCCCCCCCGACAACGCTTACGGAAGAGACACCGGAAACCGCCAACAAACGTTTGCGTATCTGCTGTTCGGCAATATCGCGCAATTCTATTGAATCAACCGAATTATCCGGAGAAACCAGCCCAATCAACATGACTTCACCCATAATGGAAGAAATTGGGGTCATGGCAATTTTTATATTCTCGGGCAAATCTTTTTGAATCTGCGAGACACGTTCATTTATAATCTGTCTGGCTTTATAAATATCCGTATTCCAATCAAATTCGGCTTTTACCAAACCATAGCCGACCTCGGCCGAAGAATATAAACGCGTTACGCCGGTTGCACCGTTAATGGCATTTTCCATCGGTATCAGCACCAAATTTTCCATTTCTTCCGGAGCCAAGCCCTCGACTTCCACCAACAAAGTAACCGACGGTTTATTTAAATCAGGAAAAACATCAACATCCATTTTGGAAATTGTCTGTGTCCCGTAAATTAACAAAAAGAGAAATGAAATAACAATAAGCACACGATATTTCAGTGAAAATTCAATAATTTTATTAAACATATTCAACTCTCTTTCTCATTTTTTCAAAACTCATAAATATCTTATTTTTTCTCTTGTGCTTGTTCATCTTCATCCACTGATTTTCCGGACACATAGCGCAGCTGATATGAGCCGAGGGTAACCACCGTTTCTCCCTCTTGCAACCCTTCAACTTCTACCATATCATCTGTTTTTTGCCCAACCCTCACGTCTACGCGTTCAAAATGCTGATTATGTTGTACAAAAACAAAATAATCACCAAACTCTCCTTGCAAGGCACTGACCGGTACGGCAAGTGCCTTTTTCTTTGGTGAAATTTTGATAGACATTTCACCTTTCAGACCTTGAGCATTTGAAGGAAAGTTCAAGTTCGACGAGGCATAAACGCTATAGAGTCGACTTTGCGGATCAATCATTTCTTCCGTACGAACAATTTTTCCGCTAAATTTTTTCCCAGGCATAACATCCAACGTAAAGCTGACTTCCTGACCTTTTTTAATTTTCATAATGTCAGAGCTTTCATAAACAAAGCCGTGCGCCAAAGAATTTTGATCATGCATGGTATCAATAATCATAGGGATGATGATGGTTTCATAAAATTCAAAAGGTCTAACCGTTGCTGTTTGCAAGCCCAAATTGTGGATTTGGGTTTCGGTCAGACTAAAGCTTTGCAAACTGTTCTGATTTTCCTCAAAAGCCGAGTTACCGTGGTTATGTCCATCTCCGGCCCAAGCCGCAGAAATCATGCTCAAGGTTAAAAGTCCGCTAAAAATAATAAATTTCATTGAATATCCTCCAATCTTGTACCAATAAGTATTTCCAGTTCAATTTTTGCTTCAAGAGATTTTTGTAAAGCGTTCAAATACATTTCTTGAGCATTGAGATATTTTTCCCTGATTTGCCACACATCAAAAACCGAAAAACGTCCGGCCGCAAAACTGGCTTCCATTTTATCCACGCTTTTCTTATAATAGGGCAAAATAACCTGAATATATTTATTCACGGCGGCATTTTGTTCAGACAACTTATTATAAGCTCTCACCACCATTTCATTAAACGAGACATTATCCAAACTGGACAGTTGCAGTTGAGCAGATTTTTTCTGAGCTTTAAAAGCTGAATATGCCCCATCTTGGTGATTCCACAAAGGAATGGACAAAGCCAAACCGACCTTAATATCGTCTTCTTTTTCTTGCCGGTTGTAACCATATACAACTCTCGGACTGATAATCGGAGCATATCTGTCTTGAGCCAGAATTGAAACTTGTTCTTCAGCTTGTTTATATTGCAATTCCAGCATTTTTCGCTTTGACGGATTTTTATCCAAATTTTTTGTAACATCACTTAAAGATACAATTTTTGACATCATCGGCGGCTGTTTTAGCACTATTTTAGTATCGGAAACATTCAAAAATTGGGCAAATAAAATTTGTTCATCCTGCAAATCTTTTTCCAAAACATCCAAATCCGTTTTTGTGGCCAGAATATCCGCATCAAAAGCATAAATTTCGGCCGCGCTCAAATTGCTATGGTTAATGGAACGGTGAACAATATGGCTGACTTTGTTTAAAAAGTTTAAATGCTCTTGTTTATATTTTTTTCGTTCTTGCAACACATACAAGCTGTAATAAGCACGCGATATTTCATGATTAAGCCTCAACAAATCCAACGCAGATTCTGCATTATTAAGCTCGCTCAATATATCTCTGTAAGAACGTCTTGCAAGAGTGATATCCGACGGACGCAAGGGTTGCGAAAGCGTTACTTCATGCTCTTGCCCATCAATATTATATTCATATTCCAGCTCCGGATTAGACAACTTGGTTTCATCCATCTGCGAGCCATATATTTCCAAACGTTGTTTTTTAAGCTCAGCCGCCAAGGGGCTATTTTTTAAGCCTTGTGCCAAAGCATCACCATAATTCAAGGCATTTGCCCAATCAGGAAGCAACATAGCTCCCAACAACGACCAAAGCAAATATTTTTGCTTCATACTTTTTTCTCCGAAAATTCAATCTTGACACAAGATAATCTCTATAGTTACTATAGAGTCAAGTAAAAAAATATTGGAGAAATTTATGTTGATGAAAATCGGAGAATTAGCAAAAAAAACGGGATGTAAAGTTGTAACAATCCGATTTTACGAGCAAAAAGGCTTATTAAAAAAAGGTCTCCGAACCTCCTCCAATTATCGACTTTATAATGAAGATGATTTAGCGCAGCTGAATTTGATTATGCATTGCCGCGCCCTTAATCTTAATTTAAATCAAATAAAAAAAATCCTTCTTTGCGACCAAAAGCATCAAGAAAATTGTGAATGGGTTGGGAAAATGATTGAAGAGCATATTTCAGAAATTGACAAACAAATTCAATCATTAAATAACCTAAAAAACATACTGCAAAATCTGCGTCATAAATGTGTAGATGACCATATTGTAGCCGATTGCGGGATTATACAACATTTGCATAAACACATTACCTAACAATAAATATCTTTTGCAATAAGCAAGAACAGCCGGTTTATTAGCAAAGAGCTGTTTTTTTAAGAATGACATATTAATTTATTTTATCAACTTTTTTTCATAAAATAGCATAGGTAAAAAACTCTCATTTTGGTAAGTATACGCCGACAAGGTAAGTATTGATTTTTTAGACAAGAAAAAATAACTTAAAATCAAAAAATAGTTTTGAAAGGTATTTTGATGGCTAAAAAAATTGTAATCCTGAATGGCAGTCCGCGAATAAACGGCAACACAAAAGGTTTAATAGATGCTTTTACTCAAGGAGCAAAAGCCAAAGGACACGACGTGGTTTGTTTCAACTTGGGACAGATGAATATCCATGGTTGTTTGGGGTGTTTTGGCGGCGGCAAAGATAAAAACAGTCCTTGTGTACAAAAAGATGATATGCTCAAAATTTACCCTGAGTATGCGCAAGCCGATATTGTTGTGCTGGCCTCTCCGATGTATTACTGGGGATTTTCGGGACAACTGAAATGCGCTTTTGACAGATTGTTTGCCGTGGCTGAATGTGATGAAAATTATGAAAATCCACAAAAAGACTGTATTCTGTTGATGGCATCTGAAGGCAACGGAGATGACAACAGCAAACCGGTTATCGATTATTACGAGGCTTTGCTAAAACATATGAATTGGAAAAACCTTGGATATATTATTGCCGGAGGAGTTTTAAAAGTCGGTGATATTAAAGGTCACTCTGCCCTAAACGAAGCCATAAAACTTGGTTCTTCTTTATAATTTTACTTGGGGCGATGTTTATCGCCCCAATCGCATAAAGCAAATAACATCGGAATAAGCGATTGTCCTTTTTCCGTCAAACTATATTCGACTTTAGGCGGAAGTTCAGGATATACATGGCGATTTATCAGACCGTCCCTTTCCAATTCTTTTAGAGTCGTACTGAGCATTTTAAAAGAAATTTTGCCGATCAGGCGATATAAAGCATTATGGCGTAAGACCTTAAATTCTCCCAGCCAATACAAAACTATCATTTTATATTTTCCGCCGATAATCGATAAAGTATAGCCAAAACCGGTATCTTCAATCTTAGTGGAAGGAGAAATACATTGAGACATATTACACTCTCTTTTTAGTTAGTATAAGACGTAATCATCAGTATTGATTTTTATCAAATATATACAATTATATTAAACATACAACAAATTTATGAAAACATACCTAAAAATAACCCTAACTTATTGAAAGGAATATTGACAATGAAAGAAATCAGTTTACCCAAAGCGTCACAACTGACATCCCCTAATCCGGTAACTTTGGTTTGCACACAAAAACCAGATGGTTCGGCAAATGTAGCAACGGTATCCTGGTGGACATATCTGTCGTTTAACCCTTACATGATTGCTTTTGCAATGGCTAAAACTTCTTATACCGGAGAAATGGTCAGAAACAGCGGGAAAGTCATACTGACCGTCCCAGGTAAAGAACTTGCCGACATTGCCTTGGGATGCGGCACTACTACCGGACGCAACACGGATAAAGTTTCCAAATTTGATATCAAACTGACGGAAGTTGGCGCCAGCCCCATCAAAATTCCTCTTCATTCAAAAGTTGCCATTGTCTGCCAATTAAAAGATTACTACGAAGTCGGCGACCATTACTTATACATATGCAATGTCGAAAAAGTTTACGGCGACGAGAATGAAGAAGCCTTATTCGCATGGAACGGTTATGCTCAAATTCATTCCTTAAAATGAAATATCAGACTCTTTAACGGACTAAAGATAAATATAACAAATTAATTTATCTTTAGTCCGGTTGTTGCCCATCATGCGCTTTCCACTGGCACTCCAGGATTTCCATATCCATAAAAACGGCCTTAAATGATGAATTTTCCGGACTGCAGGCATAGATACCGAAATTTATTTGAGAATCCGCCATATTCAAATGACAAATTCTCATTTGTTGAAAACGCCGACCGTCAACAGAGTTTTCAATACAAAAGTCATTATTTCTGCGGCTTAAACGATACCACATTGTTTTTACCAAAGCCGGTATTTCCGTTGTAGCCCAATCAGAATAGCCTCCGTTTGTAACCACACTGCCCAAATGCTGTATTTTTTCATTTTCATATTCTATAGATGCTTTCAGCCAATTTTGGCTATCTAAGTAAACAACAACGCCGCATTGGTCAAATCGATGTTTGCTGTCAAATTCCGTTTTAACAACAAATGAAAAAAATTTCTGTGTTGTTTCTGTTTGCAACACCGGAGCACTGTCGTTTTGGAAATTATAATAAGTTCTCTGCCACAAATCTGTATGCGGAGCTGTTACAATTTCGATTTTATTCTCTGATATTGTATATTTTTCAGGTTCTCTTGTCCATATTAGTTTATCTGAAACAAATTTCATTTCACCCTCCGATAAATTTATTATTTTGCTATATTTTTACCTAATTCGTAGGCTTGCTTAGGATACTCGGTCTGATTAACGGCACCTACCGGCCAGACACCCGAAGCAATAATTTGTCCGGCATCTTTCCATCCCAGATAGTCAATCAAAGTTTGGTAATGACTTTTTATCGGTTCGGCTTGAGAAAGGGCTGTATTGGCATAAGTCATCAGCAAAACTGCTTTTTTGGGACGATGAATTTGCCCGTTAATGGCATAAAATCTGTCAATCACGGTTTTAAGCTGGGCAGAAATGCCAAAATAATACATCGGCGTGGCAAAAACGACAACATCGGCATTAACAATATATTGACGAACAAATTCGAAATCATCTTTAAAAACGCAAGGACCGTTCATGCCGCATTTGTTGCAACCGATACACGGATGCACCTCGGCAAAAGCCGCGTCAAAGCGCTCAACATGATGTCCGCTTTCTCGGGCTCCTTTAATAAAATTATCGGTCAATGTATTTGAGTTGCCGTTTTTTCGCGGACTACCCGTCAAAACCAAAATTTTCATTTTTTCCTCTTTATCTGTTTCAGCTTTTAATTTGTTTGGTAACATTGATAAAGTTGCCACGGCGGCAGCTGTTTTTATAAAATCACGTCTATTCATTTTTCCACCACTGCACTGTCGGTAAGTTTCGGTCATCAATTTTTTCACCCATCATCGGTGTTAAAATTTTGATACCAGTATTTTTATTTTCTTCCAAAAGCATATCGATTGACTCATGCCACGGATGCAAAGCCAGATCAAACACTGCCCAATGTAACGGCAACAATTGTTTGGCTTGTAACTCAGTTGCGGCTTTAATCACCTCTTTGGGAAACATATGGGTATTGGGCCAACCGGTATTCCAGCCGTCAATCTCAACAGCGGCAAAATCGAAATTTCCGTATTTTTTGCCGATTTGCTCAAAGTGAACACCATAGCCGCTGTCACCGCTCCAATAAATGTTTTTACCACTTGATTGGACAACATACGAATTCCATAACGTTTTATTGCGGTCGCCCAAACCTCTGCTTGAGTAGTGAACGGCGGGTTCGGCAACAATTTTTATACCGTTTTGGTCAAATTCATCTCCCCAACCGAGTTCCGTTATATTTTTGTCTTTTATTCCCCAACCTCTGAGCGCGGCACCGACACCGAGCGGTACGACAAAATGAGAATTTTTCAATTGCTGAACGGTTTTCCTTTCCAAATGATCGTAGTGATTATGGGTTATGACCACCAAATCGATATGAGGCAAATCTTTTGCTTTTATCGGAGCGGGACCGTATCTCGGAACCATAAAAGGAACCGGTGCGGCATTACCGAAAACCGGATCAAACAAAATTCTGTTACCGCTGAGTTCAAGCATACCCGTAGAATGTCCGAGCCAATAAAGTGCAAAATCGGATGCCGGCTGAGAAAAATCACTTGCAGACAATTTTTTCATGGGCAATTCTTTCTTGGGCGCAAACGGAGACTTTTTAACAAAACGAAACCAGCTCGCCGGTCCGTTGCGCACATTGTCAAAATCATAAACTAATTTTTGCGGACTTTGGAATTCTCCGTTTTTGAAATAAGGCAAAGATTCATATTTTTTCAGTTCATCGGCAGAAGGAGATTGTCCGATTTCTCTTAAAACCAATCCGCCGCCGATGAATATCGCAATAATAACAACAACTGCAATTTTTAACATTTTTCACTCCTTTTTGTGACCTTATGCCAGCTTAAAATAAAAACCGATTTAAGAACAATATTATTTGTTTATAAGACTATAAATTTTGCTTATAGCTTTGGTAATTCAGTCCCCAACAGCATCAATGAATTTTCCTCTACCCATTTTATAATCGGATTAAGGCGTTTTTTATTGCTTTTGAGATATGAAAGCCAGTAAGTAGCAGATACCCCTTCATCCTCAAGAGGAATAATAACTCTTTTTCCGTCATCACGATAAAGTTGTACCAAACGCGTCGTAAAACTTAAAACTTTTTGATGTTCGAGCATCTGCCGAAAGATAAAATAATCGGTATAAACACTGACATACGGCAAAGACACCAACCAATCCATAAACTTATTCATTTTTCTTTCGTAAGCCCCAAAAGCACGATAAACCGCAAATTTTCTATTAGGATATTGGTGCAGATTGATGCTTGATTTGTGAACCAATTCATCACCCAAAGGCACGGAGAGCATCAGTTGTTCTTTGGCAAAGGGAATAGATTCCACATCCGAATATTCCTTTTTTTCCAAAGAAATAACAGCATCATATTTTTTACTGAGCAATCCGTTAAATAATTTAATATCATCATCGATGAGCTCTGAAGACAGCTTTGTCACGGCAAGATTTTTTTGCAACATTGGTGCCGAAAAACGCATTGGTCCCGGATCACAAAAGCCAAGGTTAATAACATTATTTTCTATTGAATATTGCCGAAAAGCATTTTTCATTTCTTCTGCCTGTCCCAGAATGGCGCAAGCATAAGTAAACGCCGTTTCTCCGGCTTTATTTAAGGATATATTATTTTTCTTTCTTTCAAAAAGTTGAACCCCAAGTTCTTCTTCCAATTTTTTTAATCCCGAACTTAAGGCCGGCTGCGAAATATGCAAACGTTCGGCGGCAGCGGTCATTGTTTTGGCTTCGACAATCGTTTTAAATTGCAACAGCTGAGTTAATTCCATATACGCCTCACTATAAGTAAAATTTATAGTTTTATAAAAAAATAATATTAGACTTATTTCTCTCCGTCAACCATAATTGATTGTGTTTATATCATTACGGGGAGCAAAAAATGAAAAAAATTATCTTTTTTTTATTTTTGGGATTATGTTTGTGTTCTAACCACACATTTGCGGAGGAAAAAGAAATGACAAGAGCGGAAAAAGCAAATATCGTTTACAAAGAACTTTTTGGCGGAGAGCGTACACCCAGCCCGACAGATCCTGAATTTATGGAAATTTTGCAACGAAATATTTTCGGAGAAGTGTTTTACAGCGGAAACTTAACCGCCAAAGAACGAGAATTAATAACCGTTTCCGCTTTATCGGTCATGCAAACTTTGCCACAGCTCAAAGCACATATTAATGCGGCACTCAATGTCGGCAACACCGCTTTGGAAATAAGAGAAGCTATCTACCAATGCGCTCCGTTTATCGGTTTTCCGCGAACACTTAATGCCATCGCTGTTTTTAATGAAGTTGCACAAGAAAGAGGTATCAAACTTCCTCTTGAAAATACCTCGACCACAACCGATGATAACAGATTTGAAAAAGGATATGCCATACAGCAAAAGCTCTACGGCGATGAAGTCAAAACCGCGATGTCTTCCTTGCCCGAAAATTATAAAAATATTGTTCCCGATACCTTAACCACCTTTTGCTTTGGGGATTTCTACACACGTAACGGCTTAAGTCTCAAGCAACGGGAACTTTTATCTTTGGTTATATTGACAACGCTCGGAGCCGAAAAACAATTAAGCGCCCATGTCGTCGGCGCGCTAAAAGCCGGAAACGACAAAGAAACACTTTTGGCGGCAATGGTACAGGCAATTCCCTATATCGGATTGGCCAATGCCATGACAACCATCAATTTGATAAAAGAAACAACGCCCGAAAACTATAAACCGATTTATGAAGAATAAATCAATACACGCATAAAATAAACGTCCCTCGCAAAAAAAGATTGCTGAAAAAAATTTTAAATTGTAAAAAAGAGAAAAAAATAAGAGGGAAAATATGAAAAAGACTATTCTTTGTTTAACACTTATGCTTATGATTTCAGCTTGTGCCAGAAACCGCGAAGCCGAGACCAAAATGACCGACAATGCTCACAACTTTATTGAGCAAGTCTTTAGTATCGGGCGTCAAGATTCAAAGTAACCACTCTACCCCATACTTAAAACCATACAGCAGTAATATATAGCGCAGAAACTTGCCGCTGAACATATAAGCGGCAACTGCCGTCGGTTTAACCCGAAACATTCCCAACACAAAAGCTATAACGTCGCCTATGGCCGGAAGAAAACAGAAAAAAGCACTCATCTCGGCATATTTATATTTGGCCCAAACCTGAGCTTTATCTATTTTGTGCCGACTTATTTTAAAATATTTAATCAACCATTCGGTTTTTCCCAACCAACCGAGATAATATGTAAACATTCCGCCCAGCCAATTTCCCAAAGAGGCAAACAGCACGCAAGTTACACCATCTAAACCGGCATATAAAAAAGAGAGCAACAATATTTCAGAACTAATCGGCAATATTGTTGCGGCACCGAAACTCACGGCAAACAATCCCCAATAACCATACTGCGCCCATTCTAACATCAAATATATCCATCAAAAAAATTTTTTACTGATTATAATTGGCGCTACATACAATAACAACTAAATATTTCTTCCCAAGACAAATTTTATTTCAATCAACAAGTTAATTAAAATGACATAAAATATTTGTATACAGACTAAAGGTATATTCCTTTTTTTGTTGAAATATCCAAATTATCTGCTAGAGTAATCTTTGTGATAGGTTTATTCACAAAAGTTTTAATAACCAAGGAGACTTTAAATGAACTATAAAACTATTCTGATGGCATCAGCAGCTGTTATGTTTGCTGGCGCTGCAAATGCAGCCGACATTACATCCCCGATGTATTTACCGGGTGCCGGCCAATTGCTGTCGAATACATCAGTAGAATATGATCGTACATCCTTAAAACATAATATGGGTGTCGGTGAAGACTTTAGAGCAAGCGAAGAAATTACATATGGTATTACCGACAATTTCTCCGTTGTTGCAGAGCTCGGCAACCAATTTGATTTTGAAGGTTTGACCAATCAAGAATACAATAACGATCATAACTTTGACTACAAAATTGGTGCAAAATGGAACCTTAATACTTGCAGCAATTGGTTAGCTCAAGTTGGGGCTTCATACTACACAATGGATCCCAAGAGCTGGTACGGTCATCGTGGCAATGATGCCAGATGGTATAAAGAATTGGAAGCAAATGTAAAATTAGGCTACCAAATGCAAAACGGTTTATTGCCTTATACTTCCTTCACAGCTAACGGTAATATTGATGAAAATGACCGCTTGATTGAATATTCTTGGTTTGGCGGTGCTCACTACACACAAGAAAGATATTCTCTTGATGCAGGCATCCGTTATGACTTCACTTTAGACCAAGCTAACAAAAACGCTTGGTGGGTTGAAGCTCAGGCTAACTACTTTGTAAAAGAAAATGTTACGGTAGGTATTTTCGGTGATTACTACTTAGGCGGAACCGGAAGCGATAACATTGATTATGATTACTCGCTTGGTTTGAATGCCAAAGTTTTGTTCTAATTACAAAGAATAACAGTCAAAAAGCACTGCCAAGGCAGTGCTTTTTTTCTAATCAGATACGCTCACATTGCACAATTTAACGAAATATCCGTTCACTGCAAAACTGCCGATATGCAAAAATATCAACTTTAAGACGATAATCTTTCAAACAAAATCAAAGATAAAAAATTAATTAGATATCTTAGCAATCCGAAGAAGTTTATGATTATTTAATCATTTGTGCCCTAGTATGGAACAATCAAGGAGAAAACTAATGACTGCACGCAAAATAATTTATATGACATTTATTATTTTAGTCATTTTAGGTGGTATCTGCTACTACAAAATGTATTATAACACACCCTCTGACAAAAGCAATGCCTCGGCACAAACAATCGCTCTCCCCGACAATACCGTTGCCTATCTTCAAGATTCTATTTATTACGGAAATTTCTTTAATGAAAATCAAAAATTTGTAATCTATTTCAACCAAGATGAAGGGCAATATCCTCACTCTTTTTTAAAAAAACTAGATGAGATTAAGCAAAATAGCGAAATCGGAACCAAATATGTTTTTCTGCCACGTTTAAAAAAACTTACATTAGAAACGCCACAAGAAAAACAAGAAGATGAGAATTTTATAAAACTTTGCCGACAATTTTGTATCATCAATCCCCAAACAGAAGAACTTTTTTATATTGACGACATAAACGAAAGCGATACTCAAGAATTACAGTCTATCTTTCAAGCTCTGCTTCAATGGTAACCATAAAAAACAACCTACCCACATTTTATAACATCAACAATCTACATATCAATGTTGTTTTCCCTTATAAGGAGCAATAATCTTGTACAAATTGTCTGATTTAAGCGCATAAATAGCCTCTAATTGCTTTTGAGCTTCTGCTTTTTTGGCCTCATCATCACAATTGTTTACAAGACCGGTAAGAGCTATTTCTTTGACTTCCATCTGATCTGTTTTTTTCATTCTCCCTTTTTCAGCCTCTTGTAAAGCTCGTTCATAAAAAGAAACATCTCCGGTTTTATCCGCAATAGAAATTAAAGCCATACAACGATCTTGCCCTTTCAAATATTTCAGAGCAATAACTTCTTTAATATTTTTCCAATCTTGTTGTTTTCCAATACGCATTTGGATCTCGGCCATTTTTTTCAGGACAGGCAATTTATCTTCTTTGTTTGCATAACGGTAAGTCTCCAATAAATATTTAACAGCTTTTGCCGCATCCTGATACTTAGTTGATACCATATTAATATAGCCAATAGACTGGCTTCTGTGCATATAAATTTTTGCTAATTCACGGTTGATTTTATATTTATCGCCGCGGCTTTGTTTTTGCGTCAAAGCCTTTTTATAAGCACGCAGAACATTTTTTTCACTATCTTTTCGAGGCAGTCTATTTTGACAATAAGAAATCAATTTATAGTCCGTACTTAAAGACAACGCTTTCTGCAAACAATCACCTTCTTGCAAGCCGCAAGAATTATCGGCATAAAGATTATGAACATTAGCTTTTGCATCCAGCTGGCGATATAGTTTTGAAACAATGAAATAAAGTTTTGCTTTTTCTTCATCGCTTAGGACAATAGTTGTATTTTCAAATTTTTCTTTTAATTGATTTGCGTTGTAAGAATTAAAATTCGGATAATCATCACTGGTATACAAAATAGCCTCATTCACGGACGAAGTAAAATCAATAAGAGGCTTGAGCGATTGAACGTTTGACAAACGCTGCTCCGTATATTTAATAATACTGGCAGACAAATTTTCTCCTCCGACAGCTGCGATATAAGCATAATCATTTTCATCAAAATAGCATAATTTCTGGAGCAAAAAATATGAAGCTGACGTATTTTCATCAAGAGCATCCGTAATACAATTTTGCGCAATTGCATCTAATTGTTCATCATAGGCAATTTCTAAGACGGCATCCTCATTTTCACGCAAATTGAGATTATGTCGGCTAGCAACATCTGCCAAATAATCTTGATTATTAGTTTTTAAATCATTTTTCAACAACGTTTTAAAATCTTCATCATTAAGCATTTTCGGTGCGGTTAATTTTACTTCTTTATTTTTGTTTTCTTGCGTTTCCGACATAGTTTTACTCCTAACGATGATGAATATATATTATGATAAGAATATAGCACGACAAATATTTTTGTCAATATTTGTCTTATTCAATACGGTAACATTTAATCACAATAAGAAATCACTTAATTTGTTTATTAGTATCCGCAGCTTGATTGCCATGTACATGGACCAACGTTGTTTCAATGCGGTGTCCTTTTGCTTCGACAACCTCTATATCCAAATTTTCGTATTGCAATTTTATATTTGTTTTATTTTCAGGAATACTATCCATCAAAGACATAACAAATCCGCCAAAAGTCTCACATTCATCATCAGGCAATTGGACTTCAAGTTTACTGATAACTTCATCTATGGGAGCGCTTCCTTTAATACGCCAACTATTATTTTCTAACTTTTCAATATCCGGACGGCTGGGAGGAGCGGATACATCATCTTCCAAATCTCCAACCAACTCTTCCAACAAATCATTCATTGTTACGATTCCGTCTACACCGCCGTATTCATCAACAACGACGGCGAAATGATCCCGACTTTTTTTCATACTTTTGAATAAATCATCGACATGCAGAGTTTCGGGAACGAACTGGACGGGACGTATGGCTTTTTTCAAAATATCGGCTTTATCCTGCCCTTTATATTTAAAATAATCTTTAATTCTTAAGGAACCGATAACATGATCATTGTTGCCCAAAAAGACGGGATAAATAGAATAACGGCTTTTTATCATTTCATTTTCCCATTCTTCAACCGATGCATCGGCATCCAAAAAAGAAACTTCCGTTCTATGCGTCATTACCTCTTCTACTAATTTGTCATCAAATTCAAATACATTATGAATAAGCGCTTTTTCAATATCATCAATTGTTCCGCTTTCGCTTCCGGCATCGACCATGATTCTGATTTCTTCTTCTGTAACTTTTTCATCTTTGTTTTCGGGACTAATACCAAATATTTTGAGTACGAAGTTTGTCGAAACAGTCAAGAGCCAAACAAGAGGAGCAAATATTTTTGCAACGACATAGATTAAACCGGACATAGCGAGCCCAACTTTTTCAGGATCTTGCATTGCAATTCTTTTAGGGACGAGCTCTCCGAAAATCAGAGTAATATAAGATAAGACAAGGGTAATAAAAATCACCGCCAGAACATCTAACTTAGACGGAGATATTGTAATTCCTATTGATATCAACCAATTTACAATTCTATCCGAGAAATTATCGGCAGCGAATGCACTGCCTAAAAAACCCGCCAAAGTGATACCGACTTGAATTGTTGCCAAGAAACGTGCCGGCGTTTTAGTTAGAACAGATAAACGCTGAGCTCGTTTATCTCCTTCTTCTGCCATTTTCTTAAGTTTGACTTCATTAAAAGAAATAACGGCAATTTCCGCGCAAGCAAATACAGCATTTAAGAAAATTAAAAAGAACTGAAACAATAATAATTCGGCTATGGTATAATCAGACATAAATTCCTCATCTACAAAAAACATCAAACAGATTTTTTAAGTTAACAACAAAATATACAAATATCAATTGCTATTTTAATCACATATTAAAATTTTCCATACTTCAAAAGCCTTTTTTACAGTTTATATAAATAATTGCTCATTTTATATAAGAGGAAGGATCATAAAATGAAAACAAGTCATCTCGCTTTTATAGCATCTGTTTTACCTTTTTCGGCCCAAGCAATTACGACGACAATTCCTGCCGGAAGTATTGTTACCGGAGGAGATGTTAATTCCATTATCACACAACAGGTCTATGGCCAAGCCGATAATTTTACCGTATCCGGAACACAACAAATTATGAACGGAGGCATCAGTCACAACAGCAACCTCTACCCATACGGAGAGCAAGATGTTATGTCGGGCGGGATTTCTTATAACACAAATATCCAATATTATGCCCTGCAAAATATTAATGGCCAATCCTATGGTTCAGTCATTGCCTCGCGCGGATCTGCAAATATCAATAAAGGGGGATATGCCGAACAAACAACCATCAACGGCGGAACATTGTATGTCCTATCCGGAGGAAACTCTGTTAATAGTAATCTTATCTCAGGAAAACAATATATCTCAGGAACAGATACAGGAACAATCATAACAAACGGATTGCAAGAAGTCAAAAACGGAGGTACGGCAATAAGTACGACTGTTAACGGCGGAACTCAACAAATTGACGAAGGCGGAAAGAGTGAAAAGACAATAATTAATGGCGGCTCAGTTAAAATATTTGGCTCCGTAGCCTCAGCCACAGTTAATACCAACGGTGTTTTAAATATTATGAGTGACGGATATGCTGACAACACGACTATTAACGGCGGCCGCATGGAAGTAAACAACGGTGCAACATCACAATATACCAAACTTGTATCCGGACAACAACGCGTCTATGGTCTTGACAATTATAGTACCGTAAATGGCGGCACTCAGAGCATTCGCAGTGGGGGCACTGCAAAATATGCCACAATCACGGGACAAGGAATACAACAAATTAGCGGAAGCGGAATAGCCGAAAACAGTACGATTACGGATGGAGGGACACAATTAATGACCAGTGGCTCCGTCATAGACACAAACATTCTTAACGGCGGAGTTCAACAAATAGAAGGAGGAACGGCGACCAACAGCCATATCTCAAACGAAGGTAAACAAATACTGAGTGACGGAACAGCCATAGACACGATTATCAATTCAAAAGGCATTCAACAAATTGATAACGGTAATGTTCAAAATACTCAAATCAACGACGGCGGACAACAGATTGTCAACGGCGGCACCATAACCGAAACAACAATCAATTCCGGCGGTATTCAACAGGTTAACGATGGAACAATAAACAACACTTTTATACAATCCGGCGGCATTCAACAGGTTAACGATGGGACGGTTGTGAATTCTCAAATATTCAAAAATGGAAAACAAATTGTTTTTGGAGGCAACATATCCGGCACACAAGTCAGCTTTCAAGGAATACAACAAATTAACAGTGGAGCAACGGTACGCAACAGTCATATAAACAATCAAGGAATTCAAATAATTAATGGCGGAACGGCTTACGATACGACATTAGTTTCTGGAGGAAGTCAACAGATATCAAATAACGGTATCGCCTATAATACAAATATTTCCGACTATGGAATTCAATATATAAATAACAACGGTTTTGCTTATGACAGCATTATACAATCTCAGGGAATCCAACAAATTGCATCGGGAGGAATCGCCGTTAACAGTCAGGTCTACAATAACGGATTATTAACCGTCGGCAACGGCGGTATCGCGCAAAACAGTACCATTTATGAAAAAGGAGCAATCTGGATATATAACGGCGGTATCGCAGAAAATACGATTATTGATAACGGAGGTTGGATGACCTTAAATGGCGGAGGTATTTTAAACGGAAAAACACAAATTAATAATGGGAATTTAACAATTATCGGAAGTAACAATATTTCTGATTTAACATTAAACAACACCATGGTTTATGTAACTCCTGCCCCGCAATTTTCTCAATTGACCGTTAATCAATTAAACGGCAGCGGACGCTTTTATATCAGCAGTAACATTGCCGCCAATAAATCAGATAAAATCATTGTACAAAACGGCAGTGGTGATTTTGGACTTGTTATCCACGATTACAGTCATGCAACCCAGTTTCCGAATCAATTCAATGTTATTGACGAAGCAAACAAGGCAAGCGATCGTTTTTATCTTGTCGGCGGTGCTGTAAACATCGGAGCATATGAATATAATCTGAAAGAACAAAACGGTGATTGGTATTTAGTTAAAACTCAAGAATTAAATGATTCTTCATATGTAGCCAAAAATGCATTTTTATCTTTACGCTCCGTTTTTGAAACGCATATAACATCGATTAATCGACAATTACAAAGTATTCGCACTCAAAACAAACATAATAACGGACTTTGGATAAGAAGTTTTGGACGAAAGGCAAAAGATAAATTTAAAGATGATACCAACGCACACAGTGATGTTTTCGGTACACAAATCGGTTACGATCGCACCATTTGGCAAAACAATGAGCATGCAATAGATTTGGGCGTCTATGGTGGATATTCATTCAGCCGACAAAAATATTCCGTTGACGGTAGGGGAACAGGCTACACCAACAATCTTGGTATTTATTCCACATATAGCAATCAGGCACAATATTTTATTGATATCCTAGGTAGTTATTTTTGGCATCACCAAAAAACTACCGATTATACTCCGGACGGAACCGACGTAATTGCCAAATATGATCCTCACGCTTGGCAAACATCAATTCTGGCCGGTAAAAAATTTGATTTTGGAGAAAATTGGTTCATAGAACCTCAAATCGAATTGACTTACTTAAAAATTGATGGTGTCAGATATCAAACAAACTTTAACACGCCAGTCAATACTTCCGATTTCAGCAGTCTAAAAAGCAGCATTGGTTTTTATGCCGGTCGAGATATGGTAATCTCCGATAATATCGAAAGTCAAATTTACGCCAGATTCAAAGTCATCAACTATAGTGATGCCAAAACCTGGATTGAATTTGCCGATTATACTTTTGAAGAAAATATGGCTTCAACCGGATATGAGCTTGGTTTGGGAATAAATGCCGCAGTTAAACAAAATTGGGCAGGATATTTGGATATCGGCACACAGTTAGGCGGCAAAAGCACCATTCCGTTAGAAATGAGTTTTGGATTACAATATAATTTCTAGTGCGACAAAAAAACAGCTTCTCTAAATAAGAAGCTGTTTTTTAAAAATTACTTTACCGCCGCCTTTTTCTTTTTTCGAACGGCAGAAGGCACATAGTCTATTTTACGGTAAAGATAAACCGCTATCGGCACACCGAGCAACATTCCCCACATACCCATAATACTGTGAGCCACATAAAGAATAATCAATGTCATCACCGGATTAATGCGCATGACCGAAGAAACAATGTAAGGATTAAACACATAAGTTTCAAGCATATGAATACCGATAATTATCAGCAACGCCCAGAGCCCCAATTCGATACCGCCGCTGTTAATGGCCATAAGCACAATCGGCACTGAAGAAATAAGCATTCCCAACACCGGGATTAAGCCACAAATAAATACAATAGTGCACAGCAACACCACCGCTTTTATTCCCAAGAGATTAAGACAAATAGCCGTTAAAATTGTATTGAGAGTCGAAATAAACAATTGCGCCCTAAAATTTTCTCCAACCACTTTGGCAAACAAAACAATACTGTCTGCCGTTTCATGATAAAAGTCGGAAAGTCTTGTATCTCGCAAGTGCCTAACTCCTTTAGTCAGATGAGGCAAATCCAAAGTAATCAAAAAACTAAACAGCAAAGCAATGAAGAACCAACTAAAATAGTGAAGAGCCTTTTGAAGAAGTCCATATATAAACTCCCATACACCGGTAATATAAGTTTCAGGGAAAATCATCTGATTAATTTGTTCGCGTAAAGCAACATAAGTCTCATTATTTCCAAGATTATCACTCATCCAGGTATTAATGGTACCAATACTATTTTTAAGTTGTTCGGTAAAATTAATTGTCTCCGACAAGATACGCGACGGAACAATGGATAAAAACAACACAATGATTAAAAAGAAAAGTATATAAAAACTGATTAAAATAAATCTTCGATTAAGATGAAATTTTCGCCGTAAAAGCCGAACGGCGCTACTTGCAATAAAGCACATAATAAAGGTCAAAAAGACTAAACCGAACATATGCCGAAACAAATATAAAAGTCCGGCAAAAGCTGCCCAAATAAAATACACCCGATTTGTCTTAATAAAATTTGAGATATTCATTATTTATAAAATCTCCCCATACACAACAATTTCTTTTATCAAGAATAGTAATCAAGTGACAATCTAAATGCAATATTTTTCGGATAACAGTCATAAAAATTTATTAAGCAAATAGAGAATTGACAACCTTTCTATTTTTAGAGTATATTATAAGCAATTGGTTTAAATACTTTTGGCCAAAAAAGATATGCGCGAAAAATTTTCAAAATCACTTCTGATATTTTCTTTATTTCTAATTATACCAATAATTTCAACCATTGCTTCTCAATTGATTTTAAACGATATAAACAAAGACTTTTATCAACAATTGTCGTCCGTTGCCGCAGAAGACGGGTATGAAATTAAGCAAGACGTTACTGCGGTTGCCATTTGCCAAGGTAGATTTGGGCAAGGAATAAAAGAAGACTTAAACGATTTGTGCCAAGAAATCAACCCCATTATACAAGTTAAGTCCTTATCCATAACAACTGTTGTCATTGCTCTTTGCACAATTTTTATAATTACTCTTCTTGGTACTCTCGCACGTATTAATTCTCATTTCTTGCTATGGTCTCTAAGATTTGGAATGATTATAACGGTATTGTCGTCGGCTTTTTTAGTTTTAGTTCAATGTTGCTTACTGGCTTATACTTTATACATTACAGAGTCATATTATACCGGATACATACATCCGAAACTTATTTTAGTTATAGGTCTTATCGGGACCATTGCCGCCTTAAATATAATTAAGAGCGTCTGGGATGCTTTTAAATTTGAGGATTTTGTACGTGGTATATCTGTCGACAAAAACGAACAAAAACGAATATGGGAATTAGCCGAAGAAACCGCTCAAGCCGTCGGCACGCAAAAGCCCGATAACATAATACTCGGATTAGGCAACAACTATTTTGTTACGGAAACAAAAATAAATTGCTATTCAGGAGAAATGAAAGGACGGACGCTTTTTATCTCCCTATCATTGCTTTCGCTCCTGTCACCAACAGAATTGAAAGCAATTATCGGACACGAATTGGCTCATTTCAAAGGCCAAGATACGATATACAGCCGCAAAATTTCTCCTTCATTTTTGGTGTTATATAATGGACTTAATAATCTGGCAGGACTGAATTCGGTTTTGGTATTTCCCGTTTTGGCTCTTATACGATTTTTAACTGATATTTTTGATATCTCAAAAGCCAAATATGATCGAGCCCAAGAAACCAGAGCAGATAAAATCGGAGCTTCGATAACAACGCCGCTTATTTTTGCACAGGCTTTAGCCAAAATTCATTTCTACGGCATTTTTTGGAATCAGGTTGAAATAGATTGTTACAACGCAATTTTAGAGGGACAATATATTACAAATAAAGATTCTCTTCTAAAAAGCTATATTCAACAACACAATCCAGATAACCAGACAATAAGGCAAGAACTGCTAAAAGATAAAACATCTGCCCCCAATGACAGCCACCCTTCGTTAATACAACGCATGGATAATTTGAATGTATCAATTGATAGCCTTAATCTATCATCAACAATTGAAAGCACATCTGATAATCTCATTACGAATATTGAAGATATTGAAAATGACTTGTCTTTATTAGAGCAAAAACTGTTATATGACAGAATTCATGGGACAAACAACAACAAGGGCAAAGAGCAACAAAAATAAATTATGATATTTTTCGCAAAAACGAGAAAATACCCTTCAAGGACACAAGACCTTATATTAAAAAAAAGCACTAGGATATTAAGTAATAACAATAAATTCACTATTTTTAGTTCAAATTTATTGTCTGGCATGAGGTAAAAAAAACTCCGCATTGCTGCGGAGAAAAAATATTTTTTTTATTTAGGGTTACTTCTCTGTTTCAGTAGCAGTAGTTGAACCACCGATATTGAGCAGCTGTTGCGATTGCTCGCTGCTCATTACCACGGTCTTCCAACCGTTGGCAGACTCTGCGAGTTTCGTCTGCATCTCAATTTCTTTAAGACGCAACACCTGAGGGTTTTCTCTAAGAGCCTTTCCCTCGATACGCATCGCATCAGCACGACCTTCGGCCTCGATACGCATAGCATCGGCAATACCCTGTGCCTCTGCTGCACGTTTTTTAGCTTCAGCCTCTTTTTCGGCGATTTCGTTCTCTCGCTGTTCGGCACGCTGCTTGGCTGTAATCTTCAAGTTAACAGCATCCTGAACTTCTTTAGGAAGACGGATCAGTGTCAGATATGAAATCTCCTGAACATCAATTCCGAGAGGATCATACTTCTCCTGCATCTTAGCAAGAACCTCTTGACGAAGTTCTTCTTTTCTTGCGGCATACACCTCATCCACCTTCATGGTAGCAGAAATTTCATTGAAGAAATTTCTTACATCCTTTCGGAGGAAGCGGTCGATAATTTCCTGCGGTTCAGCTTTGAAGTACTCATACATACCAATGAACGCTTTTTCATCAGTATTGAAAGTAAACGCAATGCCTACGTCGCAGGAAAGATCCTGACCTTCAGCCTGGAAGTGTATAGATTCGTCATTACCTGATCCTTCTTCTGTGGACGCTGTCCAACTCCATTGCTGGATATTGGTTGGGTACTTTTTGATCGAGTAACGACCCAAAATCGAAATTCCGTGTCTACCGACACCAAGAACCTCGATGGTCCCTTTCTTTTCGCCCAGTTTATAAACTTTAAGGGCGGCTTCACCTGGCTCTACGGATACGCATGATGCGAGACTGAACATAGAAAAAACTGCTACTACTGCGAGATAAAGATACTTTTTCATATAAATATAAATTAAAAAATTAAAAAATTAAAAGTTAAAAAAATGCCCCATTATTTTTGAGATGTAGGGGTATACATCTGGGCTAGTACCCACAATACGATAATGGCAATGATAACCGCTGTTAGCATTCCCCAATCACTTGAACTTGTATAAAGCTGCAAAACTGATGCGGCTCCGCCAACAACCAAAACAACCGTTGTTACAAGTTTCCAATACCAAGGCAAAACACGAATCTTGCCTACTTGGGTTTTAAGCCAAGATTTCTTTTTTCTTTTTTCCATTTTTTGATTATTTTAATTTATTATGAAAAACAACAGAAAGGTAAAACCCTTCATACATAAGCTTTCCATAATAATTTGTTTCTAAAGCTCAACTTAGCATAAATTTGATATTATGTCAACATCCATTTTCCAAAATTGACAAAAAATAGACGCTTAACACTATCATCAGATAAAACAGCAAATTTTTCCAATAAGTTACCGCCATATTTCCGCCTGCATTTCGTTGGTAATCAAACCTCACACTCATTCACATCGCTGCCGCTTACCGGCGTACTTCCGCACGCCTTTCATTTGTAGTCGAACCACTGCACTCTTTAGCGTCGTTGCACTTACTCCACCATCCCAATTTGCTAATGATAGTCGAACCACTCATCAAAATTCAAATCCAAGGGGCTGCACTTCAACAAAAAAGCCACCCTTATCGGGTGGCTTTTTTCGTTGGCTGCCCCACATGGATGGTTCTCAACCTTTGCTCCTCGCAAAGGCTCGCTCCACTGCATTCATTCGCGGCACCGCCGCTCACCGGCGTACTCCCGTACGCCTTTCATTTGTAGTCGAACCACTTATCCGTGGTTCAAATCCAAGGGGCTGCACTTCAACAAAAAAACCACCCTTATCGGGTGGCTTTTTTCGTTGGCTGCCCCACATGGATTCGAACCACGATTAATGCAGTCAGAGTGCACTGTCCTGCCGTTAGACGATGGGGCAATTATCAAAACTTATGTACGAGTACGACCAAAAGCTCAAAATGTCAAGTCTTTTTTGCTTAATTCTATGCCAAACATAACATAGATATCCTCTGATAAACTACATAGACTAAATCCGCTATAAACCTTACAATTTAACAATCTTCCGTAACTGCCTTATCATTCGGTCGCAAATAAACTTTTCGATTTTCTGTAAATAAATGAATGAAAAAGAGAGCAATTGTATCAACTGCCCTCTTCTTCAATATTTTTATTTTTTCTCTTCCAAATCAACCTTGATATGGAGTTCTTTTAATTGTTGTTCTGTAACATAATTCGGAGCCTGCATCATCAAATCTTGCGCCTTACCGTTCAACGGGAACAAAATCACATCACGAATAATCGGCTCATCAAGCAATAACATAATCAAACGATCCATACCGAAAGCAGAACCCGCGTGCGGAGGAGCTCCAAACTTAAAAGCACTAATCATGCCACCGAATTTGTTATCGACAACACTGTTATCATAACCGGCAATCTCAAAGGCTTTGTACATAATTTCCGGCTCATGGTTACGAACAGCACCCGAAAGCAACTCAACACCGTTGCAAACAAAGTCATATTGATAAGCCAAAATATCCAACGGCTTTTTGTTAAGCAAAGCATCCATCCCGCCTTGAGGCATGGAGAACGGGTTATGCGAAAATTCGACGGCTCCGGTTTCTTCATTTTCTTCATAGAACGGAAAGTCAACAATCCAGCACATCTTGAACGAATTTTCATCAATCAAGCCCAGTTCTTCACCGACCTTGTTGCGCAAACGACCGCTGAATTTATCAAACTTCATCCCCGAACCAATCATAAACAGAACGGCGTCGCCTTCTTTCAAACCTGTTTTCTGTTTAAGTTCTTCGAGTTTTTCTTCACTTAAGAAACGAGCGATACCCTTAGCGCCGGCAGCAGACAAAGCAACATAGGCGATACCGCCGAACCCCTCTGTTTTGGCATAAGCATCCAGTTTATCAAAGAATGAACGCGGTTTTTCGCCGATACCGGATACCAACATCGCCTTAACCGTTTTTCCCTCTTTGACCATACCGTCATATACGCCGAAACCGGTTTCGCCGAAAAAGTCGGTTACATTTTGCAAAACAAGCGGATTTCGCAAATCGGGTTTGTCCGAACCGTATGTCATCATGGCTTCACGGAACGGAATATGAATATAAGGGGCTTGGTCTACTTTTTTACCATTGGCAAATTCATTAAAAATTGTACCTAAAGTATGTTCAATGACGGCAAACACATCTTCCTGAGTTGCAAAACTCATTTCCATATCCATTTGATAGAACTCCCCCGGAGAACGATCGGCTCTGGGGTCCTCATCACGGAAACACGGAGCAATTTGGAAATATTTATCAAAACCGGATACCATCAACAATTGTTTGAATTGTTGCGGTGCTTGCGGCAAAGCATAAAACTTTCCCGGATTGAGGCGGGAAGGAACCAAAAAGTCACGAGCACCTTCGGGTGAAGATGCCGTCAAAATCGGTGTTTGATATTCGGTAAAGCCCTGTTCACGCATTAATTCTCTGGTACGTTGAATAACCGCCGAGCGCAATAAAATATTTTTATGAATTCTATCTTTTCTCAAATCCAAAAAACGATATTTCAGACGAAGTTCTTCCGGAGCATCATCTTCAATAGCCACTTGGAACGGCAAAACATCGGCTTGAGAATAAACCCTTAAGCCATCAACCTTAATTTCAATTTCTCCGGTCGGCAGATTTTTATTAATATTTTCACGGATAACGGCCTCACCATCAACCCCGATAACCGATTCTACACGAATTTCCTGCATTTGCTCAAACAGAGGCGATGCGCTGTCAAACACGCATTGGGTGATACCGTAGTGATCTCGCAAATCGACAAAGCACAAATTGCCCAAATTGCGTTTACGATGTACCCAACCGGCGAGTTTCACACGCTTACCGGCGTCTGCTGCGCGCAATTGCCCGCAGGTAAAATTACGATATTCATTCATCTGAAATAACCTCAAATACTAATTAACATGCGGGTTATATTAGGACAAAACAAAACAAAATCAATAAAAAAAGACAAAAAATCTTAAATCTATATTAAACAAAAACGACTATCCTTATTTTCTGATATCATCTAACGGGAGCAACTATGCAAATAATAACAGATAATCAATCTCTTGAACAATTATGCCAAAATTTGAGCCGTCACCCCTTCGTTACGGTAGACTTGGAGTTTATCCGCGAAAAAACTTATTTCCCGATACTTTGCCTGATACAAATTGCTTCCGAAGAACAAACAGCCATTATTGACCCCTTGGCCGAAGGTATCAATTTACAAAGTTTCTTTGATTTGATGAAAAATCCAAACATCATCAAAGTTTTTCATTCTTGCCGCCAAGATGTCGAAATTATCTATGAACTTTCGGGCATAATTCCTCAGCCCTTATTTGACACTCAGGTTGCCGCCATGGTTTGCGGCTTTGGCGAAAGCATCAGCTACGAGCGCTTGGTTAAAGCCGTTGTCGGTATTGAGCTCGATAAAACAGACCGCTTGTCGAACTGGCAGCTCAGACCCTTAGATGAGCATCAACTGCAATATGCGGCGGGAGATGTCACTCATTTGATTAATATCTACAAATATCTGACGGATGAAATGGCTCGCAAAAACCGCACTCATTGGATTGATGAAGAGATGAAAATATTGAGCCGCGGCGACACATATATTATGCCGGCAGAACAAGCCTGGCTCAAAATAAAATATCACTCACATAATGCAAAAGTTCTATCCGCTCTCAGGGACTTAGCCGCGTGGCGGGAAAAAAGAGCCCGCGACAAAAACGTACCGCGGCAAAATATTTTGAAAGATGATATCTTGATTATGATTGCCGCCGCTTTTCCCCAAAACAAAGAAGAACTGATGCAAATCAGAGGGATGCGCAAAGACATTGCCGTCGGTAAATTGGCAGATGAAATGCTTGACGTGCTCAGTCACACGGTTGTAGATGCCAAAATTGTCAAACAAAACAAAAATGAAAATATTCCTGCAATTCCTGCCCTATACGAGTTGCTTAAAATGCTGCTTAAAATCGTATCCCAAAAAGAAGGCGTGGTTGCCCGCTTGATTGCCTCGGATACGGATATTCAAAAATTGGCGGCTTTTAAGGATAAAAACAACCCCACGCTCTCAGGTTGGCGGCAGGACATTTTTGGTTCGCAGGCTTTAGAATTGCGTAAGGGTGAACTAAGTATACGTTATGTCCCCGAACAAAAAGATATCGAATTTGTCAGTCGTGAGCCGCACGCTTAATCCGGTCATTTATAGCCAGTCCTAAACCGTTTTCGGGTATGGGCGCCATAGCCAAAGACTTATTACCTGCCATTTTATCCGCCAAACGCAAATAAGCAAACAAATTAGCGGCAGCCTCGCACAAATTGCCTTTGGAACTCAAATTTAAATCGCCGTCTCTATCTCCGAAGCCGATATAAAATTCATTTTCCATCGGATTCTCGGCATTGATGCGCAACTTATGCCCCGGCGCATAGTGACGCAAAAGCTGTCCGGGAGCACTCGGACGATCGGGCTCACCGTGAGAAATCAAAACCTTTTCACCCAAAAATTCTTCTATATCCTCTAAAGGTGTTCCCCCTGCTCTGAGCAATACAGGTTGCTTTGAGCTCACGTCCAAAATTGTCGATTCGACACCTACTTTGCAAGCTCCGCCATCCAAAATCATATCAACTTTCTCGCCCAAACTGTCATAAACATGCTGAGCCGTCGTTGGAGAAACCGTCTTAAACAAATTGGCCGAAGGAGCCACAATCGGCACACCGCTTTTTCGAATTAAACTCAATGCCACGGGATGATTAGGCATTCTCACCGTTGCCGTCGGCAAGCCTGAACAAGCCAAATCCACTCCGGCATTTTCTCCTTTTCTTTTCATAACCATGGTAAACGGTCCGGGCCAAAAACGCTTGGCCAAAGCCATAATTCTCTCATCGGTTTCAACATACTCGGGGATGGCATCAAAATCCGCGATATGCGAAATCAACGGATCAAAATTAGGACGTCTTTTAGCCTCAAAAATCTTTGCAACGGCTTTAGCATCATACACGTTTGCCCCCAAACCGTAAACCGTTTCGGTCGGCATCGCCACCAACCCGCCGTTTTTAATCACATCTGCCGCTTTGGCAATATTGACATCATTTGCCTCAAAAATATTTTTCATTTTTATCTCGTTAGTTTCTGTTACCTTCCGCCGCGACTTCCTCTGCCGCCATGATGATTAAAGCTGTTGGGCTTTTTCTCTTTTTTGTCATTTGCTGTCAAATACATATATTTATTAGTTAATTGAGATATTTTATTCAAAAAAATTAAATTATCGCTGTTAGGAAGCATCGAGGACAATTTTCTTTCCGGATTATTAAAGTCAAATGCAATATAACTTTCAAAATCTAAAATGCAAGCAGCATGTTCGGGCACCATAATTTTTTCAAAATAAAGCATATCATCCGTAATTCTGGCTCTTTCCAACTTGTGTAAATAACGGTGAAATTTTTGTTCGACTAATGCCAAACGATTAAACCTATTCACATCGCTTAAGCTATTAACGTTATTAGGAGAATATACCGGTACGGTATGATGCCTGTCAAACTCAGGACCTTTTATTTTATTGCCGTTTTCATCAAAAACTTCAACGCCCCATGCTTCCCCGTGTTTTTTCATTTTTTTGACCAAAGCATCTGTATAACGTGTATCTGTTCCGGCTCTGTTCAGCAAATACCTGAATTCTTCTTCATTGTACTTGATAAATGTTTTTATAAAAGAAACTTTTTCTCGATAGTGAGCAAATTCTTCACCACAGTTATTGCGTACAAAATCTCTAAAATCGCTAACACGCATTGCCGTAATCAAATTAGGGGGCAATTGTTGTTCATGCATTGCGGCAAGAACATATCCTTCAACTGAGCGATAGGTTGGAAATTCACGCATATCTTGCCATGCTTTACATTTTTTCAAAGCCGTGGCGTAATCGTCAATTGGATAACTTTTCAGTCCGGCATTTTTCAAAGCATATCTATAATGAAAAGATAAAAAATCTTTATCTACCGCATAGATATCGCCGTTACAATCATCCCGAATAAGCATTTTGTATTCAGGTTCGATTGGTCTTTCCGGAGTGATAATGCAAGAATAATTATTATTATAAAGATAGTGACGCATAGCTTCACGCATTTGTTTTTTAGGCTCCCCTTCGGGAAGCTGTTTATAAACAGCCATACCTTTGTCAAGAATTTCCAAAGCCAAAGAACGGTGTTTGAGATATTCTAATATCTCTCTGCGTGATTTGCTTGCCACTGTTCACTCCTTTTTTGTTTATTTTGTCATATTATAACCGCAATTTTTATAAAAGTCTAATCTTTATTAGCAGTTTTTTTAATAATTTATACTTATATTAAAAGAAGTAATTTCATCATACAAGGAGAAGCAAATGACAGAATTTTCTTTTAACCAAACCGGAAAAAGTAACGCCGAAGTTAAGATTATTCTAGCTTCGGGCAGTAACTTTAGGTCCGGCAAATTTATTTCCGAAGACGAAGTGGCTGCTCTGAAAAACGCTGCAAAAAAACAAAATTTTGAAGGTAAAAACGGAACTTTTGCCGAAATTAATAACGGTAAAAAACAAATTATTCTGGCAGGCATCGGCAACAAATCCACCTCGCTCAGTCAACAAATTTTGGGCGGAAAAATTTATAAAAAAATTTGCAACTCGACAAATGCCGCCATTTACATTCCAACAGACAAAAAAAATCAATTAAGCCTCACCGAAACAGCTTGCAATATTGCTTTGGGTATAGAACTCGGCGGTTACCGTTTTGATAAATATTTTACCAAAAAATCGGCAGACAGTTATCCTAAACTTGAAAAAATTGATTTTTATGGTGAAGAAAAAATTGATGAAAGTAAATATCCCGCCTATCAAGCACTAGCCTCATCCGTACGTTATGCTCGCGATTTGTGCAACGAACCCGCTAACAACCTTACACCCGAAATTTATGCCGACGACATTGAACGTTTGGACTATCTCAATATTGATATTACCGTTCTTGAAGAAGATAAAATCCACGACCTCGGTATGGACATGCTGCTTTCTGTTGCCCAAGGTTCGGTTAACGCTCCGCGTGTTGCCGTTTTGCAATGGAAAGGGAATAAAGACAGTAAAGAATTTGATATCGGACTGGTCGGCAAAGGTGTAACCTTTGATTCGGGCGGTATATCTTTGAAACCGTCGGCCAACATGGGGGACATGAAAGGTGATATGACCGGTTCGGCAGTGGTTGTTGCATCAATTAAAGCCGCCGCTCTGCAAAAATTGCCGTTAAACATTGTCGGTGTTGTCGGTCTGGTTGAAAATATGCCTTCAGGTTCGGCGACCCGTCCGGGAGACGTGGTCAAGTCCATGTCCGGACAAACGGTCGAAGTTGTCAATACCGATGCCGAAGGACGCTTGGTTTTAGGCGACTGTCTGTGGTACATTCAAGAAAAATTCGGCGTTAAGAGAATCATTGATATTGCCACACTTACCGGCTCAACCATGATGACTTTCGGATTCGAATATGCCGGTCTGTTTTCCAATGATGACAAACTTTCTGCCGACTTACTCAAAGCCGGAGAACAAACCGGTGAAAAACTGTGGCGCCTGCCTATTAATGCTGACTATGACAAAATGATTGATTCGGATATTGCCGATATCAAAAACTGCGGTCCCCGTTTAGCCGGCGGCATAACGGCGGCCTGCTTTTTACAACGCTTTATCCAAGATGGCACCAAATGGGCACATTTGGATATAGCCGGTGTTGACCGCGACGAAAAAGGACATCCTCTAACCCCTAAAGGAGCAACGGCTTTCGGTGTCAGAGTCTTAAATCAATTCTTACGTCATATGAAATAAATATAACAACAAAAAAATGCGGGAGGATAAAACCTCTCGCATTTTTTATTCTTAGCTACCAAAGATTATTTACTCTTACTCTGGCATTTGAGCACGGCGGCAAGGAATTCATCTTCTTCCATCAATCTGCCCTTGAGCAAGATTTCCGGAGAAACAAGACCTTCTGCCACCAGTCTGTATGCCATGTTCATGGTACTTTCAAGCTGTTGCTTATCCCAAGCCGCACCGCTTGCACCTTCATCATAGGCATCAATCATCAACGTTCTGATGATTTTGAGCACGGCAGCAACGGTTTCGTCGGCTCCGCAAAGCTCGTTGACCACATTCGGGTAAGAATACCCTAAGAACAGTGGCGCCAACGCCTTGAACTGCTGCGGATATTCACCCAAGTTCGGCAATGTAAACCTTGTCCGTCCCTGTTCTCTGAACAAATGCGCCACGCCATTTGCCAGAGTCAAATCAGCCATCTGCGCTTCGGGCCTGTCATAGCTGAAAATACGAAGATTCTCAGTTACACGACGTCCGATTTGACTTTCTTCGATGCCCTTACAAGCCAAAGCTCCTTCAATAGCGGAAGAGAAACGCTTCGGTTCAATATCGGCAATACGAACCCAGATGTTGTCCCAATCTTTCAATCCGAAAGAAAGTTCGGTTGCTACCCGCATCTGATAGAGCGGATAAGTTACGCAGATCAGATTAACGTTATCGCTGACTTCATAGTGCACCAATGTTTCCTTAATCAGCTGAATATTTTCAGCCGTTGAAGTGTCGCGCGGGCTCATCAGAAGTTTGCGAAGCAGACCTTTTGGAATACCGAGCATCAGCATCTGACGCAGATACATTCTGTACTCAGAGTTCTTGCGAATTTTGAATTTCGGCGAGAACTCCGTCAGATTCTGATTATCCTGAAGTCCGAGGAACATCACACCATAAGGCAGAGCCTTGTGATTGCGGATGTAATGGTAGATAGCCTCGGCGGCTTTCACACCACTCTCGGGCGCTCCTGAAAAGACAACCAGAATATCCTTACGACTGCCTTCCCGATAAGGAATATGGCGATAATCATAAGAAACGACGTTTCTATCACCATAGCGCAGCACCTCACCGCAATCTCCGCGTCCGAATTGTTCTGCCGCCAGTATGGTGGCAATTTCTTCAGGATAGAGGCGATAACGAGGCACTCCGTGAAGTCCGGCCGACGATATCATCTGACGACAGTATTCTTTTTTTTCGTTCAGACTACCGTCGTGTCTTTGGAGGACATCCAGAACCCATTTGATGGCATTTTGCCAATCCTTGAACTCCTGCACAGTATGTCCACGTTTTTTGAACCCAGGAAAAGCTGACATTTGAAAATCAACTTTTTCACCATACTTTGCATTTCTGACAATGACTTTAGCAAGCCTTTCGTAGCATGTAATTTGATTCATGGTTAATAATAAATTAAGTTAAGTTAATAATTAAACAAACTACACATATAATGTATGCTTATTACCTTAAACAGTCAACAAAATTTTGACAAAAATTTTAATTATTTGGCAATTTGACAATAAAAATCGAACCTTTACCGATTTTGCTCTTAACTTCAATGCTGCCGCCGTGTAATTCAACAATTTCTTTGGCAATTGATAACCCCAAGCCAATTCCCGCCTGTTGTCGGCTACGTGTTTTATCCGCACGATAAAAACGCTCAAAAATATGAATCAAATCTTTTTCCGCAATACCCATTCCTTCATCTCGGACTTCTATCTGGCAATGCCTGTCATCTTCTTTGGCAATGATTTCAATTTTAGAATTCTCAGGGCTGTATTTAACGGCATTATCCAACAAAATTAACAGCAACCGTTTCAGCAATTCTTTATCGGCATGCACATAAATATCGTCCTTGCAAAGATTGATTAAATTCCGATTAGTATATTTGCCCAATTTCTGTATCAATTTATCAATAATCGGTTTAAGGACAAATTTTTCTTTTCTGACGCCTATTTGCCTGTTATCTGCACGAGCAAGTTCAAGTAAGTTATTGATAAGAGTAGACATATTCAAAACTTCTTCTTTCATTCCCGATAATACATCTTCTTTGGGCATTTTTAATTCAAGTAATTCTATTGACGAGAGCAATACGGCCAAAGGAGTTCTTAATTCATGCGATGCATCGGCAACAAAGCGTTTTTGATTTTCAAGCATTCTGATGAGTGGGGCAATCGTCCTGTCTGCCAAAAAATTACCGCATATCCATGCAGCTCCCAACATCAATAACAAAGCAAACATCACCAAATACGTATAGCGTAGGGATAATAAT
This sequence comes from uncultured Alphaproteobacteria bacterium, assembly GCA_944390315.1. Classification (GTDB taxonomy): domain Bacteria; phylum Pseudomonadota; class Alphaproteobacteria; order RF32; family CAG-239; genus JAFUYI01. Next base: position 48,029 of record CALXPO010000003.1, read on the forward strand.
CTGAACGGTGAGATATTAACCAAAATGACCACTTTACCGTTAGCTGTTTTCCCTGCCAAAATATAAAATTGCCACTCGCGATTTTGTTCATCGTAAACCGAAAATTTTTCAAGTCGTTTTTCGCTGTTATAGTTGGATATTTTTTCACGACAGAGCTTGTCAACCTGCGCATTTTGCGGATGTTCGGCAAAGACCAAACGGTTTCCAACAAACCAATAGGCATAACTATAAATTGAGCTGATATCAGATTCTACGACAGTTTCCTCCAGAGGAGTCGTAGCATTAATCCCCGCATCTTCAGCTTCTCTGATTTCGGCAGCCAAAGCATCAAACATAGTATCCGCCAATACTTTTTGCACGGCATATTTACACATGGCAAAACCGCCAAAAGCAAAAAACAGCAGCATGATTGCAATAATGAGCGTATATTTATAAACAAGGCGGCGCCTGATTTGCGAAGTCATTTTTCAATCTCCAAGACATAACCTACGGATTTAACCAATTTTATTTTTATACGATCGGTTACTTTACGAATTTTTCTTCGCAAAATGTAAATATAAGCATCTAAATTAGAAGGACTGATATCCGGATTGTTTGCCCACACCTTATCCATAATTGTTTCCCTGAGCAATATTTGCCCACTGTTAACAAACAAAACACGAAACAAATCAAATTCTCTGCGACTGAGTTTTAATTCCTTGCCATCAATTGACAAAGTTCCCGTCTTATTATTCATATCAATTCCCGCTTTGGTATATACATTATCAACAAACGGACGCCCCTTTCTTCTTCCCAAAGCATTCACGCGAGCAACCAATTCTTTATTTTCAAACGGTTTAACCAAATAATCATCGGCACCGCTTTCCAAACCTAAGACGCAATCATCTGTCGCATCTCGGGCCGTCAAAAAGATTATGCCGCCTTGATAGTTGAATTTATGAGGATTGCGCAAAAGTTTACAAATTTCAATTCCGCTGATTTCAGGCAACATCCAATCCAAAATAATAACATCAAAACTGTTGGCTGCCGCTTCATTTATAAAATCAAGAGCTTCTTTTCCGTCTTTTGCCCACTCAACTTCAAAACTGGAAAACTCAAGTAAACTTTTAATCAAGCCACCCAGTTTAATATCATCTTCGACCAGCAGCAATCTCATGTATCTTCTCCCTCATTAAAAGTTTATAAGATGATATATCTGACTGGCAAGCAAAAATTATTGTTATACGCGCAAAAATTATTCTTATACGAAAGAATAATAAATTTATCTGTTTTTGAGATTATTTTCAGATTGGACACTTAAAAAGTAAAAAAGAATAATCATGCTTGTTTTATAAAAATATAAAGTTGCATTGTTATTTTATCTGTCTTTGTCAAACTTTTTGATAAAGAGTCTTTATGAATGTCTCTTTTGGTAAAAAATGTCCGGATGTTTTCATCTGGACATTATATCTAAGAAAAAACAATCAACCACAGGAGAGTCGTTATGCCCCGCATCAAATTTAGTACTGAGGCTTTCAAATATAACTTATTTTTTTCTTTATTCCTGTTTTTGCCATATAATTTTATATTTTTTAAAAAATTATATGCCGTTACCGGTTGGGGCATAGATTATATATGTATCAACTTGATAATTTGGTTGTTGCTTTTTATCTGCACCAATTTATTGCTATGGAAACATACATCAAAAATATTCTCAGTTATTTTCATCTTACTTAACGCTTTTTGCCTATACTTTATGAGCACCTTTAGCGTTTCAATTGACAAAATCATGCTTCTTAACGCACTTGAAACAGATATGGCTGAAAGTATGGATTTGCTCAATCGTAAATTTTTTACTTTTGTATTTGTAGGGGGAATTCTACCAAGCCTGCTCCTTTATTTCGTCAATATCAAATTTGTTGCTTTCAAAAAAGAATTAATAACCAGAGCTATCGCCATATTTGCCTGTTTAGGACTTATTTCAGCAATTATTTTTTCAAATTTCAAATACACCGCACAATTTTTGCGCAACAATCGCGACTTAAAATATGACTTGTTGCCCGTAAACTATGTCGGAGCCGTCATATCCGCCGTCAAAATCCTTGTCAGAAGTAATCACGAATATATCAATATCGGCACAGATGCCGTTTACGTTCCGCAAAATACCAATAACAAACCTAATTTAATTGTCTTGGTTATCGGCGAAACCGCTCGTGCTGCCAATTTTTCTCTCGGCGGCTACAAACAAGACACCAATCGAGATTTACTTCCCTATACCGACGATTTATTCTATTTTGAACAAACAACTTCTTGCGGGACTTCCACTGCCGTGTCTTTACCTTGTATTTTTTCAAATCAACCGAGGAAACACTTCAAACCCGGAACAGAAGTTTATACCGATAATCTCTTGGATATTTTTAAGCGCAGCGGGTATAATGTTCTTTGGCGCGAAAACAATTCTGGCTGCAAAAACATATGCAATCGGGTAGAAACAGAAACTTTTTGCCGAAACTATGCTTGCAAAGATGAAATTTTACTAAAGAATTTTCAACAAAAAATAAATTCTTACGCCGGCAACACTCTGGTTGTTCTCCATCAACAAGGCAGCCACGGTCCCGCTTATTTTAACCGCTATCCGAAAGAATTTGAACGATATACACCAACTTGTCAAACCGAAGACTTAAGTCAATGCAGCCAACAACAAGTTATCAATACCTATGATAATTCTTTGGCATACACATCTTATATGCTGGCACAGACAATTAAACAACTGCAAGCGCTGTCATCAAGCCATAACGTGGTTCTTTTGTATGTTTCTGATCACGGAGAATCTTTAGGTGAAAACGGAATTTACCTTCATGCAGCTCCGTATCTGATTGCTCCCGATGAGCAAACTCATGTACCGTTTTTAATTTGGCTTGATAAAGAAAATGCCGATGCTTTCAATATAGACGTCAATTGTCTGCAACAAAAAATTGCTCAACCACAATCTCATGACAATATTTTTCATTCTGTCTTACACCTTGGCGGAATAAAAACACAAGTTTACAATAAAGAACTTGATATTTTTGACGCTTGCCGTAAAAAATAAAAATAATTTTTTGCTCTTTTCTTTCTCCGATAAAAACATATATAGGTAGGCAAAGGAGAAGATTATGATTATTAACTCTGTTTTTAAAAAGCAATCAAAAGCCCTGCGTGCCCTATGGAATTTTTTAACCAGCCCGACCGGTGCTTTTTTGATTGCCGTTTCTGCAATTTTAATCGGCTATTACCAGTTCTACATCAGCCGTCCCATTCTAAAATATATATCGCAAACAACAAAAATATCTTCATCTTCGGGTAGTGATGATTTCAAAATTCACATCAACGGAAAAGATTACCCAAAATTATACAAAACCGAAATTTCTTTAACAAATACCGGTGAAGAAGCTCTTTCCGGCGGCGATGTTTCATCTATCGGACATGATCCGATACGTATAATCATTCCACCAAGAGTCAAAATATTGCATTATGGCTTGGATAATGAAGAAACTTCAAAGAATGTAGCCGTTGAACTTGTTCCGATAAAAGATGCCATAGTTATCAAATTTAATTATCTCAATCCGGAAAATAAAATTACCGTTATTTTATATAGTGAAGACAGTTACAGCGGATACGAAATCCAAGGTTCCGCCGTTAATGTTAACCAAATAACACAAGCATGGACCGACGAACAAACTCAAAAATTTGTTTTTGGCAGCATTTTCGGGATTATTATTTTCTACACCTTATTTATTTACCTTTATGTTCGACGGCATCGTCCTTTACCGAGAATCTGATAAAAAAAAGAGACCTCAATAAACTTACGGTCTCTTTTTTGTTCTCAGAGAAATTATTAAAGATCTGCTATCACAGACATTGAAATAATCTCATCGGGTTGAGATACCATACCATTGGCACCGCTGCCGCGCTTAATCATATCGACATATTCCATACCAGAGGTAACCTCTCCCCAAACGGTATATTGACCGTTGAGCCACGGAGCTTCGGCAAAGCAAATAAAGAATTGTGAATCTGCGGAATCCGGATCCATGGCTCTGGCCATAGAAACGGTCCCCCGCAAATGCGGACGACGGTTAAACTCAGCTTTTAATTTTTTACCGCTGCCACTGGTACCCGTACCGTAAGGACAACCGGTCTGCGCCATAAAACCGTCAATCACGCGGTGAAATTTTAATCCGTTATAAAAACCTTGACGAACCAGTTCCTTAATTCTTTTTACATGGTTAGGTGCATCTTCAGGATACATCTCAATCACGACATCGCCGTTTTTGAGCTTAAGCAACAAAGCATTTTCAGCATCTTTTACCTGATATTTTGCTTTATCTTTTTTGGCTCTTGTCGGACTTTTAGTTAATTTTTTTGTTTCAGAAACATGCAATCCTTTGGTTTCAGATTTGGCCAATTTTGCTGTTTTTGCATCTTTTAACATTTGTGCCATAATACATCTCCTAAAATTATTTTCTATAAAATATATAGGGATAAATTTTTACAATAACAAGCAGACTCACTTGTGCTTAAGCACATAATCAACACGTTCATCGACACTCAAGCCTTTTGGATAAGACACCCGAATTCGTTTAAGCAAATCCCTGATACCGTGTCCGTTAGCAATTTGAATGGCTAATCCCGGACGGGCATTCAACTCCAACATCATCGGACCGCGATACTTATCCAAAACAATATCTGCTCCCAAATAACCCAAACCTGTCATTTCATAACCTTTTGCGGCAATTTCCAGATGTTCACGCCAAAAAGGCACTTCCAACTTCATCAAATCGGCACCGGTATCGGGATGATGCGTAATCGGCAAATTGTGTGAAACGGCAGCGACGGCACGACCGGTTTTAATATCTATTCCGACACCGACCGCACCTTGGTGTAAATTGGCACGACCGCTTGACTCTTTTGTGGCCAAACGCATCATGGCCACAGCAGGATATCCCTGATAAACAATAACGCGCACATCGGGAATGCCTTGATAACTGAAATCTTGGAATTGAGTCGAAAAGTGCACCATTTCTTCCAAGACGGCAACGTCATATTTCCCGCCTAAAGAATAAAGACCGCTCAAGATATTGGAAATATGCTGATAGACTTCGTGATAAGTCAGTACTTTTTCCGACGCGGTCACAAAACGTTCGGGTGTATATTCTTTTATAACCAGAACACCTTTTCCGCCGCTACCGTGAGCCGGTTTAATAACAAATTCCTTATATCCTTCAACCAAACGTAAAAAACTGTCTACTTCATTTTGGACTTCGACGACACCGATAAGATGAGGGGTATTGATACCGACGCTATCGGCCAATTTTTTAGTTTGCACCTTGTCGTCAACCAACGGATAAAGACGCCGCTTATTGCTTTTGGCAATAATCTCATAGTTACGGCGATTCATTCCGAGAACACCGGCAGCACGCAACTGTGCGGGAGTTGCAAAATTTTTCAAGAAACCGAACATTATTTCTTATCCTTTTTTGCCAGAGGTGCAAAACGAGTTAATTCGGTTAGACGATATCCCGTATATGTACCGAGCAGCATAACGACAAACAAGATAACCAAATTAAGTTCATTAAAGGCAAACATAATATGGCGAATATACTCATTAACGATAACAAAATAAGTTGCTATGGCCACGATGACGCTGTAAACAATTTCACGTGTTGCATTAGCCGCACCGTCTTCTTCCCAAGTAATAGAAGCACGTTCAATAATCCATGCCATAATGATAATTGGGAAAAATAAGGCCGAAGAAGCAATATCCCATTTCCACTCATATCCGATGATGGCCAAAATCTGCATAATCAAAATTACGAAAATGACCACGGCAGAAATTCGCGGCACCAAGAGCAAATTTAGTTTGGACAGGGCGGCTCTGATTAATAAGCCGACGACGAGAATAACGCTAAAACAAATTAGTCCCGCCCAAAAACCGGTTCTGACCAAAGACATGGCAATCAACATCGGAGTAAATGTACCCATTGTTTGAATTCCGACCACATTGCGCATAATAACGACGACCAAAATGGCTAAAGGAAAAATCATCAACCATTTCAAGGTATTTTGCTCTTTGAGAGGCAAATTATAAATAGAATAGTTAAACCAACTTTGACTTTGAGACAATTTGGCGCGATGTCCCGCCATTTTGAAAGAAGAGCGAATAGATTTCATGACCGAAAATTTTGTAACAGAATTTATTCCCCCCTCGACATCGACTAAAGATTGTTTACCTCTCTGAAAAATAATAAAGTCATCCGGAACACCTTTTTTTCCATTTTCCAAATTATAAACTTTCCACATACCGTCTATATAAGCCTCAATCATAACATCGGGCAGCAAAGTTTTTTTGCCTTCAACTAATTTAATACCTCTAATCATGCGTGCAGGAATATTTTTCAAAGACAGCAAATCGATAATAGCAACAGCCGTAGCTTTTGCGGTACGGGGCGCCGGAACAAAAGATTGTACGGTTTCGTCGGGGGGATTTTGATTAAATAAGGCTATAACTTTTTGAATCTCATCACCATCAAATTGAGCAGCCATTTCCAATAATTGTTCTGCCAACAAAGTTGTTGATTCGTCCATTATGGGTTTTTGCGGCGTTTTAGGTTTTTCGGCAATGGTTTTTCCTTTACTTTCAACATTATCATATAGCAAAACTCGATAGTAAATATCTTGCAATTTTTTCTTAGCTTTGGAAGTAATTTCGACCCTATCCGTTGTTTTTTGAACATGGTAATCAGGAGCGACGATATCTTCATCTAAAATTTTAAAACCAGCCGTTGATAGCGGACGAGCCAAAGAAACTCTGATATTTTTTCCGTCGGGTACAAAACTGACATGTTCTTCGACTGTCCACACATCCGTTGTTTGTTTTGGGGTAAAATTAAATCCCCAATAATGAATTTTATAATAAATGCTGTAACCGGCAAAGATGCAAGAAAGCAACAATCCGAGCGTTAAAAAAGCTCTTACTGATTTTAATTTTTTCAGCATATAATCCCCAATCTGATTAAGTCCGCAATTATCTTAGCGTATTAGCCAAAGATGTATCGACCAAGAAACGGCCGGCTAAAATGTTTCGACCGATAAGTCCTTGATAATTAAATTTGTCCCGATGAGCGAGCGAAAATTCGGCTTTAATAATTTCTCCTCCCATCTTAATATCCATAACGACGACAACCCGTTCTTCACTTCCATTGATACGTTTAACCGTCGGTTGGCGTTTTACTCTTTTTTCAAAATGATATTTTTCGGCAGTTTCACGATTAACCAAATCGAAAGCGACCCATTTTTCTCCTTCACGTTCGAAGGTACGCACATCATCGGCATCAATTGATGAAGTTTCGGCTCCGGTATCTATTCTGGATAAAAAAGGAGATTTCATCGGCAAAAAATAAATTGGTTCAACGGCGCCTATAATTTTCAAAGGTAATTTTTCTTTTTCGATTTTAGGAGTTGCAGCTTTATTTTTTTCGGGCATTCTGATTTCCACACCAGGTACGATTGCAGGACGAACGGGATTTTGATTTTGGCATGCTGTTGCAAATATCAAGAGATTGAACAACATAAGTATTTTGAGTAATCTAGCCATCATTTATCTTCTTTAAGTCTTTTCTTGTCATTTATATTTATCTTTAAATCCCCACAAAAGTAAAGCAAAAAAACATCTTGTTATCACTTTTTAAATGACTTTTTTGCAAAAATAGACTATATTTGTACAAAATAAAGTTCAGAATGAATCAAATTTAGCCAAAATGTATAAACAAAAACACAAGACATCGAAAAAACTCAGACTTGAAATTAAAAAGTCAATTTATTATTTGCGCCGATCTCTGCTTGGTATCGGTGCTGCCGGTGCAATGTCCGTTCCTGTACAAGGGAAACCGTTGGAAAATTCACAAGCATCATCAGAGACAAATTATCCTGCAAGCACACAACTCGTAAACAATCAAACGGCAACCTATGAACGCATGATTGAAGTAGACATAGACCAAGAAATCGAAAAAAGAGCGCAATGGTTTGTTGACGAATTTGTCAAAGCTACTTCTAAGCATCTTCAATTAATCAAAAAAGCAAGCGCTGCCGGTCAAAAGACATCCTACGTCAAGCAAAATTTTTTTGATGCCGTCTATCCCAAAGGCAATCTTTCGGGACGCAACAATTATTGCATAGCCGCCATAAATCGTGCTCTTAAAGATGCTAATCAATACGGAGACATCAGTTTAGCCTTGCCTGACTACCAAACAGAGGGGGCAAATACCGTTGAATGTCTCAGGTTTGTTAATTTTATAGCGAAACACGGATTTGGTAAATGCATTCAAAAAGGATACATTATTCCCAAAAATCTGGAAGTCGGAGATATTGTCATGACACCCCGAGGCGGCGGGCGTTATCATGCCACAACCTATATCGGCAACGGGAAAGTACGCAGCTTTAATAACGATGATGAATGGAATATAAAGAAACAAACAGGAATCGTTATTAAAACCAAAGAATTGGCTCAAGAAGCTATTCGTCAAAATCTGGAACAACAACAGCTTATCTCCGAACAAAAAACCGGAAAACAAATTATCTCTTTCCAAAAAGCGCAGATGATACTGCAAATTCTATATGACGGAAGACGTATTGACAGTCATGTAGCTTCGCTCTTAAGACAAAATACTGATACTTATCACCTATTTGCAGAAACTACGCCTCGCAACATATTAGAGAATATCAAGTCCGGACGAGAAATCTAAGTTCTAGAAAAACAAGCTCATGCGCAAACTGACCACCGTGGCATAATCAGATTTTGGATTAAGCGCCGGATCAATATAAAATTGAACATCCGGCGTAAGCGTCATCCACTTGGATATACCCCAAGACCAATATGCCTCAACAACTTTTTCACTGCTGTGTGACAAAGTTTCTCCGACGGCTTCTTCATCAATTTTATTATAGGCAAAAGCAAGTCCGATTTGATCCGACGGATTACGGTCAAGAGGATTGTTATACACCATTCCCAACACCCAGGATTGTTCAATTTCGGCAACCGATCCCGATACGCCGTTAACTCTGCCGAATATGGACCATTTTTTACCGATATTTTGACTTAAATTAAGCGACCAACCGTTTGTCGTTTGTTTTTGCTCCTCAACCCACGGCTGGTTATAAACCAACAAAGAAATCTGCGAACTTCCCAATCCTTTGATGGTCGGCGTATAGGCGGCATATCCGAAGGTTGCAAAATGTTTTTCGTCTAAATCATTAACTCTGACACTGACGCCGTCCGTATCGGTTGCATCTTGAGCGCCGACGGCAAAGGACCAATCCGAATTCGGCGTTATCTGTACAAAAGCGCCAACTCCGGCGGTTGAATAAGTTGAGCTGGCATTTTGCGACAATGCGTAATTAATAAAGTTAACTTGTTGATTGGCATCATACTGACTGCCGTCGAAATTATATAAAGGAAATTGACCTGCGGCAACCGTCAACCAATTCCATTCTCCGCCAAGTTGGTAGCTGTAATACAATTCATTAAACGAATTTGACACATCGTCAGAATCATTAATTTCGGTAACCACCCCGATATTATTTTCAATTCTGGAGGCCGATGAGCCGCTGTATCTGGTCATGGAATATGCAAAATTCAAAGTTCCGCTGCCATATTCATTATCAAACGTTGTCCAGGTAAAACTCGGTGCAATTATAGTCTGCAAAGAAGTTTTTTTACCGTTGGGCGCACCTCGCTGTGGCAAAAAAGAAATATCAATGGAATAATCAAAATTGTATTTTTGACTCAAATAATTTTTAAACTCATTATAGTCTTGTCCAACATCACTAAACGAAAGATTACGCCTTTTTACGGAATCCGCCACACGCTGTGCAGCACTGCGCGAAACACCGCTTTCATCGGCCATAACCGATGATGACATACCTAAAATTTCCCCTAAAACAACGGAACAAGCAATCACAATTTGCCCAACTTTCATAATTATTCTCCTTTACACCGATTTTATGCTCTTTATGTATGCACGAAAAAAGAAAGGAAAAGAGGGAAAAAGCTTTTTTATATCTTTAGTATAAGTCAACTTGAAAAAACAAACTCACCGATTACCTCAGTTGCTGAATCAAACATAATTTTATAAAAGGAGAAAAAATATGACCGAAGGAGTTCGTTATCCGACATTGGCATTTCAAACCGGCGGGGCCGGACAATCTGATCAAGGTATACCCCCGCAACCTTTTGAAACTTTTTGTTACGATTCTGCTTTATTACAAGCTAAAATTGAGAATTTTAACATTATTCCTTACACTTCCGTTCTGCCAAAAGAATTGTACGGAAATATCGTACCGGTAGACAAGGTTGTCAATCAATTCAAACACGGTGCCGTATTAGAGGTAATTATGGCCGGAAACGGTGCCAACCGAGACAATCATAAAGCTATTGCCACAGGTGTCGGCATTTGTTGGGGCAAAAACACAAAAGGTGAGTTAATCGGAGGATGGGCCGCCGAATATGTTGAATATTTTGATACCTATATTGATGATGATATTGCCAAAACACACTGTGAAATGTGGTTGAACCGCTCACTTAATCACGAGTTGGAAATTCGCGGCGTTCAAAAACACAGTGAATTTCAACTTTACCATAATTATATCAACATCACCCAACAGTTTGGCTACTGCTTAACTTGTTTGGGTTTCCTAAATTTCGAACATGCCGCACCGGCAAAAGTATAATTTTTTTACTTTTGATAATCAATATTTAAAAGCGGAGGCGAGGCAATTAAACCAATAATTGTTCGCCTCTTTTAACAAAAGATAAGGGAATTAAAATAATGAAAGATAAAAAACAACCGACATCCACAGATACCTCATCGGGCGGATTAGGCGTATTAGCCTTGGCAGCAATTGTCGTCAGCTCTATGGTCGGCGGAGGCATTTACTCCTTACCACAAAACATGGCAGCAGGAGCTTCGGCCGGTGCCGTCTTATTATCATGGCTTATTACCGGCTTCGGTGTTTATTTTATAGCCAACACTTTTCGCACGCTCTCATTGGCAAAACCCGATTTAACCGCGGGCATTTATATGTACAGCCGTGAGGGATTTGGTCCTTACGTCGGTTTTACGATAGGATGGTCCTATTGGCTATGCCAAATTTGCGGAAATGTCGGTTATGCCGTTATCACCATGGACGCTCTCAACTATTTTTTTCCACCGTACTTTGCCGGCGGCAACAATTTAGCCTCTATCATCGGCGGCTCAATTTTAATTTGGGGATTTAATTTCCTAGTCTTAAAAGGAATTAAACAAGCCACTTTAGTCAACACAATCGGAACCGTTGCTAAAATTGTACCTTTGATTTTATTCATTATAATTTTGCTTTTTGTATTTCATATAGACCGTTTCGATTTTGACTTTTGGGGTGAAAAAACAAAATCGCTGGGCAACTTAAGCACACAAATCAAAAGTACCATGCTCGTAACCTTATGGGCTTTTATCGGTATTGAAGGTGCGGTAGTTATGTCCAGACACGCCAAAAATGCCGAAACGGTCGGTAAGGCAACTTTACTGGGATTTGTCGGTTGTCTTGTTATTTATATTTTGTTGTCACTGGTACCTTTCGGCTATATGAATCAGCAAGAATTAGCCGCAGTTGCCAATCCGTCAACGGCAGGAATACTCGAAAAAGTCATCGGCAAATTCGGTGCCTGGTTAATGAACATCGGATTGTTGATTTCTGTTTTGACCAGTTGGCTCGCATGGACCATGATAACGGCACAAATTCCGCAGGCAGCTGCTGAAAACGGAACTTTTCCGAAAGAATTTGCCAAAGAAAACGAATATCAAGCTCCGTCGGTTTCTTTGTGGGTAACAAGCATCTTGATGCAGGCCATGATATTATTGGTCTATTTTTCCAACAATGCCTGGAACACCATGCTCAGCATAACCGGCGTTATGGTTTTACCGGCCTATTTTTCAAGTTGCGCTTATCTGTGGAAGATTTGTGAGGATGGTGAATATCCGACAAAACTTTCGATTAAACGTTCTGCTGCCTTGCTGTCATCGGTTATCGGTTCCATTTATGCTCTTTGGCTCATTTACGCCGCGGGACTGAACTATTTATTAATGGCGGTCATTTTTATGACCTTGGGCATTCCCGTATTTGTTTGGGCAAGAAAACAATCTGCTCCCGAACAAAAAGCCTTTTCATACGGAGAATTGATTTTAGCCGGACTGATGATACTCATCTCACTCTGGGCCATTTACGCTTTTGTCCGCGGAATCGTTAACCTCAACGGATAGAGAAAGAAAAGAGCCTTGACAAAAGGCTCTTTTCTTTTGACTGATAATCATAAAACAGTTAATCTGACATTCTCATAAAAAAGGAATAACTTATGAATATCAGTCAACAAATCATACATGAAATTCAAACCTCTTCCTCACCTGAGCAGGCCGAAAAATCGGCGCGTTTTTTCAAACTCGGAAAAGGAGAATACGGCGAACACGACATTTTTTTGGGATTAAGCCTGCCAGATATTCGCCAAATTGTCAAAAAATATAAAAAGACCGTAGAGTTGAATGATTTGCAAGAACTCATCACCTGCCCTTTCCACGAAGTCCGATCCACCGCTGTTTTACTCGCGGTTGAGCTGTTTGCCAAAAGCAAAAGTGATGAGGAACGACAAAAAATCGTTGAATTTTATCTTCATCATCTCAATTATATCAACAACTGGGATTTAATTGACATTTCCGTTCACAAAATCTTAGGAGTTTATTGCTGCGAACAAAACGATTATCAAATTTTATATAATCTGGCAAACACAGACCACCTCTGGTCCAAAAGAGCGGCAATTGTCGCCAACTGGCATATTATAAAACAGGGGCAGTTTGAACCGATAAAAAAAATAACCTTAAGCCTTTGCAAAGATAAAGAAGACTTAATTCACAAAGCGCTCGGTTGGATGTTGCGGGAAATGGGCAAGAAAAATTTGCAGGAACTGCTGAATTTTCTAAACAGCTACGCACCTGAGCTGCCGCGAACCACCTTACGCTATGCCATCGAAAGACTTTCTCTCAAACAGCGGCGACACTATTTATTATCATAAAATAAAACTTTAAAAAAACGATAAGGGAAACAATATTGTTTCCCTTATTCGCAACATTTTACAGAACTCAGACGGTTGCAAACAGTTCTTTGAATTCTTTTCCATCTCCCCACCCCATGATTATGAAATAGGAAGTTGCTACCGAGAACATATCTTGGAATGTCAGTTCTCGTATTTCGAACAAGCGCATTTTTCTTCCTCTGGCAAATCTGCCTAAAGAACGCAGCCGATGTTTGCAGTACGAAATATAGCGTAGCTGCAAAGCGACTTCATGCATTAATCGATAATCCGGTAGGAAATCGACCATTTCTTTGAGGAGAACCCAGTCATTTTCATAATCCTCGCAAAGGAAAGAAAAAGCACTGGAAACTTTTTCTTCCGGTGACAAGGCATGGACTCTTCTATCGAACAATAACATTCTCAGACACGTTGCAAATTTGTCTACAAACGTCTTTTTGTCTGTTTCTCTTAATGCGAGAGCAAAATCATTGAGCTCTCTGAGTTGAAATCTATACGTCATAGTTTATAAATAATTTTGTTAGTAAATATGATATTAGCATATTTAGACAAAAGGTCAATCTTTATTTTGTCAATAGGATTATTTTTTAAAAGCCTCAACCGGTAAATTGACCGAATAAAAATCGTTTCCTCCTTGATTATGTTGCGGCAAATTGATACCTTGAGGGAGCATCAATATAACACCTGCTCCTCCCTCCAGACCACTGGGTAATTTATCGATATTATCCAACAAAACATAATTTTTATACTGCCAAAAAACAAACGGATCGTCGTTACCTTGCGGCCCAATACCCTTTATAAAAGAATATCCTGCTTCTTTTATCTTTTTCACATCTTCTTTAGTTAACCTTTTTAACTTTTTAGCCTGTATTAGCTGTTCAAGGCCTGCTCTGCCCGGAGCTATATCTAAATCCAGAAACTCCCCGTCAATCATTTTGGGATTATATTCATAAAACTTATCATCCACTTCTTCTCCGACAATCGGTTTATCTAAAAGATTAACTTTTTTGATACCTAAATATAAATCATTGATTGCATCTGCCATCTGATTTTTGTCAACATGATAAGGTAGGCAAACATCGTCACCCATTTGAATATGATTACCGAAACGAACCTTGGTTTGCACTCCTTGTTTCATACCGCGCAACATTTGCTCATCATGTCCGGTAACAACCACCGCCTGCAAATCTGTTGCCGGAGTGGTATAGATATCCCAAACCATCGGACTGTAAGAACTCAAAAACAGAACCACACATTTTCCCGGTTGATTAACTTTCACTTTGGTATTGTAGGTAACGGCGTCTTCACTGATATATTGTCCTTTTAACTCATCTGCACCGCCGGTACTGCTAAATGCATAAACTTCGCAGTCGGGTGAAAATTTGATTTGGCATTTTGCCGATTGCGCATCTTCATCTTCAGTCAAATAAATCTTGTTTTCAAGCCAAGCTGTGGCTTCGGTTAGAACCGTGTCCAGACATTTTTTATCTTGGCAGCCGTTTAACCTATACCAACCGTAAACCTGATAAGCGCTTATCATCTCGGGTTTATACTGATAATGCAAATCAAACAATTCGGTCAGATGTAAAGCCTTTTGACGTAAATTATCGTCGGCACAGATAACTTTTGATAACACATTATCCTGACGATTACAGTTAAGCAGCGGCGGCAAATTGTCGGCTTTAATCGGCAACATCAAATAAGTCCGAGAAAACATACCGACACCTTTCACGCTTTTATCAAAAGTCGGATTTATTTTTAAGTTTTCGGGGATTTTATGTCCGGCTTCAACAAAAATAAATTTATGCTCCGCATCTTTGGGAAGTCTGTCAATATCCCCGGTAATGACATAACCGTCGCGTATCAGCTGATCCTTATACTTCAACAATTTACGATAAGCCTTTTGGCGCCACAAAAATTCGTGATTATCAATATTGATAATTCCTGATTTTTTAATATGTTCGATATCAGCCTCCGTAACGGGACGAACTTTTTTCTCCTCAATCAGCTTATTCCACCCTTTTTCAAGCGGCGGCAAAGCTAAAGATGGCACTTTGGAACTGACATTGGCTTTATTAAAAACATAAGCATCGACCGGAGCATTTTCGCCAATTTTTCCATCAGCCAAATATATTATTCGCTCTTTGGCAACACCTGCTCTGTCTAAAAAGTTATTTTTTGTTTTGGGATTCAAATCATCCTGTGAGCGAAAACAATTCTCTGCGTCACGCAACAATTCATTTTGTCGATGAACGACGACATTGGTCTTATCTGAATATCCACGCACCAACTGCGGCTGAGAACTACCGACATAAACGGCTCTCAAATCGGTATCTTCGGTCATATAAATATCCCAAACCTGAGGCATACCGGAAGTCAGGAATAAATAAACACATTTTTGCGGACGATTTATTTTTATTTTTTCTTGATAAGTTTTATATTTATCGGTCAGAAAAATATCTTCGCTTTCTTTGCTTCGGTTTTGAGTAGCATAAACATAAACTTCGCAGTCATCTTCTATTTTGGGTAACTGACAGCCGCTTTGACGATTAAAACGAACCAATCCCGCCAAAGTCCGGTCAAAAACCTCTTTCATACAATCTTCGTCGGCACAATTTCTGCCATCTTCTAAAATACGCCCGATAAATCTTTTTTGTTCATCAGCATCTTTTCTGAAATCTCTTAATTGCGCTTCAACTTCTTTTAATCTCTGTTCCAATTTATTTCTTTTCTGAACAACAGCCGGCTCATCACCTGTTTCTCTGGCAATGGCTTGCTTTAGGCTTTTTATTTCGTGTTGCAATCTTTCGGGAGGACGTTTTAAGTTATTTTCTATTTCTTCTATTCGGTTATTTCTGTTTTTCAAATCCGGACTCAAGCAGACATAATTATCATTAATATAATGGAAATTCGGTTCATTACAATTGACGGCCGCTCGTGCAATTCCGGCACTCAAAACCAAAGCCGACACCAACAGAAATTTTTTCATAATTTAGTCCTCCGAAGTTTATTTGCAAAGATTTTAGACCGTTTTAACCGGTGATAACAAGCTAAAAAAAATATTTTTTTCAAGAATGACGATATTGCTTGCGGTCAAAAAAAATATCCGTTAGAATTATGCGCCGTGAGGGAAAAATGCAGGAACAAATACCCGAATTCAGTGTCAGTGAAATTTCTTTTGCCATCAAGAGATTGATGGAAAATACTTTTGCGAAAATTCGCGTTAGAGGTGAAATTTTCGGCTGCAAACGGGCAGATTCCGGACATTATTATCTTTCCTTAAAAGATGAAAACGCCAACCTTTCCGCCGTATGCTGGAAAGGTGTAGCCGCCTCACTGGCGGTCAAACCCGAAGACGGTCTGGAAGTTGTGGCAACGGGCAGAATCACCACTTTTGCCGGAAAAAGCAACTATCAACTTGTTATTGAGCAAATGGAGGTTGCCGGCACCGGTGCTTTGCTCAAACTGCTGGAAGAACGCAAACAAAAATTTGCCGCCGAAGGTCTGTTTGATATTGCTCACAAAAAGCCCATTCCTTTTCTACCGCAAGTCATCGGCGTGGTTACCAGCCCGACCGGTGCGGTTATTCGCGATATTATCCATCGTGTTACGGACAGGTTTCCGACACGTATTATTGTCTGGCCGACCTTAGTGCAAGGTGAAGGCGCCGCCGAACAGATTGCCGCGGCCATCAATGGTTTTAACAATCTTCCCGCAAACGGAGCGATTCCCCGTCCCGATGTTTTGATTGTGGCGCGCGGCGGTGGTTCACTTGAAGACCTCTGGTGTTTTAACGAAGAAGTCGTTGTCCGTGCGGTATATAATTCCCAAATTCCGCTTATCTCTGCCGTCGGACATGAAACCGACACCATGCTGATAGATTTTGCCGCCGATGTGCGTGCGCCAACCCCGACCGGTGCCGCCGAATTTGCCGTCCCCGTCAAAAGTGAATTAGAGGCTCGATTGCTCACCATACAAAGCCGCCTCATCAGTGCGGGAGTCAGATATCTGCAAGAAAAGCGAAACTTGCTTGACGGCTTAAAGCGAGGGATTCCCAATCTGGAACAAATTTTGGCCGAAAATGTTCAAAAACTTGATGACCGCAGCGAAAGACTGAACCTTAGCTTCAAAAATTATCTCGAAAACCGACAAAATCGCCTAAGTTTAAGCGAAATTAAACCTTTTTATATTAAAAATATCATCAATCAAAAGACCGAAGCTCTGAATAATTTAGGCTTACGATTAGATTCGGTATCGGTAGAAAGTGTTTTAAAACGTGGCTTTGCTTGGGTTAAGAATGCCCGCCAAAAAACCGTATATTCCGCTGCCGATGCCCAAAAAAGCGCCAACTTGGAAGTCGTATTCGCCGACGGCTCGGTCAAAACCAAAGTGATTGTGAGGAAAGATGAATTACAAGGCGATTTGTTTGACCGCTAGTTTGTTATTCGCATTTAGTCAGTCGGCACAGGCAGTTGAGTTATGCGGAGATTTCAAACAAGGCGAAATCATCATCGGTAAAGTCAACGACAATGCCGAACGTGTAGAATTTAATCACAAAAATTATCCCATTACCGAAGACGGCTATTTTATTATGGCTTTCGGACGGGATGAACCGGCTTCCACTTCTTTTTCTGCCGTTTATCCCGACGGAAAACGGCAAAATTACCCACTTTCAATCGGAACGTATGATTGGGACATCCAACGTATTAACGGTGTGGCTCAACAAAAGGTAACCCCCGATTCTTCTCATGATGCCGAAATTAAACGCGAGCAAAAAGACGTACGTAAATCCCTCACCTTGATGCAAAGGGGCGACTATTGGCGCGATGGTTTTATTCTGCCGGTTGAAGGACGCATCAGCGGCGAATTCGGCAATCAACGCGTTTTTAACGGAATCCCCAAGAGTCCCCACAGCGGTACCGATATTGCCGCTCCCGAAGGCACGCCGATAAAAGCGGCCGGCAACGGAAAAGTCATTCTTAACGGCAAAGACTACTTTTATACCGGCAATATGGTCATCATTGACCACGGACAAGGTCTGCAAACCATCTATGCTCATATGAAAGAAAGCAAAGTCAAAGTCGGCGACGAAGTCAAAAAAGGACAAATCATCGGTTTGGTCGGACATACGGGACGCGCAACCGGCCCACACCTGCACTGGGGAGCATCTCTCAACAACGTTCGTTTTCGTCCGCATTCACTGCTTAGCATCAACAATAAAAAATGTAACAAAATTAAACCGACGGATAAAGAAATATGACCAATCTGCAAATCATTATTTTATCGGCTCTTCAGGGCTTTACCGAATTTTTGCCCGTAAGTTCCTCTGGGCACTTAATTTTGCTTTCAAAATTCACGAGCTTTCCCGACCAAGGTCTGGAAATAGATATTGCCGTACACGTCGGTTCGATTCTGGCGGTAATGATTTATTTTTACCGCGATATATGGAATATGATTTGCGGACTTTTGAACAGCTTGTTGCAAACCTGTCCGAAAATAAAAGCAAATTTACTCAAAAAAGCCGATGAAAAACGAAAGGCTTTTATTGAAAAACTGTCACAATATAATCCCAAACTTTTTTGGATGCTTGTAGTCGGCACAATTCCGGCGGTTATATTTGGTTTGTTACTCCACAATTATGGCATGGAGTGGTTGCGCTCAACCAAAATCATCGGTTGGAACATTATGTTGTTCGGCATTTTGCTGTGGATTGCCGACCACTATCAGCCTTCAGCCCGCAAAGTTGAGGACATGGGCTATAAAGATGCCGTAATCATCGGCTTAGCGCAATGTTTGGCGATGATTCCCGGAACCAGCCGCTCGGGAATAACAATTACCACCAGCCGTTTCTTAAAAATAGAACGTCGCGAAGCAGCACGCTTTTGCATGTTGCTATCGATACCGGCAATTGCCGGAGCCGGACTGTTGGTTGCCATAGAAATTTGGCAAAGCGGAAATTTTGAAAACTTGCATTATATGGCAAGTGGTATTGGATATTCTTTTATAGCCTCGATTGCCGCTATTTTTATAATGATGAAATGGCTCAAAAACTATACATTTCTACCTTTTGTCATTTATCGCATAGGCTTGGGTGGATTTTTATTATTATATGCATACGGATACCTATAAGAAAAGATATTGACTAATTGCAAAAATGCCGTTATTAAAATATCCGTTGCCCTGATGGCGGAATTGGTAGACGCGCAAGTTTCAGGTACTTGTGACCGTTTTTGGTCGTGGAAGTTCGAGTCTTCTTCAGGGCACCATACAAAAAAAAGCTCCCAATGGAGCCTTTTTTTGTATGGTGGAAAGAACCTGTTAATTTGCAAAGCCGCGACAGCGTGCAAGGCAAATGTTACAGGTGCTTTGACCGAAACGAAGTTAGTTTTGCGATAATACGCAAAACTTACG
>CALXPO010000004.1 GCA_944390315.1 uncultured Alphaproteobacteria bacterium
CTGCCAGCAAAACTGACAATATCTTGCCGTTTGTCTTATATCTCATGCTTCCCCCTTGTTAGTCATTAACAACATATACATTTGAATATATTCTTATTTTTTATAATCGGAAGTTTAAGACATAATATATTTAAAATCAATAATTTTATCGCTTTTTCAAACAGGTATATGTAAAATTTTTACCTTAGGCATTCTTACCCCGCCCAAAAGATTTCTTATTATAAAAACCCCAAGTTATACACTTGGGGTTTTTGCTTGAAAGATAGGAAAAATTTAAGCTTCTTCAGGTGGAACTAAGTCCGGCAAAGTTCCTGTTGCTTTTTTACGTTTCAATTTGCTGACAAATTTAATTGAACGCTGAGCATCCCATTTCTTTTTGCCTTCTTCCGTCTGGAATATTTGTTTGTAAATCTCAATTGCTTGATCAAACTCTGATAGCTTGGTTAAGCAACTTGCCAAACCATCATAGAGTTTGTGATGATAGCGGTTATTATTAATCATTTGTGCTTTTTTATAACATTTCAAAGCATCGTTAAATTTCATCATCTTTTGGTAAACAAAACCAATACTTATCCATGCTTGAATTTCATGGCTATCAATATTTAAAATTTTAGTAAAACATTTCAATGCGGAATTGTTATCACCCATTAATTGATAGGTAACACCTATACCATTCCATGCTTTAATATTTGACTTATCGTAAGTTAAAACTTTTTTGAAAAATGATATAGCGCGATCAAATTGTTTAAGTTTTTGTAATGTCACAGCTATGCTCAACAATGTTTGAGTGTGTTTATTATCAATTTTCATGGCTTGTTCCAACACATCCAAGGCTTCTTTATAAAGATACATATGCTGCAACGCAATGGCTTTTCCGTTCAAGGCCTCCAGAGATGTCGGATCATAGGCTATAGCCATATCAAATTGTTCAATCGCATCTTTATAAAGACCGCGCATTGACAATGTAACACCTTTATTATTGATAACTTCAACCGATTGCGGATTAAGCGCAAGTGCTTTATCAAAGCACTCGACCGCTTCAGTATATTTGCTTAATTTTTGCAGAGCAAATCCCTTAGAATTTAGTGCTTTCCAAGATTGCGGCTGTTCTTTTATTGCTTCATCAAATTGGACGATAGCTTCCTTATACATACCTTGGTCCAACAGCTCTTGACCTCTGCGGTACGCGTTATTCTCATTTGTTTTAACCATAATTTTCTCTCTTCTTAACAAAATAATTTGTTTTTAGCAATAGCATGTAAAAAAATTTTTGTCAATATTTGCCTCAAATAATTTTCAATTGAGATAAAATATCTTCATTGTTTCTTACCTCAATATAATGACAACCCATATTTTGACAAAATGTCTTTAGGTATTGTCTCTTATCGGCAAAAACTTTCTGGTACTGACGACAAAAACTTTTGGAACGAGTATCAAAAACAAGCGTTTTTCCTTGTTCGGCAACCATATATTCACCGCTTTTCGGAGCTTTTGTTTCCAAAGTGTCAAATACGTTAATACAAAAAATTTGCCCTTTTTTAGCCAAAGCGGACAAGGCTTTTTTCTCCGAATCGCCGAATTGTTTAAAATCACTGATAATAAAAACGGCTGCCCTGCTCCTTATCAATTTTGACATGACTTGAAGCGGATGAGCTCCCATACTTTTGCCTTGAGTATAATTTGTTAAAATCTTATGACCGATTTCGCTGATTTTTTTTAAAACAGCCAACAAATGCGCTCTGTTCTGTTGTGATTTGAATGTATTTAATTTTTCACCATCATATATAACCGCTCCAAATCTGTCCCCGTTTTCTTGCGCCATCCAGCCAATCAACGCCGCTATTTTAGACGCCGTAACCGACTTAAGTTCCTTTTGAGTTCCAAAAACCATACTCGGTGACAAATCGAGCAAAACATATATTTCTCGGTCTTTTTCTTCGGCATAAACTTTCGTATAAGGCGTTTTTTTGCGTGCCGTAACACGCCAATCAATATCGCGAACGTCATCACCGAACGTGTATTCACGTATCTCTTCCATTTCAATGCCTCGGCCTTTGAATGCCGAACGCACCTCACCCGCCATATCCGAAGGTACTAATTTTGTTTTTTGATGCAGGCGGTTCAGATCTTTTCTTTCTTCCATAAGCTCTTGCAAAGAAACAGACAATCCATTGCCTTTTTCCTTATGCCTATGAAACCATCCGCTTGCAAATTTGGCAAATCTGTGCATTTTGCCCTCCGTTTATTTTATGGCAACGGAACCAATGTTAACAAACGACTGATGATGTCATCACTGGTAACACCTTCGGCCTGCGCCTCAAAACTCAAAATAATGCGGTGACGCAATATATCATATATAACCGCATGAATATCTTCCGGCGTTACAAAGTCACGATTATCCAACCAAGCATTGACCTTTGCGCAACGATCTAGTGCAATCGTAGCCCGAGGACTGGCCCCGAACATCACCATTCCCGCTAATTTTTCATCATATTTTTCCGGCTTGCGGGTTGCAACAATCAATTGTACCAAATATTCTTCCATTTCCTGACTGACATGGGTTGCCAAGGCTTCTCTCGTCGCCGCTTCAACATCGGCTATTTCGATTTTATCGAATTTATTATTAAAATTCGGCGTGCTGAGCGTCCCCTCACTTCTCACCAATTCCAAAATTTTGCGTTCATCTTCGGCTCCGGGTTGATCAATTTTGATATACATCAAAAAACGATCCAATTGCGCTTCAGGCAAATTATATGTTCCTTCGTGTTCAATCGGGTTTTGGGTCGCCATAACCATAAACAGGCGCGGCAACAAATACTTTTGTCCGCCGACACTGACCTGACGTTCAGCCATGGCTTCGAGCAAAGCCGATTGAACTTTTGCCGGCGCACGGTTAATTTCATCGGCCAGAACAAGATTTGAAAATATAGGTCCTTTACGAAACTCAAATTCACCTTTTTGACTGACATATATCTCGCTGCCGGTAATATCCGACGGCAACAAATCAGGTGTAAATTGAATACGGTTAAAATCTGCCGAAATACAATCCGCTAATGTCTTAATCGCTTTGGTTTTTGCCAACCCCGGCGCACCCTCAACCAAGGCGTGTCCTTCAGCCAACAAAGTAATAATCATCTTTTTGACCAAATCTTTTTGACCGATGATACGGCTGTCCATATAATTTTTTAACCCTATGATTTTATCACGAATTTCAGACATTTTTCCCTCTTGTTTATAGTTTTATAAAGCTCTTTTATTTCTCTTGATAATAATATAATATAGGCGGCGGTAAATAAAAAAACAAGAAGTATCCCACGATGAACGATATATTTGACCTTGCCGATCCCGAGCCGGTACAAACTTATGATAACACATCTTTGCTTATGCCCGAAACACCTTGGCTGCAAGAACTTAATCCCGAGCAAAAACAAGCCGTCACTACAACCGAAGGACCGCTGTTGGTTTTATCGGGAGCCGGTACCGGTAAAACTCGCGTCTTGACCACCAGACTGGCTTACATTCTGGCAAACATGAAAGCTAACCCGTGGAATTGCTTGGTTGTTACTTTTACCAACCGCGCCGCCCGCGAAATGAAAGAACGCGCTCGCAATCTTATCGGAAATCTTGTCGACTCGGTATGGATGGGAACTTTCCACGGTATCGCCGCCAAAATTTTAAGAAAACATGCCGAACTTGTCGGCTTAAAAAGTAATTTCACCATCTTGGGAGAAGATGACCAACGCCGACTGATTAAACAAATCATCGAAGCCGAAGGAATTGACGAAAAACAATACCCGCCACAATCGGTTTTGGATAAAATTCAGTTGTGGAAGGACAAAGGAATAACCGTTGATAAAATCGACAACGATTTCCGCGCCACCGCTTTAACCGAAATATATAAAAAATATCAGGCTCGCTTACTCGAACTCAACTGCGTTGATTTTGGCGACCTGCTCTTGTACACCCTCAATATTTTGATGTCAGACGCCAATGTTTTGGCAGATTATCAAGAACGCTTCAAATATATTATGGTCGATGAGTATCAAGATACCAATGTAACACAATATCTGTTTTTACGCTTGGTCTGCCAAAAATACCGCAATCTCTGCTGCGTCGGCGATGACGACCAATCCATTTATTCTTGGCGCGGCGCCGAAATCGAAAACATCTTGCGTTTTGAAAAAGACTTTGCCGATGCCAAAGTAATTCGTTTGGAACGCAACTATCGCTCCACCGCCAATATCTTGGCCGCGGCTTCGGCTCTTATTCGCCACAATCAGGATCGCTTGGGTAAAACCTTAAAAGTTGCCGAAAACTCCCCTGCCGCACAGCAGGAAAATAATAAAATTAAAGTCGTCAGCACTTACAGCGGCACGGAAGAAGCCGCCTTTGTTGCCGACGAAATCGAAAATTTACACCGAAACGGCACCGAATATAATCAAATGGCTATTTTGGTAAGAACGGCCGCGCAAACCCGAGAATTCGAAGAAAAATTTATTGCCGAAGCCATTCCTTATCAGGTTATCGGCGGACCGAAATTTTATGAACGGGCCGAAATCAGAGATGCCCTCGCCTATTTAAGAGTCATTCTTCAACCTTCCGATGATTTGGCTTTGGAACGCATTATCAACAAGCCTGCCCGCGGTATCGGCGCCAAAACGGTTGAAAAATTTGAAAACGAAGCTCGTACTCATCACGTCTCTATGTTTATGGCCATCGAAAAAATGTTAGCCGACGGCGCTCTTTCGGGAAAAGTCAAAAACAGCGTTTCCGAATTGATAAACAATTTCTATCAATGGCGTCAAACCATGAATGCCGTCACTCCCGACGACTTGTTGGCTCAGGTTTTGGAAGACTCGGGTTATATGGAAATGCTTAAAAGCGATAAATCGGCCGAAGCCGAAGGACGTATTGAAAACCTCAAAGAACTCGTCAACGTCATGAGCGATACCGAACAATATCCGAGCCTAAATGACTTTTTGGAACATGTCAGTTTGGTTATGGATAATGATAACAATCTTGACAGTAACAAAGTTATGCTTATCACACTCCACTCGGCCAAAGGACTGGAATTTGATACAGTTTTTCTCCCCGGTTGGGAAGAAGGACTATTTCCGCATCAAAGAGCCTTAGACGACGGAGGCAATTCGGCTTTGGAAGAAGAACGCCGCTTGGCTTATGTTGCCATTACCCGCGCCAAATGCAGACTTTATATTCTGACGGCGCTAAATCGTCGTATGTACGGTCAATGGCAAAACAATATGCCTTCCCGTTTCATTAATGAGTTGCCTCCCGCCAATATAGAAATTTGCAATCAGGCAGCCTCCTGCTTTGGCGGAGGTTACTCAAGCGGTTGGAACGCCGGTCGTTTTCAAAGTTCGGGCAATCACTACAATCAACGTCAAGAAAGCAATGTTATTCAAGACAGTGACCGTTTCAGCTATGTCCGCGAAGATTACGGATGGAGCAACAACTTTTGGCAAGCTAAACAAAAAATGCGCAACCAAGCTGCCGGATTTTCAACCGGAGCAAGGGTATTTCACGAAACTTTCGGATATGGAAAAGTTTTAAGAATTGAAGGCAACAAACTCGAAATCTGGTTTGACAACGCCGGACACAAAAAATTGCTCAAGGACTATGTCAAAAAGGCATAGTCCCGAAACGAATAATCTTTTTTATAAACTTATTACAAATCATAGCAATCGGAAAAAGCGAAAGCAACGCCGATTAAGAAATTTGACCCTTCTTTATCGACACCGCGGGCTTTTCCCTGAAAATAATTGATATAGGGAGACAAACTGAACTGTTTATAGACTTTGACACGCATTCTCGCGATTAAATTTAGTTCATATTCCAAATCGGTCGGCACGTATTGGCTAAAAGTCACGTAATCTCTAAAATAACCTTCAAATTCATAACGAACTTCTTTGGAAACGGATTTTCTCATCCTAAACCCGATTTCATAGGCGCTTTTTGACACCTTATTATCACTATATGTAAAGTCATATTCTCCGACGCCTGCAACATATAATTCTCGGATAATTTTTCCGTTAAACAATTTCATACCGGCTTTGGCGCGTACCGCCTGCATCTTCGGGGCATCATTATTTCGGGTAAATTCCGTTTCATAGGCGGCACTGACAAAAGGTCCCAAATCGCCATTATCGAAAAAATCTTTGTATAATTTGTAATTATAATCCGTTGAAAAAAGAATTTGATCGTCGTCTTCATCGGTTGTTGCCGGTTCTCCTGCCGGTTTTAGTCTTGTCTGGGCATATTCCATAAACAGACTGTTATTCCATTGCCAATTGGGTTGTTCATATTCCAAAACAAAATCAAAAACGCCTTTAAGTTCTGTTTTGCTGTCAGAACTCAGCTCCGAATTTGGATTATCGGCATAAAGTTCGGCATTTTTAACTTCCGTTGAGGACATTTCTATGGCAATACGACGAAAATTAGCTCTCAAATTACTTTTTTCTGTTTTTTCTTCTGCCGAGGCTGTTGGCAAACACGAGCAAAATAACAATATTAACCATATAGGTTGGATTAAATATTTTATCATTTATTCTCCAGCATTTACAATCAATTCTAATTGATATATAAAAAGATACGTATTTTGACAAGTTGAAAATCTAAAATACTCTCAACATTAGGCATAAAGGTCATCAATGGATATTAATAAATTAGCAGAAAACATCGGAAGATTAAAAGATACAACTCGAAAAGGATGGATATTGCGTATGGTTGATCATCCGGAATCCGTTGCCGATCACTCTTGGGGAATGTGTCTGCTTATTCTAATTTTATGCCCACCGGAACTCAACAAACAAAAATGCTTAGAATTTGCAATAGTCCATGATTTGGCCGAATCCATTACCGGAGACTATGTTCCAAGTGATAACATTTCTTCTCAAGAAAAATATGAGTTAGAATTTCAGGCAATGCAAAAAATTTCTGAACAAACAAACTGCCCTCAGCTACTTAATCTATTTTGCGAATACGAACGCCGCGATACTCCTGAGGCCGTTTTCGTCAAAAAAATGGATAAACTTGAGGTCGTTTTGCAAGCCAAATATTATGACAACAATCATCGCAGTCATTTTTTTGAACAGAAACGTCCCTGGAAAAATTTGTTTGAAGAATATGAACAAAACGCCCGACCTATTTTAGGTGATATTTTAAAAAATTTGTAAATTTTATAAAAAAGCTATTGACACCAATTCAAATTTATTTTAATAAAGATGACGTTTTATGGCGGGGTAGCTCAGGTGGTTAGAGCAGCGGAATCATAATCCGCGTGTCGTTGGTTCGAATCCGACCCTCGCTACCACTCAAAAGCCTTAGTTTTCTAAGGCTTTTTTGTTTTTCAACTTTTTCCGACAAATATGTTGAATTAAATATAGTTTCATGTTGCATTTTTAATAAGCTCCTATATACTTCCTGCACAAGATGATACTTAAACAGATAAAAAATATCTCTGAGTGCACTTGTCAATCCGACAGAATATCGTTTTCTGTCAGAAAATAGAAATATATGTTCGGAGTTCTTTATGACGAGTATAAAAACACAAACGGCAAAAATATCCGTAATCGTTCCCTGCTACAACGTGGAGCCATATATAAAACGTTGCCTCAATAGTTTGTTAAACCAAACCTTAAGCAATATAGAAATTATTTGCATAGATGACAAATCAACCGATAATACTCTCGAAATATTAAAAGATTTCGCCGGTAAAAATGCACATATTCATCTTATTGAACAAGCACAAAATTGTGGCGCTGCCGCTGCCAGAAATGCGGGAATTGATGCCGCCGTCGGCGAATATATCGGCTTTGTTGATGCCGACGACTTTGTAGATGACGATTTCTTTGAAAAACTGTATCATAAAGCCACACAGACAAAAGCCGATATCGTCAAAGCAAATGCGAAAATTACCGATCACGATTTTACCAAAAGATATGATGATCTTCAAATCAATCGTATCAGACTGTACGGAAAATGGTACTTTATGTATCAATGGTGGACAGGTTTATACCGTGGTGAATTAATCAAAAAAAATAATATCAAATTTCCGGAAAAAATTATCAGCGGTCAAGATATTGTATTTCTGTCTCTGTGCGTCGCTGCCGCTAATAAAGTGGAATTGTGCCCAGATACTTTTTATCACTATCTGAGACGGTCCGACTCTCTTGATGAGCCTATTTTGTCTCCTCAAAAAATAGAATCTAAAATCAATGCCGTGAAATTTATTTCTGAAATATACAATAAATCAGATATGCCTGATGATGCATACAGTTATTGTTATCATCAACGCTGGGTCTTACTCAAAAGTTTTATAGAGAGAAACCCTTCAATAAACTGCAAAAGAAAAGTCGCAGAAGCCTTTATTGAAATGTATCAAAACTGCAAAGATAAAAATAAACTTATTGAAGCTCATCTTAAATATAATGCAGCTAACAAAAATTATATTCATTTCATAACATCCGGTAACAGTGAGGCTTTCCTTAATTATATTATTGCACACCCTGATTCTTCAGCGCAAAACACCGTTGACGGGTATAGTTATACGCTTTACCTGTTCGGTTTTCTGCCATTGATAAAAATCAGTAAAAACACAAAAAAATTTACAATTAAATTTCTCGGACTTAATTTACTGAAAATAAGACAAACAAAAAACGGATACCGTATTAACTTATTATACATTCCCATCTTAAGGATAAAAAGAAAATGAAAAAATCATCAGAAACTATTCATATTTGCATCGCCAGCGACAATAATTATGCGCCGTTGGTTGCAACGACAATTGCTTCTACCTGTATCAATACCCAGCGCTTTGTAAAATTTTGGTGTCTTGAATCGGGAATTAGCGACTTCAATAAAAAAATTATCAATACGCTGCATGATAAATTTGATAATTTTGAAATCGAATATATTACGATTGACCATAAACTTATCCATGAGTTTGCTCAAAAAATATCAACCAGCGGACATATCACGGCCGATACTTATTCTCGTCTGTATATTCCCGATTTGTTTCCGCAACTCGAAAAAATGATTTATTTGGACGTAGACCTAATCGTAACGGGTGATATCGGGCAAATCTATGATATCGATTTGGGCAGATATTCTTTGGCTGCGGTTGCTGCAGATTATGGTGTTGATAAATCTAAATGGTTTGCAAATATGGAAATGAGTAACGCACACCATTATTTTAATGCCGGAGTACTGCTTCTCAATCCAAAAGAACTGCATGAAGAAAACTTTTTAACCGGCATCTCCGAAATTGCTAATAAATTCGGCAAATATATCATTCTCGGTGATCAAGACTTGCTCAATAAATATTTTAATGCCCAGTATCTTGAACTTCCCTGGCGCTTTAATCTCACAACCAGATTTATTGAAATGGAATTAGCGCATCGCGATCCTCAACATCGTGAGCAAATGCAAGAAGAATATAAAAATTGTGTCATTCGCCATTTTGAATCACGCAAAAAACCTTGGAATGCCGTTCGTAATGAATGTAACGGCGCACCCATCAAAAACATGGCAGAGTTTTGGACAACTGCCGCGCTAACACCTTATCGCGATTGGTTTATGTCACAATTCAATACTTCCATGCTCCTATTAACACAAGGAAACATTTGGAGATATATTAATGAAAATCATCAAACATCTGCCGTCGATGCAACCAAACGCAGTTGGCGTTTATTTGGCTTTTTACCAATCTTATCCATTCGCCGCAAAACCAATAAGATAAAATATAACTTATTCGGTTTTATCCCCCTCTTTTCGTCTGCTAATCGTAAGGGCGGGAAAAAACGCGTCTACAAACTTTTTGATTTAATAACGATATTTTCGGTGAAATATAAAAAATGAAACGTAAAATAAAAGTAGGTCTTTTAGTTGATGAATTTTTCGGCGGTGCCGGAACGGCTTTCGGCGGCTACGGCTTTTTGGCCCGTAGATTTGTATGTAAGTATATTCCTTGCGATGATATTGAAATAGATGTCCTCTTAAAAAGAGGAAAAAGTAAATATTTTTCAAAACATTACCGCGTCGACGATACTGACGTCTATTATTTACCCAATAACTATGTCTATATGCAGCGTTTTCTTCGTAAAAAAAACTACGATGTATATTTATCTATGGAATTAACAAACCCTTCCGCCGATATAATTCAAAAAGATACGGAATTGGCTCGCAAGCAGTTGATTTTATGGATACAAGATCCGCGTCCAAAATATGAATGGGATGAAATTGAAACCGTAAAGTTGTTTCCTGAAAAAAATTACTACTACCAGCCGACTTACGATCTTGTAAACACTTTATTTAGGCGCGGGCAAGTCTCTTTTATCTCTCAAGGCTATTTTCTAAATCAAAAAGCAATTGATTTATATGGTCTGCTCAAATATACGCCTATTAAATACTTGCCAAATCCGGTCGAAATCGATGAAACTTTCGATGTGTCTTCTTATCCCAAAAAAGATATGATTATTTTTCTCGGACGAATTGAATCTGTTAAAAGAGGTTGGTTGTTTTGCGAAATTGCAAAAGCCATGCCCGAATATGAATTTTATGTCTTAGGTAAGACAACACGCGAAAAAGAAAAAAATTCTGCCGTACTCGAAAAGTATATGAACATTCCTAATCTTCATTTTGCCGGACATGTCGATGGTGAGAAAAAACAACAATTCTTAAAAGACGCCAAAATCTTGGTTAATACCAGCATTCATGAAGCCTTACCTGTATCTTTCTTAGAAGCCTTGTCTTACGGAACAGTCTTGGTTTCTAATCGAAATCCTGAAAATTTGACTTCTAAATTTGGTATTTGGACGGGTGATGTTTTTGGTGATGGCTTTGATAAAATCAATTTATATGTCGATGCCATTAAACAATTAATGACCAATGAGAAAAAACGTGCTCAATTAGCCGAAGCTGCCGTTAAGTATGTTCGTGAAGTACATAATGTTAAGCGTTTTGTTCATGACATGCGTGAATGTATTCGCAGCAACGCGCATGTTGAATAGCCCCTTAAAAGAAAATCCTCAAGTCTTACTTGAGGATTTTCTTTAATAATTAAGAATTTCTTCAAAAGAAGAAAACTTAAAAAACAGATGATGCTTGCTTTCCGAAACAATTTTTATCGGACAATGATAAAATTGCTGTTGAGCCTGCAAATTAAAAATTTGATCATCATCTGATAAGATAACTTTATCATAATCCGCTATCAATTTATCTTTATATTGTTCATATAATTTTTGTAGACTGCTTAGCTCTGCTTGACAACTTTCAAGGCTACGTCTTGACTCTAATTGATTGTATTTTTGATATTCTTCATCGGTTTCAACCATATATTTACGCCTAAACTCCAAATAATTATCCAAATTAATGGCACGGAATTCTTCAACCAATCGCGAAGACAATCCCAATTTTTCATCAAACAAATAAGGATTTCCGTTTATGGCTACTTTTTGACCGATTTTACAATCAGGTTTCCACACCGAGGCAACAAAAACACCTGCCGAATAAGCTATAAGATCGATTTTGCCATAAGATGAAAAATCAAAATCCAAATCAAGATTTTGATAATCATAAACAATCAGAACATCTTTTTTGTCCTTTAGGTTTGCAAACTGATTTTCATCACATCCCCATCCGGCAAAAAAAATAATTAAGCAATCCGAGTCATGTTTTTCAAGAAAATAACGCATTTCATTTCTCTCCAAAATATCTTGAAATATCAACAATTTCAGTATTAGCAATCGCCGGCTGAACAACAAATTCTTGTAAAGTTAAAGGTCTTTTTTCCAACTTTTGCTTAACCGCACGAATAAAATTGCCATGCGTGAATATCAGTACTTTTTTATCAATTGATATTTTACGCAAACGATTTAGCATATCATCAACCCTTTTAAGTAATTGATTAAACGATTCAGCTCCTTCACCATCGACATAATCCGCATCATTGCGGGCATAATATTCCATAACCCACGGTCGTCTCTCGGCTTGAGAAGTATTACGGCAGCGATTGGTATCTAAAATTGAAAATTCTTGCACAGGCCATTCTTCAACCTTAACCAACGGATATTTTTGTATCAAAGGCGCTGCCGTCCGGTGGGTGCGAATATATGGCGAAACGACGATTAAATCAGGTCTAAAATTTACCTGTTGAGAAAATTTTATGGCTTGATCACGACCGGTTTGGGATAATTCTATACCTCCATGCGTTTCGGATTTTTCACCGGCATTGCTTAAGCTCTCCGCATGTCTTATTAACCAGAACACGTTTACTCCTCACTTTTTTTCTTTCGGCGGCGGTACCACCTGCTATTATCATTTCGCCAATAATATTTTTTATGTTCTTTTAATCTGGACACATCATTATAAATTTGAATTTGCTCTTTTCTTTCTTGTTTATGTTCCTCTGGCTCTTCTTCGGGATAAAGCAGGTAAAATTCATCTAACCTGCGAGCAAACTTAGCTCTTTCAAACAATCTTGTTCTTATCATCCGTTCATAAGTCTTCTCATCCAAACAATTTGTTTGCTTGACCTCTATGGGCGGATGGGGGTGTTCTTGATTAAAACTGAGTTCAAAAACATAATCATAATTTGAAACGGCGCATTTAAAACTATAATACTGTTCTTCATGACTTTTTTGATAACCGTCCGGAGCCTCCAAACAATCTTTAATAAAATCTTGGGTTTTCATATTTTCTCTCGTAACCTGCATAAAAAGATGGCGCACATCCTTTATGCTTTCATCGACATCCGATTGAGGCAAATTACGATAAATATGAATTAAGGCACTATGGAAAAAGCCATAATGGCACTGAGTAAAATAGACCGTACCGCCATATTTATTTGCTTCCTGAGTATATGTAATTTGATCATATTCGCATGGAGAAGCATTTTTTAGAAAAAGATAGCCGCGGCGCTGAAAATATTGCAAAAATTTTGTTATCGGAACTTCATCATAAAACCATTCCGTAACCAATTCCTTTCCCGTATCTTCCGCTGAAAAATAAGCAGTTGCGGAAAAAGGAAGAAGAAGATTGAAAATAAGAATTATTAATTTTTTCAAAAAATCTTCCTCCTCTGAATATATGATTATAATTCCGTTCTGATAATTTCTTCAATAGAAGTATATTTAGGTTTCCAACCAAGTTCTTGTTCCGCTTTTCGGCTAGAGGCTACCAATACCGCAGGATCACCTGCACGGCGGCCGACAAAACGAACCGGTAAAGTTTTTCCCGTAACCCGCTCAGTTGCGGCGATGACTTCTTTTACGGTAACACCATTTTCCGTTCCAAGATTGTAGATAGCAGAAGGTTTACCCTCAAGTAATCTTTTAATGGCTTTGACATGAGCATCGGCTAAATCGGATACGTGAACATAATCGCGTACACAAGTTCCGTCACGCGTATCGTAATCATTACCGAAAACCATAAGACATTCTCTTTTGCCATCGACAACTTCTTTGATAATCGGCAATAAATTTTGTGGTTTGCTGTCACGTCCTTTTATGGCACCGCTTTTATCATATCCGGCAGCATTAAAATAACGCAGAGACGTATATTTTATTCCGCGCAACATATCATACCATTTCATTAACCGTTCCATTTCGAGTTTAGTAAAGCCATAAAAATTAATCGGATTAAGGGGATGATTCTCATCTACCGGTAAATACTCAGGCATACCGTAAACTGCTGCCGAAGATGAAAACACCAAAACTTTAACTTTTGCTTTGGACATAGCGTTTAAGATGTTTACGGCACCAATAAGATTATTCTCGGCATAAAGTTCCGGATTTTCCATTGACTCACCGACAGCTTTTTTAGCGGCTAAGTAAACTACAGCATCAATTTCCTGCTCCATAGCCTGTTTGAGCTTATCATAATCAAGAATATTACCTTCAACAAACTCTGCTTTGGGAAATAAGTTGATTTTGTGTCCGCTTGACAAATCATCATAAACGACAACTTTTGCTCCGTCGTCCAGCAAAGCCTTAACAACATGAGAACCGATATAGCCGGCTCCTCCGATAACCATTACTTTCATTTTATAACTTTCTCCCAACGCATTGATATTGAAAACCATGTTTTATAACATCTTCACCATTGAGCATATTACGCATATCGACGATTTTCGGAGATTTCATAATTGATTTCAGATGATCTAAGTCCAATTTTTTAAAATCTTCCCATTCCGTTAAAATCACTGCAACATCTGCTCCGGAACATGCCTCGGTTATTGTTTCGGCATAGTGGACGGTATTATTCAAAATTGATTTTGCATTTTCCAAAGCCTTGGGATCATAGACCATAATATTGCGTGAGTATTTTATCATTTCTTTGATAATATCAATAGCCGGCGACTCACGACAATCGTCTGTACCGCCTTTAAACGCCAAACCCAAAACGGCAATTTTCCCTTGAGGGTGATCTTTGATTGTGGCAATAACTCTTTGACCTATTCTGGCTTTTCGGTTATCATTTTCGGCAATTGTCGTTTCAATCAGGTGAAGAGGCGTCCCATATTTCTTGCCCATTTGCGCCATAGCATTAGTATCTTTGGGAAAACAAGAACCTCCGTAGCCGGGGCCCGGATTTAAGAATTTTGCTCCAATTCTTGAATCCAGTCCCATGCCCTTAGCAACTTCGCGTACATCGGCACCGGCAGCTTCACAAAAATCGGCCATTTCGTTAATATAGTGGATTTTCATGGCCAGAAACGCATTAGAAGCATATTTAATAGTTTCTGAAGAACGGCGTTTGACGCATAAAAACTGGCACTTTCCGACAAAAGGCTGATAGAGTTTGAGCAAAACTTCTTTAGCTTTTTCGCTTTCATAACCAATAACGATACGATCGGGATTAAAGAAATCATGAATGGCAAAACCTTCTCGCAAAAACTCCGGAAGCGAAACAACATCAAAATCGGCTTTAGGATTAGTCTTATGAATAATTGCTTCAACCTCATCTCCCGTTCCGACCGGGACCGTTGATTTTGTGGCAACAACCGTATAGCCTGTAAGATATTTGGCCAATTCTTCGGCCGCAGCATAGATATATTTTAAGTCCGCTTCTTTGGTAATCGGGTGCGGCGGTGTTCCGACTGCCAACATAACGATATCGGCATCTTCAACGGCACTTTTTGTATCTGTTGTAAACTTAAGCATTCCGCTTTTGACATTTTTCTTAAACAGTTCTTCCAAACCGTCTTCGTATAGTGTTAGCTTACCCTGATTAAGTTTGTTGATTTTATCTTCTATTTTATCGACGCAAACAACCTGATTACCGAGTTCGGCCAAACCGACACCGGTTGGCAGACCGACATATCCTGTTCCGATAATTGCCACTTTTAACATTTTATTTCCTTACCTTTCTTTTTAGGCAGATTATTAACTATCGCTATCATAAACAAACCATAGATAATTACAAGCTCAATTTGCTTTTACACACCATTCATAATTTATATTTGCCTTTGTCGACAAAGAATATTATTATTTTTTTGTGTTATGAAAATAAAGGTAATCCGCTGATGAAAAAAGAACTTTATTCATTTATTCTGTGGCATAATTCCGGCTTTATGGAAAAACAAATTATCAGCGACATAAAAAAGAAATTTGAAATATTTCGTAGCTTTGAAATTAATTGGAGTGAAAAAAACTTTGCCCGCAACCTCAGTCGGTTTTACGGAAAAAAATCGGCTATAATATGTCACAAAGAAAAAGAGCTTGGGTTAGGTAGTTTTAAGCTCTTTTTGGTATATGACAATAATCCGCAATATTCGGAAGGAAAAAATATCAATATAGATAAATGCAAACACGAATATTGTCAACTGACCGGCGGCGGTAACCTTATAGATGCCGATAATAATGCTTTTGATACCAACGAACATTTATTGCTTTTGTTCGGTAAGGGGGTAAAAGACTTTGAAGCTGCAAAAGTAGAAACGGAACTTTGTATTTATAATCAAGATCTTGTCGGTTGCCCTTGTTGGCAGAGTTTGGAAGAGGCGCTTGACACCGTGCGCAAAATTCCTTTTACTCATGTCAAGGCCTATAAAAACTCATATCTTGTCCACAGCAAAAACGCCGACTGCGCACGACGCATACTTAATGCCGAAAGTCGCTTTTCCGTCCCCGGAATCCACAAATACACCATCAACATCGGCAAGCAAAAACAACCGATTTATATTCGTCAAATCCACTAGTCGTCATCATCTTCATCTTTGGTGGTTTTAGTCAGCAAAATCCGAAAAATCGGCTTACGAAACATCCATATATTGATAAGTCCGAGCACGACCATTAAAGAGGCAAACAGATACAAAATATAGTACCAACTAAGCTCGGTCGCATTCATCATAACTTCTTGAGAAGTCAAACGCAAAAAACTGACGGCAATGGCGGTTATAACAAAACAAAGCAAAAAGGCCGCCAACCAAATTTTTTGCATCACCGCTTTATCGGACATAAATGAAGTCAACAAATAAATTAAGAACAAGGCAACAAATAAATATAATTCCATCATTTTTTCCTCTCTTGATTGCTTTCGTTGATATAGCCTTGATTCACAAAGTTTCAAGTTTGCAAACAAAAAAAGACCGTTATTTTTTGGGGTACAAAAAACAACGGTCTAAATTCTTTCAGCTTCTTATTAGCGGGCGAACCACCACCCCAACAGCTTATTCTGCTTGCCAAAAAGCATACAGAATATTGCGTAAGCAGCTCCGGCAATGGCACCTACGTACCAAAAACCGAAAATCCATCCTACAACAGCGCCCATCAAGGCAGTGATTGCTATGGCTAATATATGTACCATTATTTCTTCTATTGAGGATTTGATTAGTCCCCAAATGAAACATAGAACCAAGAAACCGAAAATAATGTTAAGTATCATATTTTAAAAAATTTAGAATTTTACTTTTGTCTCCACTTTTAAACTGAAAAACAGCTCAACGCCGAAGACATAGCGTTTTATTGAAATACCGTAAGTTTATTCAAGTTTTCACTCAAATTGCCCACGATAATCATCAATAAAACAGGAAAATCCTAATTCTATGATATTAAACATAAGCAATAATTAAATAAAAATGGAACAAACTAATTTGGTATTGTTTTTATTATAATTTTTTTTGTCATAAATTGCAAGAGAAATTCATGTTTTTGTCTATTATGAAATTTAACAGCTATTCACCTATAAATCATTTTACCTCACCAGTTTCTGTTTTTTTATTTTAATTACGCTTTAATCACTTGTTGTCCCGATATTTAGAATTAAATTGTGCTTTTCAGTCAGAGAAACAAAAACCCCCGATAGTTATCGGGGGGTAAATCAAAACTTTTTAATGAAATTATTCCGGATAAAGCTCCTCTCGAATAATTTTTCGCAGTTCATCTATTGCAACCAATTCTTTATTTTCATTTTGATAATGCCAATAAACCCAACCATTACAAGCAGGAGCATTTTGCGCTGCCGCACCCATCTGGTGAATAGAACCGCTGCCGAAAGTCGATACTAAAGTTCCGTCGGAACGTATCAGAGCCGAAACATCACCTTTGGCATCGTAGAGCTTGTCACCTGCTTTAAGCAAACCACATTCAATAACCGTCCCAAACGGAACTCGCGGTTGACGCTTTTTGGTGGCATACCCCAAACAAGCATTGTTTTTAACTCTCTCAACTTCATCAATCCGTGCTTGAGCCCCTTTAACATATTCCGCATCACGCTCAATACCGATAAAATTGCGGCCGATTTTTTTAGCAACGGCACCGGTTGTACCCGTTCCAAAAAATGGATCTAAAACAGTATCGCCAACGTTTGAAGAAGACATAATGACGCGATAAAGCAAGGCTTCCGGTTTTTGGGTAGGATGCAATTTTCCACCCTCGGCATCTTTTAAGCGTTCTTTTCCCGTGCATAGCGGCAATTGCCAGTCACTCCGCATTTGTACATCTTCATTCATCGCTTTCATCGCTTCGTAATTAAATGTATATTTTGATTTTGGAGTTTTAGCCGCCCAAATTAAAGTTTCGTGTGCATTGGTAAAACGTGTTCCCTTAAAATTTGGCATGGGGTTGGTCTTGTTCCAAATAATATCATTTAAAATCCAAAAGCCCAAATCTTGCAACATGCAGCCGACACGAAAGATATTATGGTAAGAACCGATAACCCAAATTGTTCCGTCGTCTTTCAAAATTCTGCGAGCCGCACTCATCCAAGCACGGGTATAATCATCATATTCTTTCATTGAGGCAAAATTGTCCCAATCTTCATAAACGCCGCTGACATTAGAGTTGTCAGGACGCGTCAGTGCTTCACCGAGTTGCAAATTATACGGTGGATCGGCAAAAATTAAGTCTACCGATTTTTCTTCCATTTCATTCATAATCTTAATACAGTCATCATTGATGATTGTATTAAGAATTTTTTTTGTTTCAATTGCCATTTTGCATCACTTTATTATTTTCTTTCAATGTGAGGCAGTATGACAAAAATAAGTTATAAAATTATTAACAAAAGTTGCCCAAAAAAATTTTTTTTTGGCAATATGTCAAAAAATAGATATGTTCTGAAATTATAACACAATTGAAATCTTAAAATTTGGCTATGCACAAAGACAACAAACCATGTTGTGCTGACAACTCAAATTCAACGATATGGAATTTTTCGTAAGAAATTCATAAAAAAAGGCAGCCCGAAAATAATCGGAACTGCCAGAAAACATGGAAAAGTTTTTTATGCAACACTCAATCCTTCCAGAAGAGCACCTTTGCCGGCGTGAATGCAGGCGGTTGCCACTTCACGAGGAACGGTCGGAAATTTTCGAAGGTAAGCCGCGGCCACCTCGATGTTGTGGGCGCGGAATAACTCTCCGAGGGCGGCACCGACGATATCGTGCGATTTGATATAAGCCAGTTTTCGCGCTGTATTCTTACCACCCAAGATATTCATCTGTTCTGCAACTTTAGATGTACCATTTCCGTTGCGTGTTGCTCGATTAACGTTCATATGCAATGATTTTAATAGTTTAACATAACACTTACTGTATGTTTGTCAATTTCTCATAAAATAGACAAAAAGTCAAGCGCTATTTTTGATTTTTTTGTAAAAAATTTTTAATTGGTTTATAACTACGGCGATGTTCCGGCGTAACTCCTTGTTTTTTCAATCCTTCAATATGTGCTGCCGTGCCATAACCGGCATTTTTTTCAAAACCGTATCCCGGATATTTTACAGCCAATTCCTTCATCAAACGGTCTCGGTAGACTTTGGCAACAATCGATGCCGCTGATATTGATAATGACAAAGCATCCCCTTTGATAATACATTTACTCGGACAAGGAAAATTTTTCGGAATTCGATTGCCGTCAATCAAAGCCATTTTGGGACAGAAAGGCAATTTCTCAACAGCTCGTGTCATCGCCAAAAATGTTGCCTGAAGTATGTTTAATTCATCTATCTCCTGAGCCAAAGCCTCACCTATACCAATATATAACCGCCCTGCTCGTTCTTCTTCAAACAACCTTTCATACAATTTTTCTCTCTTTGAGGCCGTTATTTTTTTGGAATCATCCAAATTTTTCACTAAATCTTCGGCCAATTGTTTATTTTTAATAACAACCGCTCCGGCAACAACCGGTCCGGCCCACGGTCCGCGTCCTGCCTCGTCAATTCCGACCACATCAAATTCATATTCATTTTCAAACTTAAAATCAGGCATTTTTTCTCCATACATTTTTTTAGCTGGAACCAATTCGGTCGGCAATATCAAATCGTTACTTTTCCGCTTTTTCTTTCACCGCTATATACCCTGCAAGCATCCCAAAAATTTAAGCACAAAAAAACGGCGAATTCATAAAAGAAAACACCGTTTCTTATCTTTACAACCTTAGTGAACTGTCGGCTCAGTCATATCTTGATCATTATAGTTATTCTTAATGACATCGACAAACCGACTGCCTGTATCCTTAATATCTCCGGCTTGCTCAACAACACCATCTGATGTTGAATTAAATATTCCTATTGTTTCGTAGTAAACGGTTTTGGGATGAATTCCAAAGCCAAACCAAGCTATGGCCAAACCGACAATGACCAAA
Organism: uncultured Alphaproteobacteria bacterium; assembly: GCA_944390315.1. Taxonomy (GTDB): domain Bacteria; phylum Pseudomonadota; class Alphaproteobacteria; order RF32; family CAG-239; genus JAFUYI01. Next base: position 20,103 of record CALXPO010000004.1, read on the forward strand.
CCTACTAAATAAATCAATGCTTTCATTTTTATTCCTCTTATTTCTTATTTCTTATTTTTTATTTTCTTTCTTATCCCGAGACGTCTGGGAGCATCAAATATAATTGCCGCTTTTTTGACTAATGCTTCACTTATGCCATCTTTTGTTAGCAAAAATTTCTTTGCACTTTTTTTCCTATCTATATAATATTGCGCCTTTTTAATAATATTTTCTTGTATATACTGATCAAGCGGAATATCAATTTTGATAAGATGGTTAAGATTTTTTAACTCAAATTTTTGCATATCCGGATTATATATATAAAAACTATACATCAGCGAGCGTTGCAAATAGAATTCGCTTCTATTGTTATCCTCCCCTTTAGCAACAGAATTTCTGGCTTCAAAGGCGGGAAGCGCTTCCGTAAAATAGTCATAATGAGCACGCAGCTCATTTTCCGTCCAATGTTTTAACTTTAGATTGAGGACGAAATCCATATTTTTTAACAAATTATCTCTAACGTCAACCGTTCTGTCTGCCAAGACTTGCAAGCACGGTTCTTTGGCTAACAGATGATCCCAATTTTTATCCTGCCAATAGCGACTCAAATGGTAAATTGTGACGGCAAATGCAGAACTTCGTTCGTCTTCAACCAAAATATTGTACATATCAGGTGCCGACAATGCAACTGATTTAGCATGAAGGCAACGGTTATCAATCAAGATTTTATTGCGAAAGCGATGAAATGAATGTATAAAATCGCTTACATAATCGTATCGGAGTTTGCGTATCTCGCGATAAGCCTCATACATGGCGCGATATTTTTTCAGTTCCGTATTTCGGAACATGGTTTGAAGAATTTCTTCCAAAAGCTCGTTATCCGGAATTTCTTTTCTAAACCACGAATTTTTTCTTTTTAATTTTTCTTTATTAAATGTTTGTTCAACCTTTTTAATATTTTTCCAATCCAATGGTTCAAAAGAATAACAATTTTCGACAACAACGATTGAATGGTTGTCAAAGCGGCTGCGATAATTGATTTTTTGAGCCGGTATAACATCCACTTTTAAGGTAACCGTATTCCATCTTACATAATGTGATAATGTTTCTCGTTTAATGGCTATCCCGATACTCTTCAGCAATCTCGGAGCCAAATCGTCTGATATATGGAAAGAATCAGTAATAAGACCCGATACTTCTCTGGGAGCCGAATGCAAAAAACCGTTTGAATAATTTTCGGGATTTATAACAACATCATTATCAAAACTATCAGAACGTTCCCGGCTATCTTCCGATTCAATAAAATACATCAAATCCTGAGTTGCGTGATAATCTATCACTTCTTCAAGACGAGAAAAATTCTCTAAAATTCTTTGGTTTAGACCATTTTGAGCCGCATAATCCGCACAACTGAGACGTGATATCTTTTTCATGGTAGAATAAGCATTATACTTACTCAACTCATCATAAGATATTTCCGCAAGCATGCTCAAAATGACGTTATTGACACGTCCTGTTACAACAAAAAAATTTCCCCCTTTTCCAGCTACCACATCCATTAGTAATCTCCCGGATATATATCATATTTATGATAAATAAAAACAATATATTTCGCAATAGATTTTTTATTTTTTTATTTTTTTAACAAAATTTTTACATAAGTTTCATATTGATTTTTTGTCATTTTTTAGTATATTTTTTGTACCTGAGTCAATTATTCGGATACGGGTAAAAGACAAAAAGATTACGAAGCAGCTTGTCTGTTATACCAAACTTTATGCATCAATACTAATTGTTTCAAAAACAAAAATCAGCTACCAAAACTGCGTTTTATTGTTTGCTTTGATGATGATCCTAGTTCTGCAATCTATGCCGTTCAATTGGCAAAAACATTATCTACATTATGCTGTTTACTTACAAATCTCATGCGTCGGCAACATGGTTTTGCTTAGTCGCCGCCCCATAAAACAACAGAAAGTACGTTCTTGCAAAATCTGTGCATCAAATTGTTTTTTTCAAAGGAACCGACCATCGTTTCAGATTGCGGTCATAATACTGGTGAAAATGTTTTGGAAATTTTTAATTTTCTGAAAAACCCCCATAACATAGACAAAATCATTTTATTCTGTGGCACAAAAGACCATCTCTGAGAATGCAGTCGGCACAACTTGCCCAAACAAAATCTATTCACAAGCTATATTATGTTATAGAAGAATCGCTGGATGAAACCTGCAAATGGTATAATGGAAAAAGATTCGGAAATTGCACAATGATGCGAAATTGGTCTATTCACAATCACTGTAAAGCGTACGCCGGTTCTTATCAATCTCCTTTTTCTCTCATCAAAACGTCAAAAATGTTGCGACTTGGTTGGAAAATCGCTATCGCCTTAAATTACCTCATAAAAATCTGCAATCATTATGGCAATTTATTTAGTTATTATGTGATGTACCGTTACACAAAGCCAAAATAACTCATTAATCTGAACAAACTTTGATGAATAAATTGTAATTTTATGCCGCAAAAAAACACCCTATTTCTTGCAAAATAGGGTGTTTTTAAGGCTTTTTATCTAACTTTAGAAAGCGTAGTTCAAACCGACGCCAAAGGTCGTCGCGTCATAGTCGCTGCCAAAGGTATAGTTCGCCCAGCCATCGGCCGAAGGATTCGTCGTGAAGCCATAGCGGCCGCCGATCTCTATCCGCCCAAAAGTCGCATCGTCCAGAGCTTCAACATCGCCCAGACCGGTGATGTTCACTTCGTCGCCGTCAACAATCGTCTGTACCACGCTCGGTTTGACATAGACATTGGCAAAGCTCTCATCCGTCATAAACG
>CALXPO010000005.1 GCA_944390315.1 uncultured Alphaproteobacteria bacterium
TAGGTATCTATTATACTCAAGTTAACTATGATGATGCCAAAGACAATGTCGGCAAGAAGGCAGAATATGAAGACTTTGGTCAAGTTGAAATAGAAGCCGGCGTTCGTTTGAATAAAATGTTTGCGACGGATACGGGTTATGCAAATGTTTATATCAAACCGAGTGTTGTGCAAGCGATAACCGATGGCGGAGAAGTAAGCATCAGCGGATTAGGTAAGGTTGAGAGTTTGGATGACGAGACGTTAGGTCGAGTAGAGATAGGCGGTCGTTATGGTATAAGTTCTGTATTATCGGCCTATGGCTGGGCGAACTATACCTTTGGCAGCGACTATGACGCGACGACCTTTGGTGTCGGTTTGAACTACGCTTTCTAAAGTTAGATAAAAAGCCTTAAAAAAAGACCGTTCCACAAATGGAACGGTCTTTTGCTTATGGTTGCCTTACAGAAAATCACGAGTTTACTTGGGGCTGAATGCTAAGATGTCGTTAGACACCGTTCCACGCCAACGAGTGTGGTCAAACCGTAAAGTTTGCTTATGGTGCAAACCCTGAGTAAACTCTGAGTTTGCTGTAAAACAACGAATGGATATCTTCCGAGAAACATGTGGTTTAAAATCAGCTGCAAAGCCTAGGTTTAACTACGCTCGTTGGCGTTGTCCCGACACTTTGGCATTCGGTCACGAGTAAACTCTGAGTTTGCTGTAAAACAACTAATAAATATAATCCCCCAACTTTATTGGGGGGTTATAAATTATATTTGTTTGAGATGTTCAAGTATAAATTGTTCTAGCGATTTCTCATTATCCCATTTTATTTTGATATCCAGTACCTTAAAACGATACTGTAACTCAGGTGGAATTTTTACAAAATCTTTTGAAGTCGTGATTAATTCGGCTCCGGATGTTTCGGCTTGTTCCACCATATTTCTAAGCTCGGCATTAGTATAAAAATGGTGATCCGGAAAATCTATGGTGTCAACAATCTTAACATTATGCTCTGCTAATGAGTCATAAAATTTTTGCGGACGTCCAATGCCAGCAAACGCAATAACTTGACGTGTTGAAAGTTTAGGTAATTGCGAAACAATTTTTCCGCTAAAAATAGGTAAATTTTTGCATAGAGAAGCAATGTCATACCTATCTTTGCCAATAATAATAGCGGCAGAGGCTCGTTTTATGCCTTGGGCGAAGTTTTCGCGTAGAGGACCTGCTGGCAGGGGATAGCCATTGCCTAGACCATAGCCGCCGTCAAAAACTAAAAAACTGATATTTTTATATAGACCCGGATTTTGAAAACCATCGTCCATAATGATAAGATTTGCTCCGTTCTTTTGTGCATTTAATGCTGCAAGATAGCGATCGGCGTTGATGCTTACCGGAGCTTCACGGGCTAATATCAGAGGCTCATCACCGACTTCTTTTGCTGTATGAACATGCGGATCTACTAAAATATTGCTTAATCTACCACCATAACCTCTGGATACAAAAGCTGGATTATATCCACAGTTTTTTAGCAGAGAAGCCAAGGCAATTGCTACCGGTGTTTTTCCTGTACCACCCGCTGTCAGGTTGCCGACGCATATGACGGGGAGCCCTATTTTTTGAGCTGACTTCATTTTTAAGCGCAAACCTGTTGCCGCTGAATAAATTATTCCGAACGGCAACAGACTTTTTGCAATAAGATTTTTGGTTTTCCAAAAGGCAGGTGTCTTCATTGAGGAATATACTCTTTAATTTTGTTCATAATACCATCAAGAACCTTTGATTCCGACATAGCCCAGTCATAGGCTTTTTGGCGTCTTTCTTCAAGCAGATCTTTGTTTTCAAGTAAAAGACAAACCTGATTAGATAATTCTATTACATCTTTTACTTGAGTAACGGCATCGGCTTTTTGAGCTCTGTTCATGGCATCGGTAAAGTTATGCATATGCGGCCCGACAATAACAGCATCACGGCAACGAGAAGGTTCCATAAAGTTTTGCCCGCCGTGTGGAATAAGTGAGCCGCCGACAAAAACTATTGGACAAATATTGTACCATAGTCCCAACTCGCCAATGGTATTGGCAACATATACATCTGTTTCTTCGGTAATCGGTTCGTTTTTTGAGCGCAAAGATACCTTGAGATTAAGCTCTTCCTGCATGCGTTTTTGAATTTCTTCACCGCGGTTAGGATGTCTAGGAGCAACAATCAGCAGCAAATCAGGAAATTCTTTTTTGAGCTCTATGTTGAAACGTGCAATTCTCATTTCTTCATCGTCATGGGTCGAACTTGCTAACCATACGGTTCTTCCGTTTATTTGTGCTTCTATTTCTTTCTTTTTGGCTTCGTCAACAGGTAAAGGAAGACCGGCATATTTCAGATTACCTAAGCATTCGGCTTCTTTGGCGCCTAAAACTTTTAATCTGTATGCATCTTCGTCAGATTGTCCTAAACAATAAGTAAAGCAGGACAAGAGTTCTTTGCAGACGAAATCGAATTGTTGCCAACGTTTAAAAGAGCGATTTGAGATACGTCCGTTTACAAGTATCAAGGGAATATTTTTGCTCTTGATTGTCGAAAGCATGGCCGGCCATAGCTCTGATTCAAACCATAGAGCAACATCTGGTTGCCAATGTTTAACAAAACGCTTGGTGAATGTTGGATTATCTATCGGAATATATTGGTGAAAAGCTCTTTCAGGTAAGCGTTTTCCCATAAGTTCGGCAGAAGTCGTGGTTCCGGTTGTTACCATAACATGTGCTTCAGGGTAGGTTAGTAATAGCTTATCTATAAGAGGTAACATAGATAATGATTCCCCAACAGAGGCGCCATGCAACCAGAAAAGTTTACCTTCGGGGCGTGGCATGGTTGGTTTTCCAAGTCTTTCATTGAAGCGTTTTATATCTTCTTTCCCGTTTTCTTTTCTTTTTTCAATATAACGGCTTATGGCAATAGGATATAAAATGCGAACTAGGGTATTATAGATACTGATAAACATTATTCTTTCCGTTCATTTTTTTCAGGGTAACGTTTAGATTTGGCAGAAACGCCGGGTTCAATTTTTGGCAGACCAAAACGTCGATCTGCTTTAGAAGTGAGCATATTCATCTCATCTTCGATTTCCTGCCGATATCTTTCCAAATCTTCATCGGAAGCATCGGCCGGAATATAATAAGGTTTTGTAATATGGAGAATTCCTCTGCAAAAAGGAAATGGAACCAACATGGCATCCCAGCTTTTGGCTATTATGGAATGTTCAATACTGTAGGTTGCCCCAAATATGGGTTTGCCGGATTTTCGAGCAAAGTATAGAGGACTGATACTCATTTTCATTCTCGGACCGCGAGGACCGTCTGGAATAATAGCAACGGCTTTATTGTCTTTTAGTGAGTGCAAAAGCGATAAAGCCGCAGAATTTGCTCCGCCATTAGATGAGCCACCTATTGTTCCAAAGCCGTATTTTTCTAAAAAAGTGGCTACTATTCTTCCATCTTTATGTAAAGAAACGAGGGCATTGAGGGGTCTTTTTTTGTTCCAAAAGTGAGGTATCATCATAACTCGACCATGCCATATAACCAAGATGATGGCTTGTTCCTGGTGCCATACCTGATATAATTGGTTTAGACCGAAAACATCCCATTTGGTTGTACGTCCGACTAACCTTGAATAGTAATATATCAGAGTGCCGAGCATACTGATAAAGTATGGGTGTTTGCTGATATTTTTGAAAAAATTTTTAAATTTTTTCAATAAATCTTTCATGTTAGTTTCTCCATCAAACCGATTCAAAGTATAATAGAACGCAATTTATCTAAAATCAAGCAGACATTCATATCTGTGTTAAATTATATTGCATTGTTATCAAAAAAACCGCATATGGTGATATGCGGTTTTGATATCAGAAGAAAAATTATATTAAAATTCTTCTTGCAATTCAAAGAAATATGCTTGCGGATGATCACATACCGGACATTTTTCCGGAGCTGTCGGGCTTTCTACACGGTGTCCGCAGTTGCCGCATTCCCAAATAACTTTAGTCGGACGGCTGAAAATTTTGCCTTCAACTAAGGCTTGAAGCAGGGCGTTGTATCTTTCTTCGTGACCTTTTTCGATGGCAGCAACCGAACGGAATAAAAAGGCAATTTTTGTGAAACCTTCTTCTTCGGCTTCTTTAGCCATACGAGCATACATTTCGGTCCATTCATAATTTTCACCGGCAGCGGCATCTTTCAAGTTTTCAACCGTAGAGGCAATTTTTCCGCCGTGTAAAAGTTTGAACCAAATTTTGGCATGCTCTTTTTCATTATTGGCTGTTTGTTCAAATTTGTCGGCAATAATGTTATAGCCTTCCTTTTTGGCCTGAGAAGCATAATAAGTATATTTGTTGCGGGCTTGTGACTCACCGGCAAATGCTTCCATTAAATTTTTTTCTGTTTTAGATCCTTTAAGTTCCATAATAAAACTCCTTATATATTAATATATTAGTTACGATTTTTACAGTGATTACATATTCCGCGAAACGAAATATCGTAATAGGTTACAGTCATCCCTGTTTGGGCTTCGACATTTTCAGCTAACTGTGGGGCAATGTCGCAGGGTATATCGTATATTTGATGGCATTGGGTGCAGATAAAATGATAATGGTTATGGGTTTGGTGGTCAAAGTGAGCCATATTTTCCAATCCTTCGATTTTTTTGATAATACCTTTTTCCGCTAACGTATTGAGGTTGCGATAAACCGTTGCCAAACTTATGGTCGGTTCCTCGTTGCGAATAAATTGATACAGCTGCTCTGCCGTCGGGTGTACGGCATTTTCGCGCAGTGTTTTTAATATCAATTCTCTTTGTCTGGAATATTTCATTTTATCCTCAAAATGATAATCATTATTATTTATAATGTTGATAACTTAAAAAAAACAGGTTGTCAACTCTATTTTATATGATTATCTTCTTCATAGATAAATTATACAAGAGGAAATAAAAATGCAAGCAAAAGAAATAAAAAAAGATATTTACTGGGTTGGCGTTAAGGATTGGAATCTGCGTGAATTTCATGGTTATGTAACGCCGAGAGGCTCAACTTATAACTCTTATCTTATCATGGATGATAAAATTACTTTGGTCGATGGCGTTAAACACTATATGTCACACGAAATGATTGAACGTGTCAAAAGTGTGGTCGACTTCTCAAAAATCAGCTATGTCGTTGTTAACCATGTCGAAATGGATCACTCCGGAAATATTCCAGAAATTATGAAGTTGGCGCCTCAGGCCGTCATCATTACCGATAATGCCGGAAAAATGGCTCTCGAAGCTCATTTTGATACAACAGGGTGGAATTATAAATTGGTGTCAACCGGCGAATCTGTTTCTATTGGCAAACGGACTCTAACCTTTATGACGACTCCCATGCTTCACTGGCCGGATTCAATGATGACTTATGTTAAGGAAGAAAAACTGCTGTTATCTAACGACGGTTTCGGTCAACATTTGGCTTCGGATGGTTTGTTTGTTAAGGAGCAACCTTTGGATGAAGTCTTGAGAGAAGCCAAAAGTTATTATGCAAATATCCTGTTCCCATACGGCGCTCAGGCCGAAAAGGCTTTGAGTACAGCCGGTGCGCTTGGACTGGATATTGAAATGATTGCTCCTTCTCATGGTTGCATTTGGTCGGGTAAAAAAGAAGTCGAAACAATTTTAAATATGTATGCTAAATGGGCATCGGGTAAAAACGAAGGTAAAGCCGTCGTAGTTTATGATTCCATGTGGGGCGCAACGGCAAAAATGGCTGAAACAATTATGGCCGAATTTCAAGATGCAGGTATTCCCGTTACCAAGCATTGTCTTGCCGTTGAAAATGTTTCTGAAGTTATGGTGGACTTTTTGGATGCCGCTTATGTTTGTATCGGTAATCCGACCTTAAATAATCAGTTGTTTCCGAGAGTTGCTGGATTTGTAACTTATATGAAAGGTTTGGCTCCGCGCAATAAAAAGGCCTTGGCTTTTGGTTCTTATGGATGGAAACCGGGGGTTGTTAAACAAATCCAACAGGTATATGAGGATTTGGGATGGCAAACGGTTGCTCCGTTTGAGCAGAAATATACCCCAAAAACCGAGGTGCTGGAACAGCTCAAACAACGTGTAAAAGAGTTGATTGCACTTTAAGATGAACTGATAGTGCTTTAATATAAAAAACGCCCCTTCAATTGAAGGAGCGTTTTTTGTAAGAACTTGCAATTTAGCGCAATGATTTTGCTTTTTTGAAAAAGCCGAGAAACTGCTGGAACACAAGACTGAATTTCTTGTTTTTCAGCAGGGAAAACCACATTTTGTTGCGGATCATCAAATCCCAATTCTGGGATTGAGCAACATAAGTCTTGAATATATCAAGACTTCTCTGTGTTCCCGTCTTTTGGATGTCTTTTTCCCAAGCATTCCAATCTATTGCCGAAAAGCATTTGTTTTGTGCCAAGAATTCCCAACGTTTGTTCTTTTGGAATATCTCCGTGTATCCGAATTTTATCAAAACGGCGGGATCTTCTTTGTAGAAAAATTCTCTACCTTCCGGAAGGCTGCATATTCTTTTGCAAATTTGCTCGCTATTCCAGCCTTTAAATGCCATTTTGTTTTCATAAAGAATATGAAACTGATGGTATTTGAAGAGATATTCTTCTCCTTTATGCATGAAAACAAACCATTTGAATTTGCCTAATTCCGCAACTCGATTGTAGAGATGGTTACGCTCAAGTATTGAACCCGCACGTGCGTTGTGATTGTTGTAGGGCGTGTTGATTATATCGTCGAAACGGCGATGCTGAGCCAGAATTTCCCACTGACCATGTTTGAGCAACGTATCCCAACATTCATTTTCTGCCAATTGCTGGGGTGAAAGCGAATTGCATTGCATTTGCCAATACGACTTCATTTTGAGGGCCGATTTGGAATAAGCCTTCTGAACAACGAAATGTCCGATCGAACTTTTGTCCATAAGCTCTTCCAACAGGTGAGGAAGGTATTTTCCGTCGCCGTCGTAACCAAAATCGCTTTTGAGAATTGTTAAGACAATGTCTCGCTGACCGCTTCGAAGCAGTGTTTCAAACACCAAAGGTGTCATTTTGTATCCTGCCGAAATCACATCAAGAATTCGTATGTACTGTCCTTGAGCAATGATATTCATCATTACCTGTTCCTGATCTCTGATTGGGAGAAAAGGGCTTGTTTCTGTCTGTTCCATATATATTAAGAGTTAAAAATATTAATAAAAATAACGTGATATGAATTATATTATACTTATTTGACAAAAAATCAAGCATATTTTGTCATGTGGCTAAATTTTGTGTAGATGAAATCCAAAGTCTGTTGCAACAAATCTTCCTAGGGCACTTATTTTTTCTTTGACGTCTTTGAGGCTTTCATCAGGAGTGTAGCCGGTTGTCGATTTTCCGGGATATAGCTCATAGTGTTTACGATATTCGGTAAGCGTGATATTAGGCATTATAACGTTGGCTCCGGCTCTCAGGGCGCGAATTTGTCCGTTTGGAGCCAGTGTTTCCATTGCTGTTGTTGCCGGAATGTTAATGTCTGGTAACAAAAGTCTGGTCAGGGCCATAACTTTTAGGGCTGTTTTCAAATCTCCGCCTTTGGCATTTTTCAGCGGCGTGTCGGGATGGGGGATAAAAGGACCAATGCCAATCATATCCGCATGAACATTTTTAAAAAACAAAATATCGTCGGCATAACTTTCCGTTTTTTGTTTGGGTAAACCGACCAAGATGCCGGTTCCTATTTCCAAACCGGCAATTCCGAGATTTTTAATGCATTCAACTCGATTTTCCCAATTCATGCCTGGATCGTTATCAAGATAAAGTTGTTTGTCGGTTGTTTCTATTCTGAGCAAAAATCTATCGGCTCCGGCTGTTTTGTAGGCTTGATATTCTGTTAAACTTTTTTCGCCGATACTTAGAGTTAAGGCAACGCCGAGTGTTTTGATTTTACGAATAATTGAGCAGAGTTTGTCACAATCAAAAAACATATCTTCTCCCGATTGCAAAACAATCGTTTTTAAGCCCATATTTTCGGATGCGTGTTTCGCCAATTGAAAAATGGTGTTTTCGTCAATTCGATAGCGTTCAATGTTTTTATTGTCACGCCGCAAACCACAATAGCAACAATTGTTGCGGCAGAAATTTGAAAATTCAATCAATCCACGTAAGTGAATTCCGTCGCCGACGTATTTTTGGCGAACTTTATCGGCAGCAGCAAAAATTTCCTCATTTAGCGCGTCTTCACGTAGAAGCGTTATCAGTTCATCTCGTGTAAGATTGTGCTCTTCGCTGGCTTTTTCAATTAATTTATTCATTGCGTTTATGACTCCGACTAATAGAATTAAATACTTTTTTTGTATCAATCAATAAAAAATATTTGCAAGTTATTTGAAATATATGATAAGCAACAAGAAGATTGTTGTTAAATTGAACAAGGAAATATGAAGATGATATACCTTTTGTTATTGTTGATGGCGGTCTACGCCTTTCCTGCCGCGGCCAATCCGGCTTGTGCCGTTTGTACGGTTGCCGTTGCGGCTTCTTTGGAAATTGCTCGTTATTTGGGTGTCGATGACAGCGTCGTCGGTGTTTGGGCCGGCGCCTTTTTGGCTTTGCTCGGGTATTGGATGATTGTTTGGTTTGATAAAAAAAACTGGCATTTCGCCGGACGTAATTTTTGGTTGATAACCCTTAGTGTTGCCATGATCGGGTTTATGTACATAAGCGAAATGACATATCAGCCGGAACCTTTGTTATTCTTTTTGTTTATTGATCCCTTCTTGTTCAGCGTTATTGCCGGTGCTGTCGTTTTAATCTTGGCAAATCATTTTTACCAATGGATGAAAGCTAAAAATGGCGGACATGCTCACTTTCCGTTCGAAAAAGTATTTGTGCCTGTTTTCGCATTGACTTTGCTCAGCGTCTATTTTTATTACTATCCTCTTTGCAACAAAGCTGCCGATTTGTATAATTTTTAGACTTTGTTATCTTACGTTGCAACACGGGTCTCATTCTTGGAATATGAGACCCGTTTTGTTATTGAAATATTAAGTTTTATGCTGTAACGTAAAAACCAAAAGTTAAAATTTTTTTATGTGTGGATGTCTGATATGATTCATAAAAATAAAACGGAAAATACGCTGCCTGAAGATAATGAAACATCTTGGTTGGGAAGTAACCTTTATCGAATGATGTTGATTGTTACTGTTGTTTGGTTTGCTGTTGTCATCATCTATATTACGCAGTTTTTCGGTTGGTCAAATTTGTTTTTGATGATGCCTGATGAATTCGGCGGTTTTCTGGCGGGCGCAACTTTGCCTTTGGCTCTGATATGGGTGGGGCTCGCTTATGTCGACAGAAGTGCGGCCTTTAAACGCGAAGCAAAATTTCTGCGTGCTTATATGAATCAATTGGTTTATCCCGAAGAAGGGGAGTCTGCAACGGCTAAAGCCATGACCGAAGCGATTCGTTCTCAGGTATCGGAATTGCGTGAGGTTACAAAACTCGCTATGACTCAGACGGCTCAAATCAAAAAAGATTTGGATGCCAGAGTGGACGATTTTGCAAGTTTGGTAAAGGTTCTTGATAATTATTCAACAAAAAGTATTGTCGAGTTGACAAAAGGCGTGAAAACTTTAACTAAAAGTTTTGATGGTGTTGCCGAAAAAGCCTTTAAAACCACTAAAGATTTAAGCGGATGTATTGATGAGTTTTCTTCGGTTGCCGGAAAATTGCAGGGCGATATCAGCGGAATTGTTGATAGTTTGCTCCCTAGTATGCGCGAAATTAAAAATTCGGCAGATGTTATTCAAAATGTTACCGAAAGCAGCTCGCGTCAAATTCTTGAAGCCAGCGAAAATATGAAATCTTATGGTAATATTTCTGAAGAAAATTTTAACTTGGTTTTTGAAAAAATTCAAGCTCAGGGTAAATTTTTGGCCGATATTACGGAACAAGCTGTTTCAAGTACTAAAGCTGTCGGCGATACATTTGATTCGGTTGCGGCCGAAATTGATAACTTAATCGAAAATAAAGGAAAGAAAACGGTTGAATATGCCGAACATATGGATAACAGTATTCAGGAAATTTGTCGCAAAATTTCTTTACACAGTGATAATTTCGCAGATGAAGCTGCAAAAATTATTGCTCAGACCTCAACCGTTGAAAATAATTTATCTTCGCAAACGGCAGAATTAAAAAATATTGCGGATATGTTACACGGAAGTTTAGCAACTGTTGAAAATTCACTAAATGAGGGGCTGGAAAATTTAACGGCGAAAAGCACTCAGTCTGTTGAGAGTATGACTGTTGCTGCCGAAAATATTAAAAATGAAACAGAAAAATTAGTGGCGGCAGCCGATGATGCATATGAAAAACTCGATAACGGAAGTCATATGGTAGCGGCCCATCTTGATACTATGCAAAATATAACGCAGGATGTGAACAGTAGTCTTGATGCCGTTAATGTAAGATTTGATGATAATATTAAAGAAATCAAAAACGCCATAAACGATATGCTCAACAATCTTGAAAAAATTAATGTTGAAATTGCGGCACAATCGGAAAAATTGACCGAAACCGGAAACGTAGCCGTAACCCAAAGTCGTTTGGCAGAAAATTCGTTGGCTGAACAACATGGCAATATTAATGCTTCTTTGGAAAAAGTCGAAAGTATGCGTCAAGAACTTAATCGACAAATAGAAGAATTGAAAAATGCTGCCGAAAAAATTTCGGGAGAAACGGAAAATGCCGTTAACTTGCTTAAAGATAACGTGGCAATTTCCGTACAAGCGGCAACCGATGCTGCCGATAAAACCAAAGAACTTAATGATAATATGGAAAATGAAGTTAAACGTTTGGACGAAGCCGCACAAGCCGCTGCCGAAAAAGTCGAGGGATTGGAAAGTATTGTCGTTACTCAAAGTGACAAATTACATGCTTTGGTTAATGATATGGATGAACGCACGGCTCAAATTACCGCTTCAATGGAAAAACACAGCACAACGGTTAATGAGGCAACAAGCTCATTTTCCGGACAGTTTGCCGATATTGTCTCTACCTTTGAAAAACAATCGGATTTGCTCGGAAATGCTGCTGAAAATGCCGCAGCTATCAGCCGTTCAATTCGTGAACAGATTATCAGCATAGGCGAAAACACCGATAGCGTCTTTGCAAAAATGTCTGCTTTGGAGAATGAAGTTGAAAGACGCGGCTCAGATGTGGCTGATAAATCTAATGTCGCTATTGATAAATTAGCGGAAATAGATCAAGTTATTGCTGAGAAAATAGCTAAATTGGATGGCGATTTGGCAGAAATTGAAAATAAACAGCACCAAATTGCAGATACAATCGTTTCGGGAATCGAAAACCTCAATTCTGTTACCGGTGAAATCAAACAAAATGTTGATGATGCCGTTTCGTATATTTCTCAAAATATGAAAAATGAAATGGAGAATCTGCAAGGTACGGTAGAGGCCGTTAAAACAGCATCAAATGAAGCTGCCGGTGTGATTGCGGATAATACAGGTAAAATTAAAACGGCACATGCCGAATTCGGTACAGAATTTAGTGTTTTGGTCGGTCAAATGGATAATTGTGCCGAAAAAATGTCTCTTTCCGCAAATCAATTGGTTGAACAAGGTGAGAGTATTAATCACAATTTTGGTTCGATTGTTGAACAATTGAATGCGCAAAAGGTGTCCGTAGATGGATTATTTGAAGATATTTGCAAACGTGTTCAAGCTCAAAATGAGACGATTGGTGCTCATTTTGCGGCTCAACGCGAAGATTTGATGGATGTTGTTAATTTAGTTAGTGCTCAAACTCGTTTAGGCGAGGCATCCATCAAAGAACAATACAGATGTTTGATGACGGTTGCCGAAAATGTATCTGAAAAAATGGCCGCTCTCAATAATCAAGTCAAACAAAACACTCAAAATGCCGAAGCCGATACGGCCTCTTTAGCGGCTGAAGTATCTTCTTTATGCGACATGTTGATGCAAACGGGAGCAAAAATGCAAGATACGGTACAAGTTTCTTTGGCTGGGATTGAACAAGTCGGTCAATCTTTATCAAATTGCGCCGATAATTTGAACCATGCTACTGATAATGCGGCACTTAATATGAATAAAATTGCAGAAGATTATCAACATTGCCTTGATGCTTTTTCTCAATCAACAAACGATGCCGGCCAAAATGCCGTTTTGGCAAAAGATATGATTGAAGAACAAAATCAAAAAATGTTGCAGATGGCAAATGATACCAAATCTTTAGCAACGTATTTTGATTCTCTGATGGAAAATGCCGCCAATCAGCTTATTGATAAAGCAAATGTGGCTCATGATAAAATCAGAGAACTGAGTGAAAGTATGCAAGCGCTGAAAGAACAACTTGAAAATGCAGCAGACGCCAGCTCGGGTAAATTTGCAGACAGCGGAGAAAATATCAAACAGGCCATGATTGATATTATGAATAACGCGGAGCATATATATAATGAAATCAAGGCGGCTAATGATGTATTTTCACAACAATCTGCTCAACTTCAATCATCAGCTGACGAAACATTAAACAAAGTCAATATGACGATGGGACGCTTCTCCGGAAGTTTGGAAGAATTTGATCAAAAAAGCCGCGCTATTGCTGAAAATACCGATAATTTTAATTCGGTTCTCAAAAAACAGATTGAATTGTTGGATATTGGGGCTAAAAAAGCCGGAAATGATTTGGCTGATATTGAAAAACGTTACCGTGATATGAAAGTTGAAAATTTCCTCAAGAATGCTACGGCTATTATTGAAAAACTGGAAACTTTGGCGGTTGATATTAATTTAATCTTTAATCCGGATGCGCAAGATAAATTGTGGCAAAAGTATTATGAAGGCGATACGGATGTATTTGTACGTTATCTGTCGCGCAGCATGAATAGAAAACAAATTGTTGCTATTAAAGAAGAGTATGAAAAAAATTCCGAATTCAGAAGAATGATAAATGCTTATATGAGTGAATTTGAAGAATTGATTAATAAGGCACGCAGTTGTGAAAAATCGGAAATTTTGTTGTCGGTTATCTCCGGAGCTGATATCGGTAAAATATACTATATCATTGCACGTGCGTTGGATAAATTAAACTGATGAAAATATTGGATTTTGACAGTCAAGTGTTTTTGGCACCCATGGCCGGTATTACAGACCGGCCGTTTCGTGCGTTGACGGCATCGTTGGGCGGAGGAAATATTGTTTCCGAGATGGTGGCAATTAATGCTTTGGAACGTAAAAATCCCAAAACCTGCCGTATTGCGGATGTGCGGGACGAACCTTATCCGGTTACGGTGCAACTTGTCGGCGGAGAACCTTTGTTGTTTGCCGAAGCTGCAAAATTAGCGGCCGATTTGGGAGCTTATAGTTTGGATATCAATATGGGGTGTCCGGTCAAAAAAATCGTCAACAATCATTCCGGTTCGGCACTGATGAAAGATATGCCCACCGCTGCAAAAATTATTGAAACTGTCGTTAAGGCGACACCGCTTAAGGTCAGTGTTAAGTTCCGTAAAGGTTGGGATCACGAACATGTAAATGCCGTTGAATTTGCCAAAATGTGCGAACAGAGCGGTGCTTCTTATGTAACCGTTCATGGTCGAACACGCAGTGATTTTTATGCCGGAAAAGCCGATTGGGATATAATTGCCGAAGTTAAAAGCGTTTTGAAAATTCCGGTAGTCGCCAACGGCGATGTCGTGGATTGTAAGTCAGCCGCTGAAATTTTGGCTTATACCCAAGCAGACGGCTTAATGATTGGTCGGGCAGCTTTGGGGGCTCCTTGGATTATCGGGCAAGTTGATAATTATTTAAAAACGGGGCAATTGCCCGAAAAAATGTCGGTTAATTGTATTAAACAAGTCTTGCTGAAGCATATTCAAGGACTTCTTGAGTATTATGGCGAAAAAACGGCATTGCCGCTTTCACGAAAATATGTATGTTGGTATTGCAAAGGTTTACACGATGCCAAGAGGTTTCGTGAAACCTATACCAAAATTAATGACTTTGATGCCGCTTTCAAAGCAATTGAAGATTATTTCAATAATATTCCCTCAGATGAATCAAAGGAAAGTTGATTATGAAAATAATTGTCGGTGGTGCCGGTAACGTCGGTAAAAGTATTGTTTCCTATCTCAGTCGCGGTAATAATGATATCGTGGTTATTGATGAAGATGAACGCTTGCTTAATGAAGTTGCCAAAGAGTGGGATGTAATGCCCCTTTTGGGTTCGGTGGCTCATCCGGATATTTTACAAAAAGCGGAGGCGGCTAAAAGTGATTTGTTAATAGCTGCTACCGATAGTGATGAAGTAAATATGATTGCATGTCAGGCAGCATATTCTTTGTTTAATATTTATCGGAAAGTTGCACGTATCAGTGCGCGTGTATACCACAAAGCCGCTTGGGGGGGATTGTTCGGCGACCATGACATACCTGTTGATTTGGCATTTTCTCCTGATTATGAAATTGCTTTAACAATCAAAAGAGTGTTGCAATACCCCGGAATGTCATCGGTTTATCCTTTTGCAGGCAAAAAGCTGTCTTTGCTTTCTTTTAGATGTCCTAAAAAATGCCCCTTGTTGCAAATTCCGCTTAATCATTTGGAACGCGCCGACCCTGACTTAAACATCGCAGTTGTGAATATTATCAGAAACGGCAAAGGTTTTATTCCGAATAATGATGATACTTTTCATGCCGGTGACGAAATTAATTTGTTGGCGCTAACTGAAGAAATTGAGGATGTTATTCACAGCTTTGGTCTAGAGCGTAAAGATAACGAACGCATCATTATTTTCGGCGGAAATCAAATTGTGGAATATTTGGCAGAGAGCATGGAAGATGATGACAGCATTATGAGTTGTCGAATTATTGATGAAGATCCGCGAAGTGCGGCATTGCTGGCGACACGTCTGAATAATACAGCCGTTTTTAATGGATCAATTATGAGTGATGCTGTTTTAACAGAGGCCGGAATTGCCGATGCCGATGCTGCGGTTTCAATTACAAATGATGACAAAGATAATATTATTGCAGCCATGATAGCACGAAAAAACGGTGTGGAAAGTACCTTTGCACTGGTAAATTCCCGTTCAATGAATACACAAATGATAAATGTCGGCGATAATGTTCTGATTGACAGAACGACCATTACCATTTCTTCAATCTTAAAAGAGCTGCGCAAAGTCCGTCTTAATAATGCATATACATTAGGGCTTTCGGGAGAAGTGTGGGAAATTGTAATTGATGAAAATTCACCTTTAATAGGATCAACATTTGAACAACTCAAGCTGCCTCTCGAAAGCAAAATTTGTGCATTGGTACGTAAAGGCGAAGTTGTTTTATCTCCGGCTTCAAATACTCATATAGAAGAAGGTGATATTTTAATGTTTTTTGTCGCACCGTTGTCAATCAGACGGGCTGAAAAAATATTTGCATAATATTTACTCATTTTATATATGTCTTTACTATTTTATTAAAAAGTGATTACATTAATTAAAAATAACAATAAACAAAAAGGAAAATAAAATGTCAAAAAAAGTTCAAGAAGATTTTTTGGGTGATATTCAACAAAAAGAAATTGCCGTAACGGTATTCTTGATTAACGGTGTTAAATTGCAGGGTGTTATTACTTGGTTTGATGATGATGCTATTTTGTTACGTCGCGACGGACATACGCAATTGATTTATAAGCATGCCGTTTCAACCATTATGCCGAGTGTTGCCGTGGATATTGCGGAGAAAACGGAGTAGTTATTAGTTTTGGCAGAAAAAAATATTACAAAAATTGCGTCGGTCAAAGTCGGAATTGTTTATCCTTTGACCACAGAAGATAAGGCGTCGTTGCAACCGGAACAAAGACTTGAGGAAACGGTAAGATTAGCCGCAGCCATCAATTTGGAAGTATGCTTTGCGGAAATTATAAAGTTGAGAAAGATAAAACCGGATGCTTATTTTGGTAAAGGAATTATTGAGCGCTTAAAAAATGCCATTGATGAACGGCAGGTTGAACTTTTGATTGTTGATGCCTCTCTTTCACCGATTCAACAGCGTAATTTGGAAAAAATTCTCAATTTGAAGGTGATTGACCGCACGGCTCTGATATTAGAGATATTTGGAGAACGTGCCGAAACCAAAGAGGGTTGCCTGCAAGTTGAACTGGCGCATTTGACCTATCAAAGAAGCCGCTTGGTTCGCAGTTGGACGCACTTGGAACGTCAGCGCGGCGGTGCCGGTTTTTTGGGGGGACCGGGGGAAACTCAAATAGAACTTGATAGACGCATTATTGATGATAAAATTGTCAAAATTAAAAAGGCGCTGACTAAAATTAAGCAGACACGAGGTTTGCAAAGAGCGGCACGGAAAAGAGTGCCTTATCCGATTATCGCATTGGTCGGCTATACAAACACCGGAAAATCAACTTTATTTAATCGTTTGACCAAAGCTGATGTCTTTGCCCAAGATTTGTTGTTTGCTACTCTGGATACAACCATGCGGCGTTTTAAGCTACCTTCAGGCAAAGAGGTCATCTTTTCGGATACGGTCGGTTTTATTTCCGATTTGCCGCATGAATTGATTATGGCGTTTCGAGCAACATTGGAAGAAGTGCTTGAAGCCGATATTGTTGTTCAGGTTTTGGATGCCTCGAATCTTGATTATAAACAACAACGCCAAGACGTATTGGAAGTGTTGCATAGTTTAGGTTTGGAAAAAATAGAATATCAAGATAATTATATTGAAGTATATAACAAAATGGATTTAATTCCGAATTTTTCTGTTGCCGGACGGAATACTGTCAAACTTTCGGCTTTAAACGGTGACGGTTGTAACGGATTGCTGAATAAAATTGATGAGATTTTATCAAAAAACAGTCAAATAATCAGGCTTGATATTCCGGCAGCAGACGGACGGCTTATATCTTGGTTGCATCGAAACGGAGAAATCCTTTCTACTCGAGAAGATGGTGAAAATTTGAAATTGGAAATAAAACTTGATGCCGTGGCAAAAAGTCGTTTGAATTCTTTTTTAAGCAAACAGAATTGAAATCAAAATATCGGTGCTTATATGCATAATAAAGTTCTTTTTTGAAAAGGAGTTTATTATGCTGATTTTGTTGTGTACTTTGATATTGTCGGCTTGTTCGACAACGGGAACTTATGATGAGCAATTGCAAAATTGGATGGGTGTGTCTGAAGAACATTTGATAGATAATTGGGGAATGCCCGATAGTTCTTTTATGGTTGACGGCGATACAAAAGTTATTACTTATGTTGAATATAGCAAAGAAGGTGATGCCGATGCTTATTCAGATGAAGTCTATTATAATGCGATTTCCGGACCGAATTTTACCGGTCCAGATCCTGATGAAGACGGCGTTGAATATTGCAAAATCTCATTTGTTATTACGGATAACGAAGTAACCAATTATAACTACAATGGAGATTATTGTACCGGTAATATAATGGGCAATAATAATTGATGCATTAATAAAAAACTAAGTATTCCCGAATTATAAATAAACCATATTTGTTGATAGGTTTATTGAGGTGAGAAATGTTATTAAGTCAAATATTATCGGGAATCGAAACGATTGAAGCTCCTGCTAAGGATATAGATATAACTTCGGTTGAACTAAATTCAAAAAATGTTGAAGCAGGAGCTTTGTTTATTGCCTTAAACGGTACAAATTCAGATGGTAGAAAGTATATTCCCGATGCGGTTGCCAAAGGTGCGGCTGCGGTTTTATATGATGGTGATTATGAGCCGACCGATAAAAAAGTTATCTATGTTAAAACCACGGGAGATATGAGAGCAAATATTGCTCTTGCCGCGGCTAATTTTTATAAACCGATACCTCATTATATTTCAGCTGTTACCGGTACCAACGGCAAAACTTCAATTGCCGATTTTACGCGTCAATTGATGACAGTTTTGGGTTATCATTCTGCCAGCATCGGAACAATAGGTGTTGTTTGCGATGTTATGGAAAAAGAAGATACTTTAACAACGCCGGATAGTGTGACAATGCATAAAATTTTGAAAAAAATGGCGCAAAAAGGCGTAGATTATGTATCACTTGAGGCTTCCAGTGTCGGAATTGAACAATATCGGTTGGATGGTTTAAAAATAAAAGTTGCCGGATTTACCAACTTTACGCAAGATCATCTTGATTATCACAAAACAATGGCAAATTACCTGAAAGCTAAAGAACAGCTTTTCTCCAGAGTTATGGAAGCAGATGGAACAGCGGTTCTCAATGCGGATATAAAAGAATATGATGAATTGGCGAAAATTTGCGGCCAACGCGGTATTAAGGTTATGTCTTATGGTTATAACGGTAAGGACTTGCGTTTGATGTCGCGAACACCCCATGCGGCAGGCCAGAGTTTGTGTGTTGAGATTGAAGGCAGAAGCCACAATATAGAATTGCCGCTTATCGGGGAATTTCAGGCTATGAATGTTTTGTGTGCAGTAGGCATGGTTATGGCTTTGCATGGATTTTCGGGTAAGATTATTGATTATTTGCCGCATATAAAGGGTGCTGCGGGCAGACTAGATTTGGTCGGTCGTTTGGCAAACGGGGCAGGGGTTTATGTCGATTATGCGCATACCCCCGATGCTTTGGAAAATGTTTTAAAAACAATGCGTCATCATACGCAAAACAAGTTGTGGGTTGTGTTTGGTTGCGGCGGCGACAGAGATAAACTCAAACGTCCGATTATGGGAAAAATCGCGCAAGATCTGGCAGACAAAATTGTGGTTACCGATGACAATCCGCGGACGGAAGATGCCAAAGAAATTCGTCGGCAGATTTTAGCGGAATGTCCACGCGCAGTTGAAATTGGTGATAGAATAGAAGCTATTAATTATGCAGTTTCTCTGCTTGGAGCGGGGGATATGTTGGTGATTGCCGGTAAAGGACATGAAAATGGGCAGAAAATCGGAGATTTGGTTATTCCAATGAATGATATAGATGAAGCGGCGAAGGCAATAGAAAAATGCAAGAATAAAGCAAAACATTAGATTTTTATATAATATCAAAAGGTTTGTAAAAGTGAGCGGAGTTTGAAAGATGAAAAGAGTTTTATTTTTTATATGCTTTAGCTTATGCCTAAGCGGTTCTAATGTTGAGGCAGATAGCAGCAACCAAACTTCGGAAGAAAAGTTCATAAATCCGGTTTTTTATGAAAAAATGATTTCGGCATCACATGAAAATTTTGAAGTGCAATTAACGCCCACCAGCATTTATATGTTTTCAAGCGAAAGCTTTAAATATAATTATACCTGCAAACTGATAGATAACCAAATGGATAGGGTAAGTCTTGAATGTTTCAAATATAATTATGAACACCAAAAAGAACCGACGGAAGTATATACCTATACCCTAAAACCTTGTACGGAAGAAAATCAATGTTTGGATAAAGGCGGTTGGCTGGTATATCAAAAGGTTAAACCTTATAAATATTTTGATAAAACCTTGACCTATATAATCCCTTCAAAATCGGATAATGTACCGAAAGACAAATTTGTCAATCCATTGTTTTACAAGAAATTATCTCCGATATCGAGAGGTTCAAGACCGACATTTTTGACGCCGACTTCGCTGACTTATCTTGATATATATGATAAAGAAGTTGTCGGAAAATGTAAAATGCTTGAAAACACACCAATGTTTGTAACATTAGATTGTTCATTTTATAATGAGGAAACTAAAGAAACGTATGGTTACATTGTTCGCTATGTCTTACAAGGTTGCGATGAAGAAACGAGATTTTGTTATAACGGAGGTAAATGGCGTGTGTTAGAAAATGAATCCGGCAGTGCGATAGGAACCTTTGTAATTAAAGAAAAAGATATGGGGCAGTAAAACTGCCCCATTTTCAACCATAAAGAGAAGTTTTTGAAACCTCTCCTTTATCGTTATTTAAAAGAATTTAGTTTTATTCCAGAGAATCAAATCCGGCTTTATCATCGCATTCAATTCTTGCTTGATAAAGGTATTCTTTAACCGTGTCTCGAATCCAGAATGATGCTGTTGCAATTGCTTCTGTATTATACATAGTTCCACCTCGTGCAGAACCATAATCACTATGTTGTACGATATCATGAGCGCATGCATAATAAGCCTTGACAAGTGTATCAAAATTCTTTTTTACCTTGTCATTGTATTTTTTGTAATTTTTTTCAAAAAGTTTATTGGCTACAGCAATAGAGCAATCACCGACTTTGTAATAAGCCTCGTTCATATCTGCTGTTGATGGAACATCAGGCATTTGAACTTTACAATTAGCCAACTCTTCCTCCAAACTTTGAAGAAATGCATCTTCTTCACCTGAACATTTTTCTTGTTCATAAGTATAGCTTGATGTTTTTTCTTCCTCAGCAAAAGTCAGTATAGGCAATGATAATGTTATTATTAAAGATAAAATAAATTTCATTTTCATATTCCTTTTTATTTACCATTATAAAATTGAGGATATTTATTTTTTATATAATCGTCAACTCTATGTTTATATAACCTTTCAAATTCTTGAGAATTACTATAATAGCTTTTAGCTCGATTATACCACCCATTGATATTATTAACATTTTGTATTGGATTTTCATCAACACTTTGAAAATATTTCTCCATCCTTAACTTTGCCAAAATATCATTAACTTTGATAGTTTCTTCTGGTGTTAAATTATTAACAGCATTAGCTAAATTATCATTTAATCTAATATTGCGGTAGAAAAATTTTTCAGATTGATTAGGTATATATCCATAAAACTCATTCATCGCATTAGCTAACATCTTTCCAGCATATGGTCCTTGATTGACTTCGGCATCAAACGTATTTCTGGCTAGCTTTAAATTTTGCAACTTATTTATATTATATCTTTGATAATACATTTCATCCATAATTTGCTTAGCCTGCTTTGGGGTTAATTTTTCTACATCTATAGGAAAATTAAATCCGGTTCTTAATGGACTATTCCAATTATTGTATTCATTAAGAGAATCTTGAGTTACACCGTAATTAGTTGGTCCGCCTAAGTCATTTAGTCTATCGCTATAACCTCCTTCGTGCTTATTCGTTCCTTGATTAACCACACTACCATCTTCGCCTAGCTCAGAGTAATAAACGTCATCGAAAATTATTTTAGGTTTAACAAGATTGTTCACATCACTTCTCGAATTCGGCAAAGAATTCTGAGCCAATTGATATGGTTGAGAATAAGTGCTGAACGAATTTTGTTGAGGATAGAGAGCCGAACTTGCATTCAAATTCAAACTTTGCATATTGTTCGGACTAAAAATCGAACCGTTGTTTAAGCCTGAATTTAAAGTGCTGTTACTATTCTCCAAAGCATTATTCTGATATTGTTGCAACCTATCTGTTAAATCCTTCAAATTATATCTTGAAGATGCTGGCGTTTGATATTGGTTTTTATTCCAAACACTTTGATTTTGGTTAAACAGATTGTTGTTTTCGAACAAATTCCCCGAAAGCGTATTATTATTGTTTTGTGCTAAAGGAGTGTTGTTCAGTTCCCATTGGGTAGTGTTATTTGCCCAAAGAGCATAAAAAATGATTGAAAAAAATTGAAATTACAAAAAATACCCACACAAAAAAGAAACTAACATAACAGAAAATACAATCGCAATCTTAGCTCTTTGTTTCCAAGTATGTTTTTTATTGCACAGAGCAGCCACTACACAACCGACCATAAGTAAAACAAACAATTGAATTTCTGTTAAAAATTCTTTTCCCAACAATATCCAGCCTAAAAAAAGAGCATACCATTGCAATTTTGGAAAATTCAAACAACTTGATTGATAAATATATAACGAAAAACGAGTATAAAACAGGTTGATCAGCCCAATAATTACCGCTAAAGGATAAAAACAATTAGCAATAATTTGTAAATAAGGCATATAATAG
>CALXPO010000006.1 GCA_944390315.1 uncultured Alphaproteobacteria bacterium
ATGGAGCCTTTTTTTGTATGGTGGAAAGAACCTGTTAATTTGCAAAGCCGCGACAGCGTGCAAGGCAAATGTTACAGGTGCTTTGACCGAAACGAAGTTAGTTTTGCGATAATACGCAAAACTTACGAAGATAGATTATCGACTTTTCCCTGACTACCCCATCATTCAAACTTTCTTTTCACTACACTGCAAACCTAGCCCCAGTTCTGATAACCTCAAATGCTGGCATAAGTTGTAGTACATTTAAATCACAAAAAAATCTCCTTTTTAACAGGAGATTTTTTTAATAGACAGATAAATACGGGAGAATCCGGTAATTATCTAAAAAACTTCCATAACCGTTTAGCAAGCATACATAACAGATATATTAATCCAACTGCTACACAGCCTCCAACGAGGATTAGTAAAACATACCAAAAAATTTCTATATAAACCATATGTAAAATGCTGCCTACTTTACTCAACAGACTTTTTAAATTAATAATTAGTTTTCACGTGTTGATACTAGCACATCCATTTTAATTATTCAACCAATTCATTATTTTTTAAGAATAAATTTTTATCTCCGCAAGTTAACTTTTTTGCCCTATATAAGCGGCAACTGCCGTCAGAGCCGCGCAGATAACCAAGACAATTCCGGTGGATACCATAATATTTCCAAGCCCTACCAACGGCGAAACAATACTACCGAATAAAAAGCCAAAGGCCCCCAACAACGCCGAAGCCGTTCCCGCTTGCGAACGTGCAGAATCCATTGCTACGGCGGTAGCCACGGTAAATGACATGCCAAGTGTAAAACTCAATCCAAACAATAAGACTTCAAAAACAATTATTGATATTCCAAACGGCATTGTCAGCATCAGTCCCCAACAGCATATATTAATCCCCGACACACTGATTCTGATAGCTTTTTGCGAAGATGAAATTTTTGCGGCAACGGCTGCGCCGACGGCTATGGCAACAGCATTAACACCAAAGAATAAACTGAAGGCAAAAGCCGAAAACCCGTAATGATTTTGAATAATAAACGGAGAAGAAGCGATATAAGCAAATAAAATTGCGAGTGCAAAAGACTGCTCCAACGTGTAACAAAGATATTTTTTATTTCTGCGAACCTTTTTAAAATTTGAAAAAATTTGTTTCAATTTTGCGGAAGAGCGACGTTGCGTTGATAAACTTTCGCGAAAGACAAAACAGCATCCCAATAAAGCGCAGCCGATAAAAAGCAGAATAACAAAAATTCCCTGCCATCCGACCGATTTGACAATCATACCGCCCAAAACCGGAGCGGCAATCGGAGCAATACCGTTAATGGCGCCAATAATTGCCAAAGCCTTGGCCAAATTTTTGGTCTTAAATTTATCGGTAGCGATTGAACGTGAAATCACAATTCCGCCGGAAGCGGCAATTCCCTGCAACAATCTCAAACCGACAAAAGTCTCGATATTGGGAGCAAAAATACATAACAAGGTGGCAATCACAAATAACAACATTGATGCAATCAACGGCGGTCTGCGGCCAAATCTGTCGCTGAGCGGACCGAAAACCAATTGTCCGAAAGCCAAACCCAACATCGAAAAAGTCAACCCCATTTGCACCATAGACACACCGGTTGAAAAATAAGTCTGCATTGCCGGCAAACTCGGCAAATACATATCGGTAACAAAAGGACCAAATGCGGTTAACATTCCCAAAAAGACAAACACAAACTGTGCCGAATTTTTCTTTATCGTCATTTTTTCACCTATAAAAACTAAATTGAAACGGTTTTCTTTTAATTCGATTTTTCAAAATCAGCAAACGTTTTTTTTCAAATTTTTTTAAGACGGTCATAGACATTTTGCGGTAATACTTTTATATTCTCAGTTATGAAAAAAACAAATTTATCAAAACGCGTAATCGACTGGTATCGGCTCAACGGGCGCAAACTTCCGTGGCGGGCAACAAGCGGTGCTCACCCCAATCCGTATGTGGTTATGGTATCCGAATTTATGCTCCAACAAACCACCGTCAAAACGGTGCTAGACTATTTTGAGCCTTTTATGCGCCGTTTTCCGACCGTACAAGATTTAGCCGCCGCCGATTTGGAAGAAGTCTATCGCCTGTGGCAGGGTTTGGGATATTATACCCGCGCCCGCTCTCTGCATCACGCCGCCCAAACGATTGTTAATGAGTTTGGCGGAAAATTTCCGCAAGAATATTCGCAAATTTTGAAACTCAAAGGTTTCGGACCTTATACCGCCGCCAGTTTTTCGGCTTTGGCCTTCAATAGACCTGAAACGGTCGTCGACGGTAATGTAATTCGCGTAATTTGCCGCCTGTTTCATTTAACCGAACCGATAGAACAAATCAGAACAGATATCGTTGCCAAAGCCGCCGAGCTGACCGACCGCAAACAAGCGGCGGATTATGCTTCGGCAATTATGGACTTAGGCGCGATTGTTTGCACGCCTAAAAATCCGCAATGCTTGCTTTGTCCGTGGAAAGAGGCTTGCCAATCTTGCGGCAACCCCGATTTGGAACAAATTCCCAACCGCACCAAAATCGGCAAAAAAGAAAAAAACGGCAGTGTTTGCCTGATTTTTAACACCAAAGGACAAATTCTTATCCGCAAACGCAGCGAAAAGGGATTGCTTTCGGGACTTTACGAATTTCCGTGGACGGATAACGGCACCCCGAATTTTGAGCACCTAAAAGACAGCGGTAAACAGGTTTGCCATATCTTTACCCATATCCGCCTCAACTTAAAAATCTACACGGCGGAATATGAAACACCTCCGCTTGCCGACAGCTTTTTTGTATATCCCGAACAGCTCAAAGACTATCCTTTTTCAACCTTAATGAAAAAAGTTTGCAAACAAATGAATATGGATATTTAACCCAACAAAAAAAGCACTCCTCCCCGTTACCGAGGAAAAGTGCTTTTTCTTTTTTCAAGAGAGCTTATTTTATCTGCGGCTCAGCCACAGCTGCATCAAGACCGGATTGGCCTTAATCAACGATTTAGCCTTATCGGTAAATTTTTCTTTATCTTCGTACTCGAAGATTTTCACACACATACCTAGGTCTGCGCGTGATAAAAAGTATTCTACCACTGAAGACGCCAACACTAAGCCGGCCTCATGATATCTGCCATACTGCCATGGCGTCATAATTTTCTGCGCTGACACACAAGGTCGATTGCCCTCTTTGAGATAAGCAATCCACATTTCGCAGTTAGTGCTGTTCTGCGTGTTGCGAACCATCTGACGATCGGCAAAATGCTGCAGGGCTTCCTGAGTGGTTACAACAAGTCCCTTACGGAACTCATTACGAGACTTGTCCTGTGTCATCTTTTCTGACAACTGGTAAACATAATTTACCATTGCCGAAGACAAACCATAACGTACCACACAATAGTAAAATACGTTGCCAAACTGCGCATCAAGCATCATTTTCAGCATAGCCTCGCTCGGTGTGTGGCGTTCGACATATTCCTGAGCCAAATTGCTATCTCCTTTTATTGTCAGCACTTGGAACTGTTCATCACTGAGAACCTTTCTGGCTCTGATGACACATTGGCGGTTAAGCCAATTGTCCTGGTTTTCTTGCCAGAATAGATTGACAGCTTCATCAGTCAATTCCTTGACTAATTCAACTATCTGCTCCGGCTTTCTAAACCGACACATCACAAATTTCACCTGCAACTTTGGTGAATAATTGTAAATGCCGTTTGCCGCCATGAAATGCTGTTTGGCATAAAATGGAAGCATGGCTGCCAAAGGTGCATAAAAAGCCTTCCAGAAGTCGGTGAACCAATCCAATTCTGTATCATAGATTAGGTTCGCCGCCTTTCGTGGCTTAATAAAAGCCAACGGTACAAAGACCAGTGGGTTATAAATAAAAATTGTCATCGCCAGAAGAGCGATAGCAATCATTATTCCTTGTCCCATCTTTACCAGCACGTTTCCACACCAGCAAAGACCGTTCCACACTCCGTTTAACACTCTCTTGAAATTGTTTGAATTTTTTGTTGCCATATTACATAAATTTTTAATGGCCTCCCAAGTCTCCGATGGGGTAATATTAATATAGCGTCCGAGAGACTTAATCATACCTTGCGATACAATCAACAGACACCAGCCTAAGTCAAAGAGTTACTTTAATTCAGCCATATTTCCATCATCGATTTTGAGAGCAAAACTCCAAACAACAATAAAAATTCAACCAAATAATAAACATACTCATTCATAGACAATTCTGATATTATCACTTTGCGCAAATTTTGTCAACAAAACCCATAAAAAAATCCCTCACTTATACTAAAAAAACGAGGGATAAAACTGCCGATTTAGCAAAAACCTATCATATCACATAAAACTTGAATATCATTTTGCTTAAAATACTCAAAGACTTCATCTGTTGAAATTCTATAATCAGATGTCTGTATACAATCATCAAAAAACAAATAACAATGCTGTTCATCATTTTTATATTTAGCAAAATAACTTGATGCCGTATCATCTTCTTTATCCGATTTTACTTGAGCATAAAATATTTTTCCCTTTTCAGCTCTGCCGACAATATCAAACACAGACATACTATGCCCCACTTTACATATGCTGTGCGTCATCTTTTCGCCACCAAACCCGACACGGCGTAAATATTCCTCACATAGTTGCTCTAACATTGAACTATGTAACAATTTTTTATCAAGTTTTATTGGCTCGCCCTCATAAACGGCAGGCAGACAATCTGTAAAAAAGGCTGATGACGGACAACATACCGTGCCGAAAGGCGGACGCACCGCCAAATAAACCGGATAATCTTCAATCCGCAATTCTTTTACCTTTGCATCATCAAAACTCAGAGTCTTCATCGGAAAACGATAATCTTTATAATCTTCTACCTTTTCATTTTTTAACTTTCCCAACAAGAGTCTTTTATTTTTCCGATAAACTCCGTTATCATCTGCTTCATAGAGTTCATATTCCGCCGCAACCAAAACATCATCAACATTCCGATACATTTCTTCAAACATCTTGGCTGCCGAATGGGCTTTTTTAAAATCCTTATCGGCGGCAAGCTCCGGAGTTGCACTTTCAGATAAACATTCTTGATGCGACAACGGATAATGCCCATATGCTATTCTGCGTTCTTCATACATTTTTTGCGCAAAGTTTTCTCTGGAAGCACGCCTTTTTTCAAAATCGCCGGCCGTCTCACCGTCTTTTTGCTCCATAAATTGTAAAAAATTGTGTCTGACAAAATAAACTTGATAATTTTTCATAATCCAACTAAACCTCTGACATAGTCATGAGCCGAAAATTCGTTGATATCATCAATCCCCTCACCTACGCCGATATAATAAACGGCAGTCGGATTTTCACCGGCGATAGCCGCCAAAACACCGCCTTTGGCCGTTCCGTCGAGTTTGGTCATCACCAACCCCGAAACCGACACGCATTGCTTAAAAATTTCCACCTGCGAAAGCGCATTCTGCCCGGTGGTGGCATCTAAGGTTAAAATAGTTTCGTGCGGTGCTTCGGGAATAATCTTTTTTATCACTCTTACCATTTTTTTGAGTTCTTCCATCAGACCGCTTTTGTTCTGCAACCGACCGGCGGTATCAATAAACACCACATCGTCTTTTTGCTCAATGGCTTCTTTTAAGCCGTCAAAACAAAGTCCGGCACTATCGCAACCGTTTTCTCCCGAGAATACCCGAACTTTGGCTCGTTCGCCCCAAACTTTGAGCTGTTCAACCGCCGCCGCTCTGAAGGTATCGGCTGCAATCAAAGACACTTGCATACCTTTGTCTTTAAGTTTGGTTGCCAGTTTGCCGATAGTGGTGGTTTTGCCCGCACCGTTTACCCCGACCATCAAAATCACAAAAGGTTTTTTCGTGGTATCTATCACCAATTTTTTTTCGCAAGGATTCATCAGTTTTTCAAGCTCAATTGCCAGTTTTTCTCGGATTTCCTGCTCGGTTATTTCCTTATCCTGACGCATTTTGGCAAATTCACCGACGATTTTGGCAGCCGTTTTTACCCCCATGTCGGAAGTAATCAGCAATTCTTCCAACTCATCCAAAGTTTCGGCATCAAGTTTTTTCTTGGTAAAAATCTCACTGATTCCGCCGCCGATTTTTTGCGACGACTTTTTCAAGCCCAAGCCCAATTTTTCCAACCAAGCAACCATTTTTATTCCTCTCTTTTTTCACGCAACAAGGCGGCTCTTCGGCGACGCTCCTCCATCGGCAATTGCGGCATCAAAGCGGCCGGCGTCCCCGGACGTTCCGAATAAGGAAAAACATGCAACTTGTCGATTCCTGCCTCATCCACCAATTTAAGGGTATTGTTAAAAGCCTCGTTGCTTTCGGTCGGAAAACCGCAGATAAAATCTGCTCCGAAAGTAGCCTCGGGTCGTACCTGACGAATTTTATGACACAGCTCAATCACATCTTCCCGACTGTGACGGCGGCGCATTCTTTTCAAAATGAGATTATCTCCCGACTGCACCGACAAGTGAAAATGCGGATGAATATTTTTATATTTTCCGACCAACGCCACAAATTCATCATCTACCGCCGCGGGATCGAGCGAACCAAATTGCAACGACGGCAAATCGGGAAAAGTTTCCAATATTTTTTTTACTAAGCCGCTGAAAGACGGCTCATAAGAACAGGCATCTACTCCGGTTAAGCAAATTTCGGCAAAACCTTTATCAAGCAACACCTTAATTTGGTTTAAGACTTCCGCCTCGGGCACCGAACGATTATTTCCTCTGGCAAAAGGAATTATGCAATAAGTGCAGCGATGATTGCACCCTTGTTGAATTTGCACAAAAGCACGCTCTCTGCCCTCAAAACCGGTAATCACATAATCATCGCATTTGTCATAATCAAAAATATCGCCAACTATCGTTTTTTCGCTGATGTTGCCACGAACATATTGCTCAAGAGCCGTTTTTTCTTTGTTGCCCAGAACCAAATCCACTTCCTCCATCTCGGCAAAGGATTTTGGATTGATTTGTGCGGCGCAACCTGTCACCACGATTTTAGCCTGCGGATTGTTTTTACGCAGTTTTCTTACCGTTTGACGGCATTGTCTTTCGGCTTCTTTGGTTACGGCGCAGGTATTAACGATAATCAAATTATCCATATCGGCAAATTTTTCTTTCAAAATTTCCGACTCAAAACTGTTAATTCTGCAGCCAAACGATATAACTTCTGCCATTTTTCCTCACTTTTTTTAGAAAATATAAGGAAAAAAGCTCTTTATTGCAAGCAAAAAGCCGCGTTTGTTTTAAGGTACGATTCTGCTCTCGATATCTTTGAAATATTTAACGCTGTCGGCTTTGAGTTCACTGACGGCAGGTTCATCGCAAACAATAATTCCGTAACGGTGCATTTGCAAGATACTGACCGGCCACATATGGTTAATACCGCATTCAATGGCATGGTGAACGGCACGGGCTTTTTTGGGACCGGTTGCCAAAATCATAACTTCTTCGGCATCCATAATTGTACCCACACCCACCGTCAAAGCCATGGTCGGGACTTGGCTTTCATCACCGTCAAAGAAGCGAGAATTTGCCTTAATTGTATCACGAGTTAAGGTCTTTACTCTGGTGCGGGAAGTCAAAGAAGACGCAGGCTCATTAAAGGCAATATGTCCGTCTTCACCGACGCCGCCGACAAACAAATTGATTTTGCCGTATTTGCGAATTTTTTCTTCATACTCGGCGCATTCTTTACCAAAATCTCTGGTCATACCGTTCAAAATATTGATATTTTCCGGTCTGATGTCGATGTGCTTAAAGAAGTTTTCTTCCATAAAATAGTGATAGCTTTGCGGATGAGCCGGCGGCAAACCGATATATTCGTCCATATTAAAAGTAACGACATTCTCGAAAGAAACTTTTCCTTCTTTAACCATTTCTATCAATTTTTGATACATTCCCAAAGGAGTTGAGCCTGTCGGCAAACCCAGAACAAACGGTTTATTTTTGGTCGGGCGAAAGGCTTTGATTTTATAAGCCACATAGTTAGCCGCCCACAAAGAACATTCATCATAATTATTTTTGATAATCACTCTCATATTTTTTCTCCCGTACAAATTTTCCGCCGACCATGGTGTCGACCAAATTAAAGTTTTTATCCATTATTAACAAATCGGCATCATATCCGGGAATAATCATTCCTTTTCCGTTTTGTTTCATAATTTCAGCCGGATTAACCGCCGTCATTTTCACAGCATCTTCCACGCGCACGCCAAACTCCAGCAAATTACGAAAACCGTCATACATCGTAATGCCCGAACCGATAATTACATCATCAGCCTTGCGTCTGAAACATTTATCAAAGTAAAAATCGGCGTCGGCCGGAGGCGTGGCATGAGCATATTTCAAAGCATCGGTAATCATAACCAACTTATTTATCGGCTTGCATTGCATTAAAAGTGTAATCAAATTGGGATTGGTATGAACACCGTCTCCGACAAATTCGCAAGATATTTCTTTATGTATCAAACCTGCACCGACTACTCCGGGTTCTCTGTGATGCAAAGGACGCATGGCATTAAACATATGCGTTAAGTGCAAAATTTTAACCTGCATGCCCTCAATCATCTGCTCATAAGTAGCATTGGTATGCCCTGCCTGTAAGATAATTCCCTGAGAAATGCAATAAAGTGCCAACTCCCGCATATGTTTGAGTTCGGGAGCGACTGTCATATTGATAATTTTACCTTTTCCGGCCTTGACGATTCGTTTCATATAATCCAAATCAACTACCGATATACCTTCCGCCAATTGTGCCCCGATTCTCTCAGGCGAAAGGAAAGGACCTTCCAAATGCATACCCAAAATTCGAGCACCTTTTTCCTTACCCATTGCCTTCAAAATGGCTTTCATTTTTTTCATCAATTCCGGTTCCGGACTGGCATTTATGGTTGGAATAAATGAGGTTACGCCGTGATCCGCCAAAAATTCGGACATTTTCAAAATAGATTCCGTTGTGCCATCATCAGTCGAAAAGCCGCCACTGCCATGAATGTGCGTATCAATAAACCCAGGCAGTAAATTTGCTCCCATCAAATCAACGATACGAACTTTGGGTGAAAACTTTTTCTGTTTAAATCTTCTTTCGTTATAAACATCGGCAATTTTACCATCTTTGACATAAACCGCACAGTTTTTCATGACCGAAAAACCGGCATAAACAGTTGCATTGTGCAAACAAACGGCGTTACTATCCATGAACGAACACTCCACCAAAATATATTTGTGATTATGACTTGTCGGCAATATTTTGTAAAGAGTTATTGTCTTTAAAACACAAAAAGAGCAATCTTCATTCAGATTACTCTTTTTGTATAAGCCGCAGATTCTACATAAAGCGCCACTTGGTCACCTTACTGATAGCAGAACATACAAGCGCCATGGTTAATGCACTTGTCATAATGTACAGTGCTACTTCGGCAATCAGATTGATTTGCGGTAACCAGGGACTTGTAAAAAAGGCCAGTACCGCAGGCAAAGTCATAAAACTCAAAACTTTGCCAACGACCATAAAGGTATATTTCAATCCTTTATGTTGTTGCACATCTGCCGCCGAAAAGAACACACGGGAAAGCATAAAAAAAACAGTTATGCTTACATAAAGTATTAGGTAATTCATATATAAAAATTATTAGTTACATTGTGTAGTGTACAAAAAAATCATAATTTTGTCAAATAAAATTTGAATTGAATTTAATAATAAAAAATAACATTTCATTCAGATTTCAAACCCCAATCGACATCCCTCTTCCATTAAATTTCAAATCAGACCTGCAACAGATACATGCCACCATCATCAAGTAATTTTAGTAAATATGCCGCACAACAAAAAACACCCCCGACCTTGAAGGACGGAGGTGTTTCTTTATTCAAATAACCGATTATTCGGCAGCAGGAGTTTCCTCTTCTACCTTATACTCAGCCATATGTTCAAGCAAGCTGCGTTTTTCCTTAACGTTTTCTTGAGCCTTGTTGAGCAAGGTTTCATAACGTTCAGGATTCATCTTGTTGACAATTTGGAAACGAGTTTCGTTGGACATATAGTCAGACAACGGTTTGCTCGGAGCCTTAGAATCAAGCATCAACGGAGCTTTGCCTTCTTTAATGTTCTCAGGATTGTAACGATAAAGCGGCCAGCTTCCCGTTTCAACAGCATTCTTTTGGTGTTCCAAACCATCTGCCAAGTTAAAGCCTTGAGCAATACAGTGAGAGTAAGCAATAATCAATGACGGACCATTGTATGCTTCAGCTTCGTTCAAAGCCTTAATGGTTTGCATATCATTTGCACCGACAGAAATTTGAGCTACATATACATTACCGTAAGACATTGCAATCATACCCAAATCTTTCTTCGGCAAAGACTTACCGGCAGTAGCAAATTTGGCAGATGCACCCATCGGGGTAGCTTTAGACTGTTGACCACCGGTGTTGGAATATACACCTGTATCCATAACCAAGATGTTGATATTCTTACCGGAAGCAATAGCATGATCCAAGCCGCCGAAACCAATATCATAAGCCCAGCCGTCACCACCCAAAATCCAAACGGATTTCTTAATCAGGTAATCGGCTAATTCGTTTAAGTGTTTAGCTTCTGCGCTATTCAAGCCGGCGAGTTTTTCACGTAAGGCTTTAACATTATCACGTTGAGCATCAATTTCAACATCATTGGATTGTGGGTTGTTCAAGATTTTTTCAACCAATTCGGCACCAATGGATTCTTTCAAATCTTCAAGCAATTTTCTTGCAACAGAAGTTTGCTGATCAATAGAAAATCTCATACCCAAACCGAATTCGGCATTATCTTCAAACAAAGAGTTAGCCCAAGCCGGACCATGACCTTTTTCATCTTTAGCATAAGGAGTGGTCGGCAAGTTACCGGAATAAATAGAAGAACAACCGGTAGCATTGGCAACAACCATACGATCACCAAACAACTGGGTCAAAAGTTTGACATACGGAGTTTCACCGCAGCCGGCACAAGCACCCGAAAATTCGAACAAAGGTTGAATCATTTGAGTGGTCTTCGGCATTTTCTTTTCAACTTCGGTACGTTTTACATAAGGCAAAGTTTCAAAGAAATTCCAGCAAGCGATTTGCTCTTCCAGATGATTTTCAATATGATCCATATTAATGGCTTTTCTGGTCGGATCGGCTTTATTCTTGGCCGGACAAGCGCTTACGCAGATACCGCAGCCTGTGCAGTCCTCGGGAGACATTTGCCAAATAAATTGTTTACCGGCAAATTCTTTACCTTTATAAGCCGCAGACTTAAAGCCTTTAGGAGCATTTTTCAATTCTTCTTCAGAAGCAACTTTCATACGAATAACACCGTGCGGGCAAACCAAAGAGCATTTACCGCATTGGATACAGGTTGCCGGATCCCAAACCGGAATTTCGGTAGCGATACAACGTTTTTCGTATTGAGTTGTACCTGTCGGCCAAGTACCGTCAACAACTTCTGCAAAAGCGGAAACAGGCAATTGGTCACCACGGTCGGCAATCAATTCAGCCGTCAGTTTCTTAACGAATTCAGGAGCATTGGCCGGAACCGGAGCCTGACGATGGAAGGTAGAAGTAACTTTGCTCGGATACTCAACTTTGTGCAAATGAGCCAAAGAAGCATCAACGGCGGCAAAGTTCTTTTGAACGATGGCATCACCCTTCTTGCTGTAAGTTTTCTTAATAGCGTTCTTAATTTGAGCAATAGCTTCATCTTTAGGCAAGATGTTTGAAATTGCGAAGAAGCAGGTCTGCATAACGGTATTAATGCGTTGACCCATACCGGTTTCACGAGCAACTTCAACGGCGTTGATGCTGTAGAAGTTCAACTTTTTAGCAATAATCTCTTCCTGAACTTCAATCGGCAAGTGATTCCATACTTCGGAAGCATCATAAGGAGCGTTAAGCAAGAAAGTAGCCCCCGGTTTGGCAATCTTCAAAATGTCTACCTTGTTCATGAAGGGGAACTGGTGGCAGGCAACGAAGTCAGCTTTGTTAATCAAATAAGCCGATTTAATCGGATTATCGGAGAAACGCAAGTGAGAAGTGGTCATAGAACCGGATTTACGAGAGTCGTAAACGAAATAACCTTGACCATATTTACCGGCATCTTCGGCAATAATTTTAATAGAGTTTTTATTAGCACCGACGGTACCATCGGCACCCAAACCGTAGAATACGGCGCGAACAACGTCTTTTGGTTCGGTATCGATAGAGTCGTCATAAGCCAAAGATTTGTTGGTAACATCATCATTTACGCCGACGGCAAAACCGTTGATGGGGTGAGCGGCAAAACCGTTATCAAATACGGCCTTAACCATACCCGGAGTAAATTCTTTAGAAGACAAGCCATAACGACCGCCGACGATTTTCGGCATAAGTTCCAATTCGCCGCGAGCGAAGGCTTGAGTAAGAGTTGCAACAACATCCAAATACAAAGGTTCACCGATAGAGCCCGATTCTTTAGTTCTGTCAAGAACGGAAACGACTTTAACCGACTTAGGCAAAACTTTAAGAAAAGATTTTTCAGGGAACGGACGATAGAGGTGGACTTTCATAACGCCAAGTTTAGAACCTTGAGCATTAAGATAAGCAATCGTTTCTTCAACGGTCTCTGCTCCGCTGCCCATAATAACGATAACCTGCTCGGCGTCTTCAGGTCCTGTATAATCGACCACATGATATTGACGTCCCGAGATTTTAGCAAATTTATCCATTTCTTCTTGAACAATACCTTCTACTTTGTTGTAGAACGGATTGCAGGCTTCACGACCTTGGAAGAACACATCGGGGTTTTGAGCCGTACCGCGGATAACAGGAGCTTCAGGACGCAAAGCATGTTTAGCGTTAAATGAATAATCAACGCCTTCAAGCATTGCTCTCAAATCATCATCTGACAAAACTTTAATTTTTTTGATTTCATGCGAAGTGCGGAAACCGTCAAAGAAGTGCATAAACGGAACGCGCGAACGTAAGGTAGAAGTCTGAGCAATAGCAGCCATATCGTGTGCTTCTTGAACAGAGTTGGAAGCAAGCATAGCAAAACCGGTTTGGCGGCAGCCCATAACATCGGTATGATCACCAAAAATTGACAATGCATGATAAGCCAAAGAACGAGCGGCAACGTGCATTACAAACGGAGACAATTCACCTGCGATTTTATACATATTTGGGATCATCAGCAACAAACCTTGCGAAGCGGTAAAGGTTGTCGTCAAAGAACCGGCCTGAATAGAACCATGGCAAGCACCGGCGGCACCAGCTTCGGACTGCATTTCCTGAACTTCAGGAATAACGCCCCAGAGGTTTTTTTGTTTTGCGGCAGACCAAGCGTCAGCCCATTCGCCCATCGGTGAAGACGGGGTAATCGGGTAAATGACGCAGACTTCATTCATACGATGGGCTACGGAAGCAGCGGCTTCGTTACCGTCCATCATTTTCATTTTCACTTCTGACATTTCATTTCCTTGTTAATGTTAAGCGTTTTAGAAAAAATTTTTCTGCCCGCTATATATCACGGACAAATCGAAAAATCCATTAAAAAATAGTAATTTTTAAGATATTTTTATTTATTAACCGATTCTTTGCAAAAATAGGCTACACTTTTATTAACATTTAAATTTTCGGAGAAAAAAATGAAAAAAATACTTATGACGATTCTTTTGATATCATTAACGGCCGCCTGCACCAATACGATAAACGACAAAACTCCGCAAACCTTAACCGGACAACTCAATTCTTGCATGCTCAAAGAAATATACAGCCGCTACGACAGCGGACAACTCGGATATGATCGTTGGACTATTGCACAAGAAATTTTCAACATGTGTAAACGTCAACTAAAAATTGATAACGAAAAAGTAAATTCTACTCAAAGCCTCAATATTGCCGCCAGCACAATACAAGCGCTCACTCAAAAATCAAAGCACTAATTTTGAAGGAAACAACATGGTTGATTATACGGCCGATTACTTACTTGATAAACAAATCAGAATTTTTCAACCCATTGACGGATACAGAGCTTCAACCGATGCCGTTTTTTTGTCATCATTGATTTCTCGAGTTAAAGCAAACGAACAAATTTTAGATGTCGGATCCGGCACCGGAGCCGTTTCTCTCTGTCTGGCGCACCGTTTTCCTCAAAACAAAATCATCGGTCTCGAAATTCAGCCCGAATTGACGGCATTGTCAAATATGAGTGCGCGCGCCAATGCTTTTGAAAACTTGTGTTATTTTAATTGCGACATTAACAAGCCTCTTAGCAACCAGATAGCAAAAGGCAGCTTTGAACATGTCGTTTCCAATCCGCCATATTCTGACCACGACATGCCTTCACCGAAAATCGGTAAAGCTACCGCACACAATTTTTATCAATCCGACTTAAGCAAATGGATTGATTTTATGCTGACAATGCTCAAACCAAACGGATATTTTTATATGGTCAACCGTGCCGAAGCCCTTGATGAAATTTTATGTTCTTTGCATAAAAAAGCGGGAGCAATTGATATTGTCCCGCTATATTCAAAAGCATGCCACCCTGCCAAAAGAGTTTTGATTTCGGCCCGCAAAAATTCTAAGACACCGCTCAAAATCGAACCCGAATTAGTCATTCACAAAGTTAACGGCGACTATACCGACGAAGCTCATCGCATTTTGCGGCTCGGACAAAATATTGCTCAGGCATTTTCCAAATCGGAAAAATAAATAATTTCTTTTTTTCCCGAAACAGCTTTTTGCAGAGCATATATTGCTTTTCCGACCAACGTTGTCACGGTATCATCCGCACTATGCTCATACAAGCTGACGCCGATTTTGTATTTTAAGCGAATTTCTGTTTCGCCATCCATAACTTTAGCAACAAGAGCATCCTTAACTTTTTCAATCATGACTTCGGCATCTGCCTTGGTGGACAAATAAGGCATCATCAACCAAAATTGGTAATTAATACCGCGAGCCACCGTATAATTTAAGGGCAAGACTCCGATAAGAGCTTCGGCATTTTTTTTAAGAACCAACCGTTTTATTTTTTCCCCCGGCAACTCAGCAAAATTCTCAATATAAATACCGACGACGGCAATTTTTAACCGACGCATGCGCAAATCTTTAACTCTTTCGTTAGTTAAAGCTACCTGTAAACGATCTTCATATAAATTAAAACTCGGAACACCCGTTATTTCATCATACATACCATCGTTATAATCATCTGGTTTAGTATAACCGAACTGAGTATTGTCTGTTGCATCCGAATGCATTGTACCGCTATTTTGTTTCATTGATTGATCCCTTGTACAAATTTTTTAGCTAAAAAAGCATGTCGCGATTATTGCAAAACTGCAACAGCTTTTCTAATTTTTTTAATTGAATTAAGTTCAATTTGACGAACCCGCTCTTTAGAGATTGAATATGATTTGCTCAAATCATCAAGTGTCATGGCCTTTTCGGCCAAGCGGCGCTTAAACAAAATATCTTTTTCGCGAGGATTCAGACAATTAATGGCCTGATTGAACAGCTTTTTACGATAACAAAAAGTTTCGGCCCTTGCCAAACGTTCTTCCTGATTGGGTTTGGTATCAGCAATAAAGTCAAGCAATTCCACGCCATTATCTGCAGAATTGTCGACCAGCGCATTAAGAGAGCCATCATGGGATTTAAGGCGCGTATTCATATCCAAAACTTCTTGTGTGGATACATCTAAAGCACCGGCAATCGACTTAATCACATCTTGCGACATTTCGCGATCATCCATCAAATTCAGCCGATTTTTAACTTTACGTAAATTAAAAAATAATTTTTTCTGCGCCGAAGTTGTACCGATTTTAACTAAAGACCAAGAAGTCAAAACATATTTTTGAACAGAAGCCTTAATCCACCACAAAGCATAAGTTGAAAAGCGAAATCCTTTATCGGGATCAAACCTGTCTACGGCATAGAGCAAACCTATATTTCCCTCAGAAATCATTTCGGCTATCGGCAATCCGTAGCCGCGAAACTTTGAAACAACTTTTACCACCAAACGCAAATGTGAAGTAATCAAACGATAAGATATTTTGGCATCTCTTGTTTTGACATATTCTTTTGCCAAATCATACTCTTCTTCATAGCTCAAAATCGGAAATTTTTTAATATGCTGCAGATATCGAGACAAATTAACTTCGGGTGAAAACTCTTCTCTACTTAGCTCTAAACGATTATCCATAATATATCCTCTGCCCAACAAATAAGGTTATTGCTCAATAAAACAAGCAACAACCAAAGTTGTAAGGCAGATTGTTATTTCAGAGAATAACCTAAATTTAGTGAACAGGTATCTAAAAGTAAGTGCATATCTGCCGGAAAATAGACGCTGAATTGCATAAACTGTTTAGAACGAGGATGAACGAAACCAAGAGAAGCCGCATGCAGAGCTTGGCGTGGAAAAGTATTCACAAAATTTTTCACCTCAGGTTCTAGTCCCTTAATTTGTGTTTTTGAGGACTTAACATAAGTCTGATCTCCG
Source organism: uncultured Alphaproteobacteria bacterium (assembly GCA_944390315.1). Classification (GTDB taxonomy): domain Bacteria; phylum Pseudomonadota; class Alphaproteobacteria; order RF32; family CAG-239; genus JAFUYI01. The sequence continues at coordinate 16,541 of CALXPO010000006.1, forward strand.
ACCAAATTACAACCGATTGACGCCATATGTACCCTAATCTGATGCGTACGACCTGTTTCAAGATTGCATTTAATCAAGCTGACGGCGGCATTATTGGTTTTTAAGCATTCATAATGGGTAATAGCTGTTTTGCCTCCGTTTTCCGTAACCGCCATTTTTTTACGGTCAAAACGACTTCGGGCAATATTTTTTTCAATTGTACCTTTTAAGGGCTGAGGCAAGCCATAAACGACGGCATAATAAGTACGTTCAATGCTATGTACAAAAAATTGCTCGGTCAGCCCCTGATGGGCCAAATCATTTTTAGCCACCACCAGCAATCCGCTGGTATCTTTATCTATTCGATGCACAATTCCCGGTCTTTTAACACCGCCAACGCCGGATAAATTATTTTGGCAATGGTAAAGCAAGGCATTAACAAGCGTACCGTGATAAGCTCCGGGCGCAGGATGAACAGTCATACCTGCCGGCTTATTCACGACAATTAAATCCTCATCTTCATAAACAATATCAAGGGCAATATTTTCAGGTTCCGGATCAGCATCGGTCGGCGGCGGTACCACGACGACAAAACTGTCGCCGAGACGTACCTTAAAATCCTTATCACTGACGATATTATCATCTAAACTGACATAACCGTCATTTATCAACTTTTGCAGTCTTGAGCGCGAAATATCAGGCAGTGCGTATGCCAAATAACGATCCAAACGCATTCCCTTATACGTCTCTGAAACGGGTGTTGTGTAAAATATGTGATTGTCGTCGATATTCATATTTGCGAAAATAAAATTTATGTTATATACTTAGAAAGTATTTATACGTGTATTTACTAAAATGCAAGGAATTAAGTAATATGCTTAAACTCAGGATACTTAAAACAATTGTTTTTCTGCTTTCCTTTTTATTAATATTCGGCATCATAATTTTAGGGATGCAATTGATTAAAGCCGGCAAGGGCAGCCGAAAGCCAGTATCAGAGATTAACCTAAACGAGCCTTCGGGCTCTCAAATATCTTCCGTTATCGGCAATGAAAAAGAATTATACATTTTTATAAAAGGCGGCAGCAAACCCGATCGCATTATTATATATGACACGCAAAAACAATCAAAGATTTCAACAATTACTATAAATTGAGGTAAAAATGAGTGAAGATTCCGAAGACATTATCAGAAAACTGACCGAGGACGTCCCGGAAGGCAAGGCCACATTTCCCGAAGATCAAGACGACGAATTTAACTTGTTGCTTGATAATTTTATCCAGTCAGAGTTACAAAATATTGAAGAAGAAAAGAACAATACGCGCATTTTGCTAGAAGAACCGGAACCCACCCCCATACAAAAAAATGCCAGCGATGAAGAAGTTGCGGATTCACTTGAGCTTGCCGAACAAAAATTATATACGGCATACCGCAATTATGTTGAATCCATTAAATCTATCGCAGATGCACACCAACTAACGATTCCGACCTTTCATATCAAAGCGCAAGTTCTGTACCCTCGATATACTCCCAGTCTGGGCAACCTCATCAGTATAGACGTTTTGCAAGGCTGGGACACCATGTTTGAGGCCTTTCCCGATGACATTATCAATATCAAACCCAATGCTTCCGATGAAGAATTGTTGGATTTTGCAGAACAACATAATGACGAATATTTACAAATGGCCATAGTATCTTATGTTGAGATATTGTTTGAAATAGAGGGATGCGAGATTGCATATGAAAAACGCTTGTTGGAATATGAACATCGCAAAATAGAAGAAGAAATTATCAATGAGCACAAACGCCGCGGAGAACGCGCCCGCAAATATATAGAAGCTCTGGAGAAGAAGAAATTTCCGATAAACAGCGAACGCCTGATTAACAACTATTTCAAAACAGCTCTCAAAGATCCCGATGGCTCATACGCAGCTTTAACCAACAATCCGGCTATTTTTGCACCGATAGAAATTGACAAAATTAAGCCAAGATTTTTTGGTTTAATAAAACCGACCCCCAAAGACGGTCTTATTTTCAATAGAAAGATAGGAGAGTTTTTGAAAAAGTTAAAAATCTAAATCAGGAATGTTTTGCAGAAAAATATAGACAAAATACGAAAATAGTGTTAGTATCAAGATAATATAATAGACAAAATCATAAGGATTAAACCCATGGCAGAAACAGATAATACGACATCGACGCCCCCTGCAGCTCAAACGCAACCCGTTCAAAACGAATCGGTCAATGCTGCAGCAAACAACGTTGCTGCACAAAATAATGCCGGAGAAAAACCAAATACATCGCGAAGCATGAATCAAAGCAATGAACAACGTATTTTGGAAATCAATGAATTGTTGAATAAAGGCGTACTCAGCGTCGACCAACGAGCCAAACTTGAAGATGAAAAGAAAAAACTGGAACACGAAGGCGGCGGCGGTACCACCAAACAATTAAGAGATAAAGACGTCAAACGGAAAAGACCGGAAGACAACAAATTTGCCGAACAAGACATTATAAAATATATGTATAATGAGTGGTTAATCAAGCTCGGATGTTGGTGCGGTTCCAAAATCGAACAGGGATTGGGAACAGCCTATGACAGACTTGAACGCCGTATAGATGAAGGCGTTGCCATGGGAAAGGCTCGAGCCGAAGCCATCATGAATACGGAGACATATAAAAACGCCGAGAAATTAAACGGTTTGACTCAAGAAACGAGTGAAGCCATAAAAAAACGTTATCAGACTCAAAGCGAAACAGTTCAAAAATTAGCACGCAGCATCTCTAACGGCAATATGGGAGCAGAGTCTGCCACGGAACTTTTGGCTTTGGCAAAATATCTCAAGGTTAATCCCGAAGAGGTCGGTCAAAACAAAGAAATCCAAGAAATTGTTCAGGCCTCGCTGAAACATAGACAAAACACCGAGAATTTATATCAATCTCTAGGCATAACCGCTCAACAGGTACAAGAAAATCCAAGACTTGTCTCTCAGAAAATGCAAGCCATAAAACAACAACAACCTAACAGCGATTTGTGTAAACTTGTCGAACAGCAAAACGATGCCGTGGTAGCTTCTCAAAAAGAGCTATGCTCCTTAGGAGCAAAATTTGCTCAAAAAGAATCACGCAGAATTGTTTACGATTCAACTCTTGACCAAACGGCATTGAGCATGAGCCAAGCCAAAATCATAGACGCCATAGCAAAAGATTCTAAGGCTTATCAAGGAAAAGATATTACAACAATATATAAGTCGGAAGCCGAACGGTATCGCCGTGATTTAATGAAAAATACGGCGCAAGAACGCCAATCTTACATTGACGGGAAAAACAAAAAATTTGTTCAATCCCATCCTGAAGCCAGGCCTATTGAAATCAACAGCATGGAAGTTATGGACAAATACAACTCTTTTGCACACAGAGCCGTAAGCAGTGCCAATAAAAACATAAAGAAATTAAGATTCCAAGAAATGGATAAAATTAACGGCAAGCATAAAGATCCAAGACCCAACAAGGCTCTTGCCCAAATGGAAGAATTTATGCAAAGCGGGCAAGAACCGACGAGCGAACAGTTGCAACAAGCTGATAAAGAAATAACGCAGGATGAAAAACGTCAAGCCGCCGAAAAAGAGACTTCGCAAACCAACACTCAAGAAAGTTCCGATCTCCAAAAGGATACTCAACAAAACTTTAGTCGCGAACAATCTTTACAAGAAGCCAGAGGAAAGAACCGACAACAACAAAGAAATAATGAGCAGCTTGAAGCAACACACCAACAAAAAGGAAGTTGGTTATACAAACGGACGGAAGCCATAAAAAATAAAATAAAAGAAGCGCGAGAAGGCAAAACAGGTCTCCAAGTTTCAATTCAAAAGAGACTTAATACATTTCAAACGACTTTTAACAAAAAATTAAAAGGGCATGAGATGTAAGATGAAGAAAATCAAGCACTATTTTCGTTTACTTCTGATTCTTGCAGGCTGGACGGGACTATATCTATATATAGTAAAGTTGATTATGTCCTATTTCTGGCACTTTAACATATTCGAAAAACGCTACTGGCAGGTTATTGGTGAATTTTGGCGTTCCGGCGGCGTGATAGACCAGTTTTCGGAATACATGTTTTTGTTAATGCTAGTCCTGATAATTCCCGTATGGATTTTCGGATATAAAAAAGCCATAAAATTATCATATGTCAAAATTATATTTTTCCCGATTTTTTGGTATAATGACTACATTGATAAAAAATACGCTAATCTGCCAAACCACATCGTTCTAAAGAATATGGGTGGAGGAAAAATAAAGAAACAAACTCCACAACAAATGATGGAAGAGATGATTGCAAGCCGGATGCCGCAGGCAACCGATAAGAAAGACTTGAATTCAAGCAAGATACGTAGTAACTTTGAGAAGAAAAACCGCAGTTTTCATGAAAAAATGGAGGGTAGCGATAAATAATCTGAAAATAAAACAGTTATTAACTATCTTTTGTTTATAATACCTGCGAACTATATGGAGATTTAAGTGAAGCCCTTACTGATACTCATCAGAATCATAATTGTCGGTCTGTTGTGGAGTGTTTTCTTTATGGAAAGCATTCGGGTTATCATGCTCCGAAACTGGCACTTTGATATCCTCAACATGGAACATTGGCAAATTGCATGGGATTTGTGGCAAAATTCATGGGTCATATCCGAACCGAAAGAATGGGCTTTTGTTCTCATAATTGTTTCCTTTATTCCGTTGTGGTTTACAGGATGGATAGCCTTAAGCCTCGTTTCTTGGGGAAAACTGGTATGGTTTATTCTTAGTTTGCCATGGAAAATATTTAAAAATCTCTTTTATAAACCAGTCAAAATAATTACGACTAACACCGGCGTTACCCCCATAAAGAAAAAAAGGTCGTATAAAGAAATACGTCCGCGTGCCATCAGACCCGTTACAATGGAAAAAAGCAGCCTGTCACCGGCTCCGATTACCATTCCGGTTATCACCCCCCATTTAAATTCATCGCCGATTTCTGCCAGAAAAGATAAGCCAAGCATTGAACCGGCTCAGTCGCCTAAGAATTTTGAGCATGCCTTATTTAAATTTGACGATAACTTTGACGACTTGGATTTCGATATAGATGCCTTTGAGGTCGAACCTAAAAAATCACGTGAAGAAACTGCTGAGCGCAGATTTTCAGATAATGATTATACGGATTATAACGAACCAAGAGAAAAAAGAGCACGCAAAGATCGTGACAAAAACGACACACGCAGAGATAAAGACGAAGAACGCAGAAGATCAAAGGACTATGATCGCCGCGATGAAAAAAGAAATGAGCGTACCCGTGACAACGATTACAAAGACGATATCAAAGAAGAACGTTCCCGTGACAGAGATCGTGACAGAGATATAGAAAGAAAAGACACACGTCGTGAAAAAGAACGTGTTGACGACATCAGAGAAAATAAACCCAGTGACAGTGAACGTAAGAAAACGCAAGTCGGAACTCGTCAACCGAGCGGTTCGTGCCTTGATATCATCAAACAAAAAGGATATGAAGTTATCAGCCGCGCAACAATCAAAAACACAATGATTGATTACATAGGCATTTCCGGTGATAGGATTTGCTTATGCTTGTTGGATAGAGAACCGGGGGATTGGCTTGCAGATGAAGAACGGTTTAATGATGAAGAACCTTTATGGTTTTCGGAAAGTTCCCACCGCATATCTCCTGTCAGAAAAATAGATATAGTTAAACAAGCTCTGTTAGATAAACTTGATTTGGCCGAAATGAGTTTTATGGTAGATGCTTTCGTTATCATTCAAATAGGAAATATCATCAATGCCGAAGATATGTTTGATATATGGGAGTCGTTAAATATTAATGTTACACGTATCGACAGAGGTACTCCGAAAGAAATACCGCTTTTTGCCAGAACACTTCCTGATGCCCAAAAGAGTATTTCTTCATCTAAATTAGATAAAGTTATGAAATTAATCCGTAGTATGAGTTAGAGGAACACAAATGGGATTACAAAAACGAGGAGAAGAATGGGAAGAATATGACCACGCCGTGCAATGGATGTCTCTTACGGTCATTATTACCCTTTTGGTTACTATTTTTCTAGCCGTTATATCCATGCCCTTAGGATATATTATAGGAAACGGTATATCCAAAACATCCATGGACAATGTCGGCAAATTTATGGGAATGATTTTCAACGACCCCTCCTATTTATTTTCCAGATACTGGAATTGGATGAAACAAATAGGCAATTATCACGGTCCGTTTAGTTTTTCTTTATGGCTGCCTGTACTTCCTATACTGTCTTTGCCGATAGGACTGATAGTCGGAGCCGTAACAAATCCATATCGTTTTCAATCTAACATTCACGGTGCAGGTCGTATAGCTACCCTAAAAGACATCAAAGCCATGAAACTTCTGGACGGTTTTTGTATGGTTATTGGCAAATTTAAGGGCTATTACCTAAAATTACCGGAGACATTATCAACTCTTTGTTGCGCACCTCCTGGAACCGGTAAAACGGCCGGTGTGGTTATTCCGACCATATTTAACTCCAAAGGGCTAAGTTTGGTTATTAATGACCCTAAACCCGAGTTGTGTTTTTCAACCTCCGGCGCCAGAGCAAAAGAAGGTCCTGTCTTTATCATTAACTGGGGTGCCGAAGACAAACCGGCGGAAGGGCTTTATTATCCCAGCTGGAATCCTTTATCACCGACAGCGCTGCCTGCTCCCGGTCCTGCTCGCGACATGTATATAGATTCTATGTGCAACATTTTGGTGGAAGATCCAAAAGGCGGAGCCGATCCGCACTGGTCGCAAACTGGTCGTGCCGCCCTGACCGGCTTTATACATTTCATCGCTTCAAAATGTGAAAAAGCCCGTGCAAATGACTATTTTCTGGGTCGTGTTTACGAAGGAAAACTTGACGAAGAAGATAAGCAAGTGCTGGAAGGATATTATGAAGATATCAGAATGCATAATCCGGCAGCAGTAAGAGCCATAACAGATTTACGCAATAACAACCTGACGGTTGAAAACTATGTTCCCATCGGTACATGGGAACTGCTTCCCGAAAAATGGGTCGGAAGAGAGGCCTGTATTGCCATGGTTATGGAATGGTTAACCGAAGCCCAAATTAAACAAAGTCAAGATATAAAACGTCGGTTGGCAGAAGGTGACCAAATGGCAGCCATGGCTGATCCGATGCGTGATTTGCTTGATGCTGCAGTAGAAGAAGCTCGAAAATACGGTTATGCGCAACGTGCTTATACGGAACTCTCTACATTAGGCAACATGCCGGACAAAGAGCGCGGCTCCGTAATGTCTACCGCCTTTGCGGGAATAGGTGTTTTTAAGAACTCCGCCGTCGTTTCAAGAACAAGTTTTTCAGATATTCAATTCAAAGATTTGCGTGGAATGAAAGACCCCATTACCGGTGAATGGAAACCAATATCTGTGTATCTGTCAATTAACCAGGTAGATGCGCGAGCTCTTGGCGTTATCAGCGGTATTTTTATCGAGCTGATGTCATCATACTTGATTTCTAACCCGCCAAACTACGTTAACGCCTCTGACGGCAAAATGGGACCTTTTCCGACACTGTTTGTACTCGACGAGTTTCCGCAAATGCCAAAGCTAAAAGCCGTTATTGACGGACCTGCCGTCGGTCGTGGTCAAAAAGTTTCGTACCTTCTTATCGGACAAGATTTGGGACAAATTTCCGGAAAATACGGAAAAGATGACTTGGAAACGGTTATATCTACAACCGCTTGCAAAATTATTCTTTCACAGAACAACGAGCAAACGGCACAACGCTTCTCCAAAATGGTCGGAAACAAAACCGTTCAAACAACTTCTTATTCTAAACAAGAAGGTCTCTCAAAACAAGCTAATCCTTTTTCGCGCAACGTCAGCTACCAACTACAAGGTGTTTCGGTTATTACAACTTCACAGCTATTGAGCTTGCCTATGCTCAAGCAAGTTGTCCTTTATCAAAGTTATATCGACAGACCTATTATTGCTGACTCGCCAAGATATTATCTTGATCCCAAAATGCGCGCCATGTCAAAAATTCCGCCTGCGCCCAATGTTCCCGAATGGATTGTTGCGCAACGCGAAGACATTAACGACAATATGCTTGAAAAACTTGGTTTGGGAGAAGATGATGAAGAAGAAAATTCGGCATCATCGCAAAATCAAGCCTGAGCTTTTATAAAGTAACTTTATAAACTTTAATTAAGAGGTTACCCCAAAAGGGCCCGACAAGCTCAAAAACGATAGTCGAATTTGGAAGCACTCAATTTCAATACTTAAATTCAAGCCTTGAGTAACTTTTTACTTGAGGCTTGAATATGTTTAATATACTGCAGCAACCTGCATCTATTTTCAATATTTCATAAAAAAAGATTTGTAAAAATGGCAAAAAATACTAAAGTAATGCCATGAAATATTTCAATAACGAAATCAGAGATAGAAAATGAACGAAAATGATATTAACCAACTAAACTTTGAAGACGCTTTATCAAAACTTGAAACCATTGTCAAAGAACTGGAAGCCGGTCGCATTAAACTTGATGACGCCGTTTCTGCATATGAAGAAGCAATTGCCCTCAAAAATTTTTGCGAGAAAAAACTGCAAGATGCAAAATTAAAGATAGAAAAAATAGAAATTCATTCTGACAATAAAATTACAACTGCACCACTGGATAAAGATGATGAGTAACAACAATATAAAAGAGATTATAAGACAATATGCGGTACGTTTCAATCAAGAGATTGACAGATTTTTTCCTTTTCCGGAAGGACCGGAAAAACGTGTTACGGAAGCGATGTATTATTCGTTAACCAGAGGAGGAAAAAGATTACGTCCTTTTTTGGTTTACGAGACGGCCCATTTGTTCGGCATTGATTTTTCATCTTCCCTCAATGTAGCCATGTCATTAGAAATGTTGCACACCTATTCTCTGATTCACGACGATTTACCGGCTATGGATGATGATGATATCCGCCGTGGATTTCCGACTTGCCACAAACAATTTGACGAAGCAACGGCTATCATTGCCGGAGACGGACTGTTGACTTACGCTTTTGAAATCATGAGTCGTCCTTCCACTTGCAATGATGCCGCTACCCGCTGCCGCTTAATAGAAATGTTGGCAAACGCCGCCGGAGCATTTAACGGCATGGTATCCGGACAAATGTTGGATCTTATCGCCTCAGCTTATAACTATCAACAAGAAGACGAAGAAGATATCATAAAACACATTGAAGAAATGAAAACCGGAAGACTTTTAAGATATGCCGTTGAATCAGGAGCAGTTTTGGGCGGCGCATCTGATGAAGAACTGAAAAGATTAGTACGTTATTCGCGAAAAATAGGCATAGCCTTTCAAATTGCCGATGATATTCTGGATATGACGGGCGATGAACGCAAAATGGGAAAAACATTGCATAAAGATGAAGCCCAAAACAAATTAACATTTGTCCGTTTATATGGTTTGGATTCTGCTCAACAAATAGCACGAAATATGATACAATCGGCCTGTGAAGATATTGATATTTTTGGTTCCGGCGCCGATAATTTAAAAAATTTGGCTTTTTATATTATAGAAAGAGATCATTAAGACAGGAAGAGAGCATTATATCGGAGATTCACAATGAAAAAATTTTTATTCATAACCGCATTATTTTCACTTATAAGTTCTTTTGCCTATGCCCAAGTAGAATTTGAGCAAATCAAGAGCCGTACACAAGAAAAACTTCATGTTACGGGTTTTTTTGATTATTACCCGTTCGGCGAATATAAAAATAATGTATATGACGGTGTTTTCAAACCATTTATAAAAGAATTTTCCGATACGGCAAAATATGATTTGGAATTTTTACCTATCAGCAAAAATTATGAAGATACAGTACGGGATGTCGCAAAAGGCGAAGCCGATGTATTACTCGGCATGTACGCCGAAACAAGTTTATACGGCGACATGAAATTTATATACCCCGCAGCCATAGATAATCCGATTCATTTGGTTATGCTGCCGTCATCGATGAACAAAGTACGTTCAATACAAGATTTAAAAATGCTGAAAGGTGGCATACACAGCCATGAACACTTTAGCGACTATGTTAAAAACAAATTGGACGCTCTGCAAATAGAATATATAGATAATTCATATGATTTATATGGCAAACTGGTAAGAGGCGAAATAGATTACGTTTTAACAAGCATCTACTTTGGCACGATAGAAACCGCCAAACTCGGTCTCAGACATCAAGTCCGTTTTTCAAAACAAAGTTTGTGGACAATGCCTGTTTTTATAGGCATTTCAAAATCATCTTTTCACCGCGAATATTTATCCCATATGCTCAGTAAGATGTTGAGCCAACCCGAGATTCACGATAAAATCAAGAATCAAATGATAAGTATTGTTGATAGCATCACGCAACAATACGCCGGTACGGTACCGCCATCATTTACGGCCGAAGAACGAGCTCGTATGATGGAAGAAAAGGACGAGTAACAATGGAAATGCTTGACCTTCATAAAACAAATTGCTAAACTGCGGCTAATAAAAATTAAAGAATTTGGAGTAAATTTTTTATGGTTCTTTTATTACACCATCCGGTATCTGCAATATCTAAAAAAATCCGTATTATAATGGCGGAAAAAAAGATATTATTTGTATTACGAGAAGAAGAACCATGGAATCTTTCTGCAGAAATGTATAAACTAAATCCTGCGGGTGAGCTCCCTGTTTTCATATTTGACGGAAATGTTATATCCGGCAATTACGCCATTACCGAATTTTTGGAAGAAATAAATACGGATAACAAACTTATAACGGGAGATGCCAAGCAAAAAGCCGAAATCAGGCGATTAAGCGAATGGTTTGACAACAAATTTTCTAAAGAAGTCAGTAACAGTTTAATTAATGAAAAGATATACAAAAGATTTTATAAAGGTCTTTCTCCCGATTCTAAGATATTAAAAACAACATTTAATAACCTTAACTTTCATATGGAATATATAGATTGGCTCTGTGAATCACGCAACTATTTGGCCGGCAATGTTTTTTCACTGGCCGATATTTCGGCGGCAGCCCAATTATCTATTATTGATTATTTAGGCGATGTTCCGTGGGAAGGATACAAAAATGCCAAATTATGGTATTCGAAAATAAAATCTCGCCCAAGTTTCAAAGATATCTTAAAAGATAATATAAAAGGCATATTGCCATCAAAACATTATGCAAATTTGGATTTTTAGTCATGAAAAAAAATTTATGTATTTTGAGCCTATTAACCATACTCACAGCTTGCGCTTCCGGAGACGGACAACTTGTTTATCACTGGGAACGTTATAACACCGGCGTTGAAAAATTTGCTCGCGACCACAACCAATGCATGCGCGAAGCAGAATCTTTTAGTATGATGCCCAGATTAAAAACATTATGGCACTCAATGTTTTATACAGAAGAAAGCAAATTAGCCGTACGTGCAGACTGGAACGCCGAAAAGGGGATTTGGGCAAGCTATATTCCCTACCCCGGTGCTCAGCCATTGATTGTAAACTATTTGCGAGATGACTCGAACGTATCCCCGAAAGATTATGCGAATTGTATGTATAAAAGAGGCTACACCATACGCTCTTATGAAATACCGACAACAACAAATGTCCGTTTACATGGTCAAGAATCTTATTAAACCGACGCATATCTCATCTGTTTAATTTTATCTCTATTTTAATTAAATTTTTATATATTCGTCCTATGTTGTAAAAAAACTATAAGGACCATATAAAAAATGATTAGTGAATTGTTGCTGCCCCAGAGCATGCTTATAACGCGACTATTAGCATCTTTTTTAACTTCGTTTGCTGTTGTTCTTCTTTTCGGCAACCGTTTTATTTGCCACCTTCACAAATGGCAAGGACTGGGACAACCCATAAGAGAAAACGGTCCTCAGAGCCACTTATTGACTAAAAAAGGTACACCGACAATGGGAGGACTGCTTCTTTTGTCCGCCATCATTGTATCCTCATTGCTGTGGTGCCGCTTATCAAATTTGTTTGTATGGCTCTGTATAGCCGTAATTTTAATTTACGGAGCTACGGGTTTTATAGACGACTATGTCAAAGTTAAAAAACAAACTCCCGATGCAATGACAGCCAAAATGAAATTAATTTTGCAATTTGCAACAGCTTTGATAGTTGTGACGCTGATTAGTTTATATACACCTTCTGCCTCACGCTTTTCACTACATGTTCCCTATGTAGATTATTGCCTAAATCTCTGGTGGTTTTACATACCTTTTGCAATGATTGTCATGACAGGTTCTTCAAATGCCGTCAACCTAAGCGACGGATTAGACGGATTGGCTTCAGGATTATGTATCAGCGCCTTTAGTGCATTTGTCGTTGTTTGTGCCGTTGTCGGACAAGCCGGACTGAGCACCGAATACGGCATATTTATTCCGAGCTGCGAAGAAGTTTCGGTTGTTTGCGCCGCAACGGTCGGAGCTTGTCTTGGATTTTTGTGGTTTAACAGTTCGCCGGCTAAAGTATTTATGGGCGATACGGGCTCACTGGCGTTGGGAGCCTTACTCGGCACCTGCGCCATTATGACCAAACAAGAAATTTTATTAGTCATAATCGGTCTTGTTTTTGTTGTTGAAACCTTATCTGTCATGATACAAGTCTTTTGGTATAAAAGGACAAAACGACGCGTTTTTCTGATGGCACCCATTCATCATCACTTTGAACAGTTAGGTTGGAAAGAAACAATGATTGTGGCACGTTTTCGTATTATATCAATAATATGCGCCGCAATAGGTTTGTCCGCATTTCTTTTCTAGGGATAAACAAGCATGCTCATAGTTTCGCACGATAACCGCAACATATTGGCTAACTGGTGGTGGACAGTTGATAAAATTTTATTGTTTTGTCTCAGTCTGTTAGTCATTTTTGGTATTCTGCTAACTTTTTCAGCCAGTCCTGCCGTTGCCACACGCATAGGATTTGACAGTTATCACTTTATAAAAAGGCATTTATTTTTTGCCCCATTGGCCTATATGGTCATGATTTTAATTTCGATGCAAAAACTAAAATTTATACGTCGTTTATCTTTGCTGGGATATATTATTGCCATTTCATTGGTCATCATGACGTTTTTTTTCGGTGAAGCAAATAAAGGGGCTTCGCGTTGGCTGATAATTTTTGGTTTTTCGATACAACCCTCAGAATTTGTCAAACCTTTTTTTATTGTGACGGCGGCATGGCTATTTGACGGACAAAGACAACACGCCGATTTTCCGGGAAATTTACTATCAACGGCACTTTTTTTGTTTACCGCCATGTTAATTATACGCCAACCGGATATTGGCATGACAATGGTTATCAGCGCCGTATGGCTATTTCAATTTTTCTTGAACGGAATGCCCTTATTGTTGCTATGCATAGCCGGAATATTGGGTCTTGGAGCCATAACGGCAGCCTATTTTGTCTTTCCGCATTTTCAAGTAAGAATACATCAATTTCTGGCTTCGGGCGGAGAGCTAAGTTATCAGGTCAAAAAATCACTTGAAGCGTTTCAAAGCGGAAATCTCCTTGGCAGAGGTCCGGGCGAAGGTATAGTTCGTTCATCAATACCGGATGCACATACAGATTTTATATATGCCGTTGCCGCAGAAGAATATGGCGTATTTTTATGCATGGTCATTGTTGCACTATATGCCGTTATTGTTATAAGAGCCATGCTGGTATCCTGCAAAGAAAATAATTTGTTTATTATTTTGTCTGCCTCTGGACTGGCGGCATCATTTGGTCTACAATCGGTCATAAATATGGCTTCAACATTGCATTTAATGCCCACAAAGGGTATGACGCTTCCATTTATTTCATATGGAGGTTCGTCAATGATAGCAACAGCTATCGGAATGGGTATGCTTTTGGCTATCACACGCAAAAACGTATATGCGGAGGAAAAAGATGACATCTAAACACCAAACAACACCATCTCCCTTAATTGTTTTGACGGCAGGAGGTACAGGAGGACATGTCTATCCTGCGGAAGCGTTAGCCGAAGAATTATTAAAACATCAATACCGTGTCATTTTAGTAACAGATAAACGTGGTCAAAATAACTATCACGGGGCTTTAGGCAAAATTCAAAATTATGCCGTATTTTCCGGCGCTGTCATGGGCAAGTCCACTTTGACCAGAATCAAAAATCTGTTCAAAACAGGTATAGGAATTATACAGTGTTTATATCTGCTTTTAAGAATGCGTCCTTCATGTGTTGTCGGATTTGGGGGATACGCCTCGTTTCCATGTTGTATGGCAGCAATTTTGCTGGGAACGGACTTGGTTATTCACGAACAAAATTCGGTAATGAGCCGAACAAATCGTTTTTTGTGCAAATACGCAACTTTTATTGCAACCAGTTTCAAAAAAACAAAATATGCTCCGTCCGGCAGAAAGACAATTCAAACAGGCATGCCGGTTCGCAAAGCAATTTTAGACTTGTATGACAAACCATATCCCAAACTAACTGCAAACGGAACTTTTAATATTGCAGTCATAGGAGGCTCGCAGGGCGCAAAAATTTTTGCAGACATAGTACCGGAAGCCATCAAACTTCTTGACGTAAAATATCAAAAGCGCATAAGAATTGCTCAACAATGCCGAAAAGAAGATATAGAGAATCTCGAAAGCATATATAAGCAAACCAAATGCAAAACCCGCATCTCAAACTTTTTTGATAACATGGCCGAAATATATGCTCAAAGCCACCTTATAATATCACGAGCCGGAGCCTCCTCTGTCAGCGAAATAGCCGTTGCCGGCAGACCTGCCATTCTAATTCCTTTACCAACGGCGGCAGATGACCATCAAACTTCAAATGCCAGTGAATTTAAAATCAGCAAAAGCGGAATCATCTTGCAACAAAAAGATTTGTCTCCTACGATACTGGCAAGTATCTTAAACGATTGTTTACACAATCTCGAAAACATGAGAACTATGGCTAAGAACACGAAAAAAATAGCCATTACAGATGCTGCTGAACGCTTGTGCAATCTTATTGAAAAAAAGATACTTTTTACACCTAAATACAAAACAGAGAAATAAGAATGTTTCATTTTAAGTTACATCGTTCCGATCCCCTAATCCGGCTTCTTCCTCAGGTTCGCGGCAAATACCTCCAAAACATAAGTTTAGCTAGGCATACATGGTTTGGGGTTGGCGGTAATGCAGAAATATTGTATATTCCGGCAGATGCAGATGATTTATCCCATTTTTTGCGTAACAAACCGCACAATATACCTCTAAGCCTTATCGGCGGGGGTTCAAACTTACTGGTACGTGACGGTGGAGTTCCGGGCGTAGTTATCAAGCTGGACAGTTTATACTTTAAGCAAGTTGAAATCGGTCAGGATTGCATAACTTGCGGTGCAGGTTTTCATAATGTAGATTTGAAAAAATATTTGCTCCAAAACAAACTGGGCGGATTGGAATTTTTATGTTCAATTCCGGGAGTTATCGGTGGCTCGGTTAAAACAAATGCAGGCTGTTTTGGTAAAGAAGTAAAAGACGTTATGCTGCATGCTCAAATCATGAACGGAGAAGGTAAAATCAAAACAGTTAGCGTTCAAGATTTAGGACTATCATATCGGAGCAGTTTATTTCCCGAAGATTGGATTATTCTATCCATAACTTTCAAAACTTCACCATCAACAAAAGAAAAAATCAGTCAGATACTAGAAGAACAAAAGCAATACCGGCAAGCACACCAACCCTACAATCAAAGAACCGCAGGGTCTACATTTAAGAATCCGGAAGGTCTAAAGGCATGGGAACTTATCAAAAAATCCGGTTGTGCCGATTTAAGCATAGGTGGGGCCAAAGTTTCGGAGAAGCACTGCAATTTTTTGATAAATACCGGGAATGCAACGGCCAAAGATATAGAAACGCTGGGAGAAACAATAATTCAACGGGTATATCAGCACACTTTTATTACGCTTGAATGGGAAATAAAACGTATGGGAATAGAAAAATAAACATGGAAAAAGATTCTTCCACACCGGCGGCATCTACCGTTATCCTCAACAAGAAAGTATATTTGCCTCGTCTTTGGCCGTACCGATTACTGGGTAATATATTTATTTTGGTATTGCTGGGATTTTTTTGTTTTGGAATCATCATTATCAAAACAAATTTAGTAGAACAAAAGCTGACTTCACTTTCAGACTATTTTTACGGCCTTACGACGTATATGGGCTTTACACTTGATGATATATTAGTCTATGGTCGAAACAAGACATCGTTGGAAGAAATAAACAACATAGTCGGAAGCCATGAAGGAGATAATATCTTACGTTTGAATCTGCACCAAATAAAAACGGATTTAGAACAGCTGCCATGGGTCAAATCTGCCACAGTCAGTCGCCATTATCTGCCCAACATTTTAAAAATTGAAATCAAAGAGAGACGCGTTCAATCTTTGTGGCAAATTAACAATACATTTTATCCGATAGACACGGAAGGTGCCGTCATACACGCGGAATACATTCCTGATCGCCCGACACTGCTATTGGTCGGCAAAGGAGCCCCTGAACATATGCAGGAACTGATACACATAGTTGGCTACGATAAAACTTTATATGCCAGAATAAAAGTTGCCACATACATATCGGAACGCAGATGGAATTTGATATTAGATGATATAGAAGATGGCATAACGATTAAATTGCCGGCACAAGATACCGAACAGGCATGGAAAAAATTAATAAAATTGAATAAAACGCAGGGACTTCTTAAACGTAAATTAACCATCATTGATTTAAGATTTAAGAATAAGGTTTTAGTTAAGCCGCGAAAAAATGCAAACGGTGAAAGTCTAAAGCTGGATATGGAACAAGAAAGTAATACTTAACAAGAAAGGTCCTGACCGTGCCTCATTCTTTTAATCGACTGACGACAATAGCCGCCTTGGATATTGGTTCATCCAAGGTTTGTTGTGTTATAGCCCGCATCAGTCGCGACAAAAAAATAAGTATTGCCGGCTATGGATATAATGCCTCAAAAGGCATCAAAAACGGTACAGTTACAGACATCAAACAAGCGACCTACTCCGTATGCGATGCGATTGAAGCAGCCGAGCAGATGGCAAACGAAAGAGTAAATCGTATTATCGTCAATATATCTGGCGACAAAGTAAAAAGCAGCATTAAACGTTCAGCGATTAATCTGAATAAATCAAAACCTGTCACTGAAAGTGATATCAAAAAGGTTATAGAAAAAGGGCTCAATAAGATTAATGTAGAAAACAATGAATTAATACATTGTCTTCCGACAGGCTACCGACTGGATTTTGGCGAAGAAACGAACGATCCCCGCAATTTGTATGGAGAAACGTTATCTGTCGACATCTTACTTGGTTTGGTACCTGAAATTATGTATAGAAATGTTAAGACGGTTTTAGATAACGCACATCTGGAAATAGCCGAGAAAGCGCTGTCATCTTATGCTTCCGGACTGGCTTGTCTTGTAGATGATGAAAAAGAATTGGGTGCAACCGTAATTGATATCGGTGGCGGCACAACCAGTATTGCCAGTTTCAAACACGGACATCCCGTATATTTTAGCTCAATTGGTGTCGGCAGCAATAATATAACCAACGATATTGCTTGGGGACTAACGACATCTTTTAATCATGCCGAAAGACTCAAGACGCTACACGGCTGTGCTTTTATGACTTCAAAAGACAAAGACGAAACCATCAATGTCTACCCTGTTGGAGAAGAAGATGACACTTTGATAAAACAAGTACCGAAGTCGGAATTGATAGGTATTATTACACCGCGTGTTGAAGAAATGTTTGAGATGGTTAATCAAAAATTATATGAACACGGGTTAAAAGATATCAGCAGTCACAGAATTGTACTCACAGGCGGCGGCTCACAACTAGCCGGCATGAGAGAAGTTGCGGCCATGATATTGGACAAGCAAGTACGTCTTGGCAAACCACGGAATATTGCAAATATGCTTGATATTTCGAATTATCCGGTTTTACAATCGCCGGCTTTTTCATCTGTTATCGGCCTTTTGCTTTTTGTTATTAATTATACCGAACGCAAACCTAACAAGATTATCAGTAAGCCTCTAAATAATGAAGGCAGTCGTATAGAACGTATTCTGAATTGGCTAAAGCAAAACTTTTGATAAGCCCGACAAAAAAATATGTATTAGTAACGAAACCTTAATCACTTTCTAGTAATCTTACGGCAAAAATGAAAAAATAAAATTTTTTGGGAGCAAGCAATGTCTATAAAATTAGCAATACCGGAAACCAACATGATTACCCTTAAACCGCGAATTTCTGTAATCGGAGTCGGCGGTGGCGGAGGAAATGCCGTTAACAATATGATAGCCAAAAATCTCGAAGGGGTAGATTTTATTGTTGCCAATACGGATGCCCAGGCTCTGGCAAATTCCAAATCCGGTCGCAAGATTCAGCTTGGAGTAGAAACAACGCACGGTCTGGGAGCCGGAGCTTGTCCCGAAGTAGGCCGCCAAGCAGCTGAAGAAGCAGCCGAAGAAATAGAAAAAGAATTAGAAGGTGCCAATATGGTATTCATTACGGCCGGTATGGGCGGAGGTACGGGTTCAGGAGCAGCTCCGGTTGTTGCCCGCATTGCCAAACAAAAGGGAATCCTCACCATCGGAGTTGTAACCAAGCCCTTTCAGTTTGAAGGAAAACGTCGTTACCAAATTGCAGAAGAAGCTCTCGAAAATTTCACCTCAGAGGTAGACAGCATCATCATTATTCCAAATCAGAATCTTTTCCGCATCGCCGACAAAAGTACGACGCTGGCCGACGCTTTTGTTATGGCGGACAATGTATTATATGACGGCGTTCGCTCAATTACCGATCTTATGATTATGCCAGGTCTAATCAATTTGGATTTTGCGGATATAAAAAGCATAATGGAAGACAAAGGCAAAGCCATAATGGGTACGGGTGAAGCCGAAGGCGAAGACAGAGCCATAAGAGCTGCGGAACAAGCTCTTTCAAATCCGCTGCTTGATGACAGCAACATGAAAGGAGCCAAAGGGGTATTAATAAACATTACGGGCGGTATGGACATTACCCTTTTTGAAATTGATGAAGCCGCAAATCGCATTAAGGAAGAAGTTGACGAGGAAGCCAATATTATTTTCGGTTCAAGTTTTGATGAAAATCTTGCCGGAAAAATCAGAGTATCTATCGTCGCAACCGGTATTGAAGGGGGACAAACGGAGAACATTAAGAGCAAGGTTCAACCTCAACCCATCAATTACATTGCCGAGAGTTATTCGGAAGAAAGTATTATTCCCAATATGCCGAGTGAAGAGATGGATTCTAATTTAGCCAAATTTGCGGCAACTCTTCCTGAAGACAATTCAGAAAACAATACGACAGAAACATCAGATGAAGATAAAGAAGCCGAGACATCATCAGAAATACGGGAAGAAGAATCTCCTGAAAATATATCCAAAGATTTAGCAAGTACATCAAATGCTTCGCGAGAAGAAGAAGAGCCCGAAATGTTTGCCGATCCTCAATCAAGAGCTCCGTCTTCTCTGGGAGATATGCCGCAAGCGACATCTTTATTTAATGCCATATTAAATAAGAACGAATTTAGCGATACCGAAAGCCAATTACAAAACATCATCTCGGAGCAAAACAATACATTTCATGCCAAAACAGCTCCCAAACCTGTAGAAGAAGAGCCCGAATTATTCAGTCACAATCCGCATTTGTTTGCCAGAGCAACGCATGAAGAACCGGCAGAAAAGCTGATTATTAGCGAAGACGAGGAAGAGGAATACACTCCGACACTGATAGAACGAGTTACAGGTTTTTCGATAGCAAAACGCAACCGTAAGAAAAAAATGGAAGCGGAACATTATCAAGAGCCTGTTGCCTCTTCATTCAAAGACGATGAAGATGACACGGTTAACTTGGATATTCCGTCATTTTTAAGACGCAGATAAAAGAAAGCCCCACAAAAATGTGGGGTTCTTTTTTTTACAAAGCAACAAACAAAAATTTTTCAGTTAAACACAAGCCATTTAATCTTATTATGTTTGCTACTTATGCTGAGATAATCTTGAAATTTCTCAAAAATAGCTCTAAAATTTATATCTCGTCAATTTTGATGAAAGAAAAGCAACATTATTTCAATGGGGCAAATATAATAACATATGGATATATTTCCAACTGACCGCAAAATAATTAATCAAAAATTTGTTTTTTATCTTGAAAACAAATTTTGTATATAATATATTTGCACTAAAATACAACTTATAATAATAGATGGAACGATTATGACAAAAATTTCAGTTATTATGCCGGTATATAATACTAACGAAACATACCTAAAAAAAGCCATTGAAAGTATTCTCTCCCAAACTTACAAAGACTTTGAATTTTTAATTATCGATGACGCTTCCGACACAAACATTTCCGATATTGTTTCTGCATATAAGGATAGTCGGATAAAATTTCATCGCCTTGACGAAAACCGCGGAGCATCCGGTGCAAGAAATTACGCTCTTGACCATGCCTGCGGAGAATATATAGCCGTTATGGATTCTGATGATATTGCATTTCCCGATCGCTTTGAAAAACAATTGGCCTATTTTAATCAACATCCGGAAGTCGGCTGTCTCGGAGGACAAATTGAAGTCATCGGCGATGACAAATCGAAACTGGAATTTCCGCAATTAAATTCAAATCAAGAAATAGAAGCCTTTTTAACCTTTAACGGTTGCGTCTTTTGTCACTCGACCGTTATGATAAAAAGAGATATTTTGGAAAAAAATCATATACGATACAATGCGCACTATATTTTAGCCGAAGACTATGACTTATGGGTAAGCCTGATGGGAAACACACAATTTGCCATTATGCGGGACAAATTAATTTATTACCGTTTTCATTTTGAAAATATTTCACACCGAAAAAAACATTTACTCGCTTCATCCACGTCCGAAGTACAAAAAACAGCCATCAAAAAGTATTGCTCTCTCTCCGACGATAATTACATCAATACCTTATTTAAATTGTTCAGGAACGAACCCATTAATGAAAATGAAATTTTAAGCATTGATAAAGAAATCAAATTTATTATAGAACAACTACCTAAAGAACGCGCTCCGTTTGTCATACATTTGCTGCATAAGCGTCTGAAAAAACAATACTATAAGACGCATTCTTTATCAAACTTAATATTGCTGTCCAGATCACCATTAAATCAATTGCTTGGCATTAGTATAGGTTTTCGTTTGTTTTGCATTGTCACCAGAGGACTGTTATCTTTTAAAAAGTAGGTTGTACAACGCAATTTTGAACTATTGCTCCGTTAACAACAGTCGAAGTGCAGACTTTGCTTTGCGGTGGAGTTTGGACCGGAACATAAACCGTTTGCGGCTCAGAGCGATGATGATAGTAATAACCTCCGGCCAACAAACCACCGACAAGTCCCGCAGCAAAACCCAGAACCGGTGCCGGATTATGCCTATATTCATAATGAGGTCTCGGCGGGCGATGATAACCAAAATGCGGTCGAGCCATGACCGTTGTTGAAAAAAGAATACAACATATTGTCAGCAATAAAAATTTTTTCATAACAATCTCCATCTTACTTTTGTTTATCTGTATATAAAAACGAAAAATAATCTTCAAAGTTCATTTGAGAAATAGATTAAATTTCGGACTTGACTTATACCCATAGGGGGTATAAGTATATTTATACCCATAGGGGGTATACAAAAAAGAAAGGAAAACATAAATATGAGTAATATGAGCAATTGCCACTGCGGCGAAGGCTGCAAGTGTGGTGAAGACTGCAAATGTGGCGAAGGCTGCAAATGCGGCGAAGGCTGCAAATGCGGCGAGGACTGCAAATGCGGCGAGGACTGCAAATGTGGCGAAGGCTGCAAATGCGGCGAAGACTGCAAATGCGGCGAGGACTGCAAATGTGGCGAGGACTGCAAGTGTGGCGAGGACTGCAAGTGTGGCGAAGGCTGCAAATGTGGTGAAGATTGCAAATGCGGCGAGGACTGCAAATGTGGCGAAGGCTGCAAATGCGGCGATAACTGTAAATGTGGCGAAGGCTGCAAATGCGGCGATAACTGCAAATGTGGTGAAGACTGCAAATGTGGCGAAGGCTGCAAATGTGGCGAAGGCTGCAAATGTGGCGAAGGCTGCAAATGCGGCAATCATCACTAACTTTCTGTCCAATTGAACCAAATGGAGAAAACTTATGGAAAATCATCCCAGTCATATGGAAAACATTCCTCGACTTAACAAAATTTCCGGACAAATCGAAGGAATAAAAAAAATGATTGAAGAAGGTCGTTACTGTCCGGAAATCATCAGTCAACTCAGAGCCGTACGCGCTGCCGTAAAAGCCGTCGAATCAAATATACTGCAAAAACACCTTCAACATTGTGTCGCCCAGTCTTTTGCCTCGACAGAGGACAAAGACAAAAAAATTGAAGAACTAAAAATGTTGTTTGATAAATTTAATGATTAAAAAAGGATACTCACAATGAAATTTCAACAAATCAGAGGAGCTACCGTCAAAATTAATTTTAGTGGCAAAACATTTTTGATTGACCCATTTTTGGCACCCAAAGACAACTATCCGCCGTTGCCTATGTGCCATTTTCCGGATAAACGCTGGCCAACGGCAGATCTCCCCTTAAGCATACAATCAATTACCGACGGCATCGACGCTGTCATTCTGACACACTTGCATCCAGACCACTGGGACGGATTTGCTGCTGAGGCTCTACCCCAAAACATCCAACTGTTTACACAAGACGAAATTGATGCACAAACAGTCCGTGAGCAAGGGTTTTCAAATGTTGATATACTATCCGCAAACGGCACAAAATTTGCCGATATAACCATGTTTGCTATAGAATGTCTGCACGGTCACCCCGAAACAACCCAAAAATATTATGACATATCCGGACTTCGTGAAAAGGCAGTAGGAATTGTCTTTACATCAGATAAAGAACAAAATTTTTATCTGGCCGGAGATACTATTTGGTATCAGGCTGTCGATAAGGCCATAAAACAATATCAACCGCAAATCATTGCGCTGAATGCCGCAGATGCCCAATTTACCGACAGCGGTTCCATTATCATGGGACTAAATGACATAAAACAAGTATGCTCAGCCGCACCGAAAGCCAAAGTTATTCTCACACACTTGGATGCCGTTCCGCATGCCATGCTCGGCAGAAAAGGAATCAAAAAGTTTATTGAAGATAACCGATTGCAAAACCAAGCAATTGTCCCCGATGACGGTGAAATTCTACAATTTTAGAAAAACTATATTATTAATTTACGGCTAAAATTCTCTAAAACAAAAAATCTATAAAGCGGCAAAGGACAAAATAAAAAAGGATAAAATAGAAAATTTTTTTACCCCAACCGACTTTACTGATTTTAGGCGGCAAATACGGAAAGAGAAAAAAAGCAATTGTATAAACACCAAGCGCATCAATCATCTCTTTAGGATGCGTCAATCTTTGCCAGACCTCACCCGCATCAAGTCCGCCGAACAAATCATACCAAATTCCACCGGTAAAAAACGGTACGGTAAACCAGCCGACGACAAATATTATAATCTTTTTATAAAATTTCCGTCGGCTGTCTGCTTGAGTTTGTGAATTGTTTTGAATTTTTTCGGAAAGATTATCGGTCATTTCAGAAATCATATCCGCGTAAAAGCTCGGCAACGGACATTGCCTTTTTGCCCTGGCGTTGTATCTCCGTAATTTCTAAAGCTCCGTCCGCACAGCCCAAACAAATGGAATTGCCCAAACGCTCAATTATACCGCATTCAACCTTTTGACTGCTCGGTTGAGCCCGTAAAATTTTAAATCTTTCACCTTTATGTTCAAAGAAAACCGCAGGATAAGGATTAAAAGCCCTGATTTTTCGCTCCAAAACCAATGCCGGCACATTAAGATTTAATTCACTCTCGCTTTTTTCGATTTTTGCGGCATAGCAAGACTGGCTGTCATCTTGTTTTTGAGGAACGATTTTATCCCAATCGCGCAAAGTTTTTACAATCAAATCCGCTCCAACAGCCGCTAATTTATCATGCAATTCCCCGCCGGTTGTTTGATTGGTTATTTCTACTTCAGCTTTAAGCAACATATCGCCGGTATCGAGTCCCGCATCCATTTTCATCGTGGTTATACCGCTTTTGGTATCTCCGGCTTCGATGGCTCGTTGAATGGGAGCGGCACCGCGCCATCTTGGCAACAGTGAGCCGTGAATATTGACACAACCGAGCGGAAAAGCCTCCAAAATCGGTTGCGGCAAAATCAAACCATAAGCTGCTACCACCGCCATATCGGCTTTAAGTTCGGCAAACTTGTGTTGTTCCTCTTCATTTCTCAAAGTCTTCGGAGTTTTGACCTCAATACCCTGCTCTTCTGCCCACAAATGAACGGGAGTTTTGGTGATTTTGTTACCACGTCCGGAAACTTTGGGTTCTTTGGTATAAACCACCAAAATTTCATGTTCTTTGGATAAGGCTTTCACAGCCTCAAGTGCAAATTCGGGCGTTCCCATAAAAACGAGTTTCATTCCTTAGCTTCTCCCATCCGTAATTTTTGCAATTTTTTAAGCAACATCTGACGTTTTAAGCGACTGATATGGTCAATATACAAAATCCCGTCCAAATGATCGATTTCGTGTTGAAGAGCTATGGCCAGTAATCCGTCCGCTTCGACTTCCTGAACTTTGCCGTGATAATCGAGATAACGTACTTTTACTTCGGCAAAACGCATAACTTCGGCATGTTGCTCGGGAACAGACAAACAACCTTCTTCATGACAAATTTGTTCTTCGGAATGCCATATGATTTCCGGATTAACCAAAAACAAAGGACGAGGTTTTTCCCCCTCTTCCTCATCATGGGTATCGATGACAACGATTCTTTTCAAAACACCGACTTGCGGAGCTGCCAAACCGACACCTGCCGCGGCATACATGGTTTCAAGCATATCATCGAGCAGTTTTCTGATTTCGGCATTAACTTCCGCAACGGCTGTCGATTTTTGTTTTAAGACCGGATCGGGATATTCATAAATTTTGAGTTTTGCCATTTAACACCTCTGTAAATTTAAGCGCAACGGACTTCTTTGGCAATTTGATCCAAAAGAGCATTAACCATTTTGGGTTCGCCTTTGGTAAAGAAGGCATAAGCCATATCGACATATTCTTGAATCAAAACCTTAACATCGACGTCACGGGTATTGTTAATTTCATAAATGGCGCAAAGCAACAAAGCCTGCAAAGTACCGTCCAAACGATCGACAGACCAACCCGAGTTCAAAAACAAATTAAGAGATTTTTCAAGTTCCTCTTTTTTGGAATGTACACCAATGACCAATTTTTCAAAATACTTTTTATCCATCGGTTCAACTTCTTTAAATTCTTCATTACCGGTATTCAAATTATCCTCAATCACAAAGCGACCGACTTCACCGTTTTCAAACTCTTTAATTACCTCATCAACCGGCAACTGAGAGTAAGCAATCATATAAGTTGCCTGAACCGCGGCCAACCTAGCCGAAGTTTTCATTCTTATTTTTTCCGAAACATATTTTGCCATTGACTAATCCTCTTCTTTTGTTTCTTTGGCTTTGGCCATTTCATCAATTTGCGCTACAAAATCTTCAAAATCGCTGACTTCGCAAAAATCTTTGTAAACGGAAGCAAAGCGCACATAAGCAACATTATCCAGCTTGGCCAGAGCCTCCATCGCATATTCCCCGATTGTCCGTGAAGGAATTTCGTTTTCGCCCGAGCTCTCCAAACGACGCTGAATTGAAGTCACGATTTTTTCAACTCTTTCGGGAGATACGGGACGCTTGCGCACCGCAAGTAAAATCGAACGTTCCAACTTATCACGGTCAAAGCGTACCTTTTCCCCGTTTTTTTTAACAACGGTCAATTCGCGCAACTGTACCCGTTCAAACGTCGTAAAACGCGAACCGCATTCCGGACATTCTCGGCGCCGACGAATACAAGTTCCGTCCTCGGTCAGGCGAGAATCCTTGACTTGAGAATCTAAAAATCCGCAAAACGGACATTTCATGCTTTTTCCAATCCTTTCAGCAATTCCTCGGTAACCTGATATAATTTTGAAGAATATCTGGCTCCTTTTATAAGCAGAATATCATTATTTTGCAACAGATTATTTATCAAAAAGGCGGACAAACCGTCTTTATTTTCAAAATAATATTGTTTTTGTTCGGGACGCAGACAAGCCAACATATTTTTCATCTCCGGACATACACCGACCACGATATCAACCGTACTTCCCGACAAACGCTCTCCGATTTCGCGATGACGTTCTTCCGAAGTATCTCCAAGTTCCGCCATCTTACCCAAAACCGCAATTTTTCGCCCGTCACATTTCATTTTATCCAAACTGTCGATGGCCAATTTCATCGCCTCGGGCTGTCCGGAATAGCTATCGTCAATCAGGATAAATGTCCCGCCTTGCGGGAGTTTCAGATGATGCATTTTGCCTCTTCCGTCTAAAGCCCCGAAATCCTTTAAAACGGATGCCGCTTTGTCTGTATCAAGTTTTAAGGCTTCAACGACCTTCAAGGTTGCCCACGCATTATACAATTGAGCTTCCCCGTCTTGTTGCAACTTGAGTTCACCTT
Organism: uncultured Alphaproteobacteria bacterium; assembly: GCA_944390315.1. GTDB lineage: Bacteria > Pseudomonadota > Alphaproteobacteria > RF32 > CAG-239 > JAFUYI01. The sequence goes on from CALXPO010000006.1 coordinate 43,279, forward strand.
TATAGTGATTGTTTCGTCCGAATTTCATAACTTTTGCACCGTGTTCGTGCGCTCTTTTCTCCAGAATGTCGGCAAAATTTGTATCTTCGTTTATAATAGCAATTCCGCCTTTTTTGAGACCTTCAAATATTTCGGCTTTTGCTTCGGCGATTCCTTCAAAATTTTCAAAAAACTCGATATGCATCGGATAAACATTGGTAATAAGCGCAATATCGGGTTTAACATAAGAAGTCAGACGAGAAATTTCTCCTTTTGAACTCATCCCCATCTCAATAACCGCAAAATCGGCACTCATATCCATTTCACACAAACTCATCGGTACGCCGATATAATTATTATGATTACCGACCGTAGCATAAACACTGCCAAAATGAGAGAGAGCAAATTTAATTTCTTCTTTGGTCGTTGTTTTTCCGGCACTTCCGGTCAAACCGATAACCACACCTTTGAACTTGGAACGATTATAAGAACCTATTTTACCAAAAGCGTCCAAAACATTTTCAACCACAATTTGTCTGTCTGCAGGAATACCCTCAACCAAATGATCGACCAAAGCCAGCTCAGCTCCTTTATCCAAAGCCTGCCCGACAAAATCGTGCCCGTCAAACTTTTCTCCTTTGACCGCCACAAACAAACATCCCTCAACAACTTGACGGCTGTCGGTAATGACTTCCGAAATTTCGGTTTCAACCACTTCCGAACAAGAAGCAACCACATTCAATAAATCTTCTGATGAAATTTTTTCCATTTTTTACCCCATCATTAATAAAAGTACCTGCAATATATATCATAAAGGTGAAAAACAATTTAAATTATATACAGAAAGATAGCCTAGTTTTATACTAAGCTATCTGCCGACTGATTCTGATAAAATTTATTTTTTCAATTTATTAACACAAAGCAAAGCTGCGCCGATAAGTCCGGCATCATTTTCAAACGCCGCTTCTTTTAATGTAAATGGATTAGTTACAATCATCTTGTTAGCTTCTTCATTTAGGCGCTTATAATCTATAAAATGTGCCATTGAACCTCCAAGCAAAATGACTTCGGGATCAAAAATATCGGCAAATAAGACAATCCCGTTTTTCACCATTTCCTGCCAATTATGAAAAGCCGTAACAGCTTTCAGATCATTTTTCTTCAGACCCTCAATAACGGTATGACTGTTAACGCTGTCATCTTGATAAACTTCTCTGGCATCCATGGCCAAAGCCTTTCCTGACATATAAATTTCCAAACAATCATATCGTCCGCAACCGCATAAACGATTATTGTCATATCTGACCGGAAAATGAACCTCTCCTGCGGCTCCTGATTTTCCGGTTAAAAGTTTTCCGTCAGCGATAATACCGACACCGACACCGGTCCCGAGCGTAAGTAAAATAGCATTTTGGCAACCTTTTGCATTTCCTAAAATATATTCTGCCCAAGCCGCAGAGTTAGCATCATTCTCAACAATAACCGGTTTGGATGTTAATGCCATAAAATCAGTTTCCATATATTTTTCAGGCATATTACCGACGGATCCTGTGACTTTTGAATTGCTTTTATCAACAGTTCCGGCCGTAGATACAGCGACGGCATCAATCTCATTTTCAAATTGAGAAACAATGGTTTTCAGTAATTTTTCGACGGCTCCGGGTGCCGCAGGAGTCGGATGACGAATAATATCGGTCAAAACGGAACCATTTCTATCAACTACGGCATAAGCAATTTTGGTACCGCCAATATCAAAAGACAATATTTTATTAATTTTATTCATTCTCATAACTCCCTTAACGTTTATTATTATCAATTATCTCATATTCCACGTCTATCACATCCGGATTTGCCGATTGTTTTTGAGAATTTTTTTGCGCATCAAAAATAATCTTCAAAGCACGACGTTGGCGATATCGTATCACCACAAACGCAATGAGTATTAACAAAAGCAACACAGGGAGCACGATTGATGCCACGTATAAAAACATGGTAAAAATTAGACCTGCAAATAATACCGTTAAAATCCAAGAAAATACATTCTGCATATATTTTTTCCTTTACTGTTCACTAGTAAATATAGTTTTTTTTATTTTTGATAGCAAGGGGAAAGCAACAAACAAATCTTATCAGAAGTTGCGAATAGAGAAATGCTAGGTAAAAACAATATATTAGATAAAAATATCAAAATTTTAAGATAAGAACAAAAAATATTATTGCAATTGTAAAAAAGATGTTTTATAGTCCACCGTATTCGAGCCAGCCTAGGTGGCAGTACCACCGCAGCGAGCTTAGATACCGAAGGGGAGCAAGTCCTTGCGACCCCACCGAAATAAAAACATTATTATGCCGCTATAGCTTTAGCGTAGAGCACACCCTTGGTAACGGGACCGCTAAGTAAAAATA
>CALXPO010000007.1 GCA_944390315.1 uncultured Alphaproteobacteria bacterium
GTAAACTCATCAATAATCACGACTTTACCGTCCTTAACAATATAATCCACATCTTTAATCTGCATAATGTGAGCTTTCAGAGCATTGTTTACATGCTGTACCAAAGCGACATTAGCCATGTCATACAGACCGCCTTCTTTAATTAGACCAATATCTTTCAACAACTTTTCAACATGTTCCATGCCGGCTTCTGTCAAAGTAACCGAGCGGGCTTTTTCATCTTTTTCATAATCTGCTTCGGTTAATTTGGAAATAATACTGTCAACGGCCACATATTTTTCGGAAGAATCTTCGGCCGCACCGGAAATAATCAATGGTGTTCTGGCTTCATCAATTAAGATTGAATCCACCTCGTCGACAATAGCAAAATTGAATGGTCTTTGAACCATATCGGCAAGCGAAAATTTCATATTATCGCGCAAATAATCAAATCCGAGCTCGTTGTTGGTTCCATAAATGATATCACAAGCATAAGCGGCACGACGTTCATCATCATTTTTGCCGTGAACAATATAATCTACGGTCAAGCCCAAAAAGCGATAAACCTGTCCCATCCATTCGGCATCGCGTTTTGCCAAATAATCGTTCACGGTAACAATATGAACACCTTTACCTTCCAAAGCATTCAGGTAAGCTGCCAAAGTTGCCACCAAAGTTTTACCTTCACCGGTTTTCATTTCGGCAATCATACCTTTGTGTAACACGATACCGCCGATAAGTTGAACATCATAATGGCGTTGTCCCAAAGTCCTTTTTGCCGCTTCTCTGACAACGGCAAAAGCCTCAGGCAACAAATCATCCAAAGTCTCGCCGTTTTTTAATCTATTTCTAAATTCTTGAGTTTTTGCTTTTAATTCATCATCGCTAAGACCGACGACTGTTGGTTCTAACGCATTAATTTTGTTTACGATTTTATATTGTTTTTTTATAAAACGGTCATTGGCGCTGCCAAAGATAACCTTTGCTATTTTGCCTATCATAAATTTTTCACCTTGTGATAATATTAAATTTTAGTCTACATTTAGTGTTTATCTTTACCAAAGTCAAGAGTTTGCAAAGAGTTATAAACTTTTGTAAAGATTTTGCTTGGAATATTTGAGATTTGCTATATAAATATTAGCAGTGTTATTTTTTGGAGGTAAAAATCTATGAAAACTCAATACATAACCGCCGCTATATTATCGGCTTTGATGCTTAATCCGTTATCGGCTGGCGCCGAAGGAAAAGATGGCGTTGCCGCTGTTGTAAACGGTGATAAAATTACCGTTTCGGAAATCAGAAAAACTTATGAATCTGCACCGCAAATTCAGACTCAAGCAACTTTCGAACAATTTTATCCTCAAGCCGTAACAATTTGGGCTAACAGCAAAGCTCTTCAATCGGCAGCTCAAAAATCCGGTGTTGAAAATTCTGAAGAATACAAACAACAACTTGAAGCAATCAAAGCTGATTTGCTCGGCAAAGTTTATTTAAAACAAGAAATCGAAAAAAGAGTTTCTGATAACGATATCAGAAATTTTTACAATCAATACAAAAAAGACTTCAAACCTCAGAAAGAAATGAGAGCTCATCACATTTTAGTTGATAATGAAGACACAGCCGAAGATATCATCACCAAAATCAAAAAAGGCGATGACTTTAACGAATTAGCTAAAAAATATTCTAAAGAGAAGAATGCCGATTTGGGATACTTCACAAAAGATATGATGGTTCCAGAGTTTGGCGAAGTTGCTTTTAAAATGAAAAAAGGCGAATACACCAAAGAACCTATTAAGACCAAATTTGGTTATCATATTATCAAGGTTGACGATGTACGTGACAGCAAACCCGTTTCTTATGAAGATGCCAAAGAACAAATCAGAGCCAGACTGGCTCAAGAGAAACTTCCTGCATTGTTAAACGAAATTGTCGCCAATGCAAAAATAGAAAAATATCAACTTGATGGCAAACTCATGCCTAATACGCCGGCTGTTCCGACGACTCCTGCTGACAAATAAGCACAAGTTGCACCAATCTGTCGTCTTTGTCAGATTTTATTTAGGGTGCATTCAAAAAATGTTATTTTGTCATAAAGATATTTTTCTAACAAATTTAGAAACACTAAAAGGCACCTTAAAGGTGCCTTTTTTATGAGCGGGCTTACAAAAAAACAGAACTTGCTTGGAACTGAGCCAAAGTTGATGGAGTAACACCGTTCCACGCCGACAAGCGTAGTCAAACAGAAAGTTTGCAACTAATTTAACCATTTGATTTACCGTAAGATATTTATAGCTCGAAATAAAATTTTCTAGGACTCAATATTTTTATCAATCTGATTGGTTTGGCGCATTATAACATACCGATAGAGCCTTGCATTTAATAAATTGAATTTTGCTTGATAATCAACGCACAATTTTCTTGAGGTTAAATTAATTTTTATTTTTTGACAACATCTGATGCAATACTTTATTATTCGAACCGCCTCATCCAAATTATATGATATGTGATGCACAATCCCAACATCCCCCCATCTTACCTGACGCCCCGCCGGAATGTCAGTTAAGACAAGGTCAAAAACCCGCAAATGCTGAGCTTGCCGTAATTATAAATTTTGCAAAAATTCGATTTTATTTTTTAGTAATTGTTTCCGATTATCGGATAAACGTGTTGAGGAGATACGATTGTTCATCAACATGATAATGGGATCACGATATTCCTGATGATTTTCTGCAATTTTGCCAAGATAAAACATTGCTGACTGAAACACTTGATCATTTTTATCATCCAAATCCGGCACAATTTGCAAATATGTTGGAGAATAAGCCTCTTCGTGATGAGCCAAAGAATGTTCATAAGCACTTTGTTGAATTTTTTTAGCAACATTGATACTGATTAAGCGTTCATTACCACTTCTAAACCACTTAAATTGCTTACCTGCAAACCACATTCCTAATTTTGTAGATAGTTTCATTCTTTATCCTCAATCAAAATATTGTTTCCACCAATCTTCGAGACTTTCCATAAAAGTTTTTGGCGCTTCGCAAATTTTTTCACTTTCATTCCAAACTTTTCCGGCATTTTCACAATCGATTTCATCTTTGTTCTGATAGTAATAAAAGCCGTAAAAGACCGCGACGCCGACCGCCAAAAACAGCAAAAACTTTATCAGATTTTTAAATATCAGCCACAGCACCCATAATCCGAAAGTTCCGAACAAGGCGGCTTTACTTTGCCAAACATCGTTTTCAAGCACATAAGCCTTGGTTGCAAACCAAAGCATCAAAGCAAACAAGCAAATGGTAACGGGAGAAGTAATCGCCCACCATAAAAAACCTTTAAGCCAACTTTTTTTATCTTCGCTCATTTGCGCTCCTTTTAATCGTAAAGTAAAAGCGATTTTAAAACGAAAAAAGTTCAAACGCAACCATCATTTATTTTATATACGTTTAAAATACAAAGAGAGCATCGGTTTTACCCGACACTCTCTCGTATTTTTTAAGCGGAAATTAGAAGAGTTTATTATAAGTTTCTTCCACTTCCTTGCTCAGCTCGGACATATTGGTATTTTCATCGTAACCGATACAATAAATCTTGTAACCGGCACGCTGATAAGCAGCCTCAATATCCTTCCAGTTTTCCACACCATTCTTATTGAAAAGAATAATCTGCGGAATCCAAGGGAAGATAGCCAAAAGCAACCAGGTATGGGTTCCGGCTATACCGACCGAAGCTGCAAGCTCCCTGTACATATTCAAGTATTCAACATGGGCAACGCCACGAATACCGAATACCTCGGGATTCTCCGACAAACCGGGCACATAAAGGTCAAATGCTTTTGCCAAAGTCATGACCATATCATAGTCTGCGACTTTGTTAAAATGCTGCCCAAGCACCAAATTTGCGGTTCCGCGCATAAAACCAAGGACCTCAGGATTAAGCGACTGCTGTGCAGCTGTTACACCGCATTCTCCGTCACTTTTTAGCTTTTGAGGCACAAAGAGAACATTCTTTTGACCTTCAAGCTGCGCGTAGTGACGCAACCCTTTGAACGAAGGTGTCAGGCGGCTTGATGCCATTTTGTCCCACAGGGTAGCATCAAACTTGCCGTCTTTTAACTCCTGCACGATATCCCAACCGACAGCAAGAAAACGTTCTTTCTCCTCAAAAGGCACAATCTCCAGATTATCATAAAGAGGAGACAGCTTTTCAAAGATGTTGTTAACATCTTTGTTATACTCCTCTTTGTTTTCTTTCTTAGAAACTGCCTTCACAGCCATACCCAAAGCCTTAGCTATCGCCAATGCCATTACTTCGTGTCCGAAAGATGACGTTACAATAATAAAATTCTTCATATCTAATATAATTTAATATCCATTGACAATGGTGCCACATTTTAGACAAAAAGTCAAGCCTTATTTTTTGACATCATAACTAAAAAACAGAAAAACAAAGTTATTTTTGTCCAAGGGATACCCCTTTTAAAAAAATTATTTCTTAAAAAACAGTACACAAAAAAGGAATGTCAAACACAATAGAGCGGAAATAAAACAAAAAAGCCATTAAAAAAACCGCCTTACGGCGGTCTTTTTAATGGCGGGAGTGACGAGGCTCGAACTCGCGACCTCCTGCGTGACAGGCAGGCGCTCTAACCAACTGAGCTACACCCCCATCGGGTATGGACACCTTATACAAAACATTTTTTAAGATTGCAAGCATTTTTTTTACAAATCAAAAAAAATTTAATGTTAACACTCTGGAAATTTTTTTCTGGTATTTTTACGTCATTATGCTAAATTGATACGCTGTATATTATATTCTTTAAAAGAGGATTTTGCTTTGTATAGATTTTATAAACAAATTATTGATATTGCGAAAGATAAAAAATGCCTCACAGGCTTTTGCGTTACTTTTATAAGTGCCGTTATAGCTATTGTCGCAATCAAGCTCTTCACGCAAACACAAATAAATTCTGATGCAGATAACTTACCCGAAACTCAAATATATGCCGAAAATATCGATGAACCTGATAATGATTTTATCGCTGAAGAATTTATTGAAGAAATTCCGCAAGTAACCGAAGAAACAAGAGAAAATACCATAGCCGTCAAATCCGGCGACACCCTGCTCAAAATTTTAACTAACCTCGGTTTGGAATATTCACGCGCCAATGACATTTATCTTGCAACCAAAAAAGTTTATGATCCCAGAGAGTTAAGAGTCGGACAAGAACTGCAAATTTCTATGCTCTGGAATATTCCCGAAAATAAACTTATCGAAATTAACAACCTATCTACCAAAATCAACAAAACAGAATCCGTTGTCGTTGAACGCGACGATGAAGGAAACTATAAAGCAGAAATCCAAAAAACAGAACTGACTAAAGAAACCTATTCTGCAGAAGGTGAAATTGAAGGAATTTTGGCTACGGCAATGAGCAAACAAAAAGTTCCCGCAGGCACCATTGCCGAATTTATTAACATCTTTTCCTATAGTGTCGATTTTCGCCGCGATATCAAAAAAGGAGATAAATTCGCAATTATCTACGACAGCTATATTACACCCGAAGGAGATATTGCTAAAAACGGAGATATCCTTTTTGCCTCACTTACTTTAGGCAAAACCAAAATCGAATTGTACCGTTTTAAAGATAAAAACGGCAATGTCGATTACTATGACGAAAAAGGCTATGCCATGAAAAAAACATTAAGCCGCAAGCCTATGTCTTATCAAAATGCCCGCATTTCTTCCCCCTTCGGAAAACGTTTTCACCCCATTTACAAAGACTATCGTATTCACTGGGGAATTGACTACGCCGCACCGAAAAACTCTCTGGTTTATGCCGGAGGAGATGGAGTCGTTCAAGTCGCAAAATATAACGGCGGTTACGGCAACTATATCAAAATCCGCCACAACTCCGAATATTCGACAGCTTATGGACATATGCAAAAATTTGCCAAAGGTATCCGTCCGGGAGTAAGAGTAAAACAAGGACAAATCATAGGCTATGTCGGCTCCACCGGACGTTCTACCGGTCCGCATCTTCATTACGAAGTTATCCAAAACGGTCGCAGAGTAAATCCTCTCAAGGTTAAAGCATCAGCTTCCGAAAATCTACGCGGCAAAAATTTAACCAACTTCAAAATTCAAGTTGCTAACATTCAAAAAACTCAGCAGAAAATGTTAGCTTCCAAAAACAAAAATGCCGCTAATGATGATAAATTAGCCGCCAACGCGCAGGTTTTGGATAAAACACAAAATTAATCATTTATCTCTACCAAAAGAACAAATAACTTAATTCACATATTTTATATATTAATTAACCCCGAGCTGGCTCGGGGTTTTTTATTTAATGCCTTACAGAAACCCCCGAGTTCACTCGAGGCTGAATGCAGGTATTGGAACAACACCGCTCCACGCCAACGCACGTGGTCAAACCGTAAGGTTTGTAGCTGATTTAGAACTCCCAGTTTACTGGGAGATATCTATTTAATGCCTTGCAGAAAACCCCGAGGTTACTCGGGGCTGAATGCAGGTATTGGAACAACATCGCTCCACGCCAACGCACGTGGTCAAACCGTAAGGTTTGTAGCTGTTATAGAACCCCCAGTTTACTGGGGGATATATAAAGTAGTAATTGTACGATTTTAAGCTAGCACGAACATGCCATTGATACAGAAAGTATTTTATTGTCTTTATCTGAAGTTTTCTTGTCAAATTGAGAAGCAAACTGAAATTTATCAATGCCGTTTATAGTCAAAATTTTAGAATTTTGCAAAATAGTCGGCAATTCTTCGCTCAAAAAGACACTTCTCGGATCGGCATTATCAACAAATGCCGTTACATTTCCCGAAGCAGCTTCGATAAAACGGTGAGAAGCCAAGCGCCACACTTCCGCTATTTTTTGGCGATCATGTTCATTTTCGACGCCGGCATCTTCCAAACCAAATTCAATGAGTTTTTTTCCGCATGCCGTATCATCAATCATAATCATTTTTGGATTATCTTTTAGAAATGCAAGCGCTCTATCCTTATTTACGGTTGTCGGTTGATAGCTTATGGAATAAAGCACAACGCTGTCGCGGGCACTGCTCACATCAGCCGTGCCCGCAACTTCAACCGCAATTCGTAACAAATTACTGTCTATCACTTTTTCTTATCTCTAACTCGTTATTATTAACCACAATTTCGGCGGTATCATTTTCTCCGATTTCACCGTCAAGAATTGCAAACGCCAGTTTATTCTCAACTTGATTTTTTAGCAAGCGTTTTAATGGACGAGCGCCATAGACTTCGTCATAACCGTTATCTGCAATCCATTTCATCGCGGCATCGCTGACATGCAATTTAATATTGCGCTCGGACAAACGTTTCTCAATATTACCGATTTGAATTTTTGTAATTTGTTTAATACAATCTTTATTCAAACGATGGAAAATACTAATTTCATCAATTCGGTTAATAAATTCGGGACGGAACGCAGCCTTTACCACTTCCATAACCGCAGCAGTTACGGCTTTTTTATCGCTGTTTTCGTCAGCACGAGCCAAAATATCGGAACCGAGGTTAGAGGTCATAATGATAATGGTATTCTTAAAATCTACCGTACGACCTTTACCATCGGTCAGACGACCGTCATCAAGCACTTGCAGCAATACGTTAAAAATATCGGGATGTGCTTTTTCGACTTCATCGAACAAAATTACCTGATACGGACGACGACGAACCGATTCGGTTAAAATACCGCCTTCTTCATAGCCGACATACCCCGGAGGTGAACCGATAAGACGAGCCACGGCGTGCTTTTCCATATATTCGGACATATCGATTCTGAGCATGGCCGTTTCATCATTAAACAAGAATTCTGCCAAGGCTTTGCTCAATTCGGTTTTACCGACACCGGTCGGACCTAAAAATAAGAAAGACCCAATCGGTTGGCGATGATCACCGATTCCCGCACGGGAACGACGAACGGCATTAGCAACGGCAGCAATAGCTTCTTTCTGCCCAACAACACGTTTGGCCAAATAATCTTCCATATGCAAAAGTTTTTCTTTTTCGCCTTCGAGCATCTTATCAACCGGAATACCCGTCCACTTAGATACAACTTCGGCAATAGATTCGTCTGTGACAACTTTTTCAGCATGTCCTTTGCTTTCTTTTGCCAAATTTTCTAACTCGTGCATTTGTTTTTCCAAAGACGGAATAACGCCGTACTGTAATTCTCCGGCTTTTTCAAATTGTCCGTTTCTTTGGGCAATGGCAACTTCGATTTTGGCTTTATCGAGTTTATCTTTGACTTCGGTCAAATCAGACAAACTTTTCTTTTCGGCCTGCCATTTACTTTCGAGCTCACGAGCTTTTTCTTCCAAATCGGCAGTTTCTTTTTCAACCTCTTGCAAACGTTGCTTAGACTGAGCATCTGTTTCTTTCTTCAAAGCCTCGTGTTCAATTTTGAGCTGCATAATCTTACGATCAAGATTATCCAAATCTTCCGGTTTGGAATCTATGGACATTCTTAAGGCACTGGCGGCTTCATCCATCAAATCGATAGCTTTATCGGGCAAAAATCTATCGGTAATATAACGATTGGATAAAGTTGCTGCCGCAATCAGAGCCGAATCAGAGATTCGGACACCATGGTGCAGTTCAAATTTTTCTTTAATACCGCGCAAAATGGAAATTGTTTCTTCAACGCTTGGTTCACCGACATAGACCGGTTGGAAACGACGAGCCAAAGCCGCATCTTTTTCAACATATTTTTTGTATTCGGACAAGGTGGTTGCGCCTAAGCAATGCAATTCACCGCGCGCCAAAGCCGGTTTAAGCAAATTAGAGGCATCCATCGAACCCTCGGAAGCTCCGGCACCAACGATGGTGTGCATTTCGTCGATAAACAAAATGATACCGCCGTTCGCGGCTTCCACATCTTTCAAGACCGATTTCAAACGTTCCTCAAATTCGCCACGGAATTTTGCACCGGCAATCAAAGCCCCCATATCCAATGCAAGCAACCTTTTCCCTTTTAGGCTTTCAGGAACATCATTATTGACAATACGCATTGCCCATCCTTCGACGATGGCTGTTTTACCAACCCCAGGTTCACCGATAAGTACCGGATTATTTTTGGTACGTCTCGACAAAACCTGAATTGTTCTTCTGATTTCGTGTTCACGACCGATAACCGGATCGAGTTTACCTTCCTTTGCTTTTGCGGTAATATCAATTGCAAATTTTTTCAAAGCCTCAAAAGTATCTTCTGCCGATTCGCTGTCGGCCAAACGCCCCTTACGATATTCGGCAATTGCCTGATTGAGACGTACGGCGTCAACACCGTTTCTTTTCAAGATATCATAAGCCTTGTTACCCGCAACGGTAGCCATTGTTTGCAATAAACGTTCAACCGTAACGAATTTATCATTAGCTTTAGTAGCAATATTTTCGGCATCAAGCATCAAAGCGCTGAAATCTTGTGACATTACCGTTTGCACGGCACTACCCGAAATTTGCGGTACTTTTGCCAATTCATCTTGAACATCTTTTGTAATCAGTTCAACATTACCACCTGCTTTTTCAATCAGAGATTCAACCACACTGTCTTTGGCATCTAACATGGCCGCCAACAAATAAAGCGGGGTAACATACTGATGACGGCGAGCCACCGCCATATCAATAGCATTTTTAATCAGTTCTTGCGAACGGGTCGTAAATTTTTCTGCATTCATATTTTTTATACTCCTTATACCTAACATATAGGGAACAATCTATTCAAAAATCAAGAGAACGGCAAAAATAAATTGCTTTGTTAAAGAATAATGCTAAAAATAAACAAAAAACATTTCAAAGGGTTAAGAATATGAAAGCTCTGTTTTGCGGTTTTTTTGATCCGTTTACGCTGGGACATAAAGAAGTTGTCGGTCAAGCCTTAAAAAAATACGATGAAGTTATCATCAACATCGGTTTTAACGAAAACAAACAAGCGATGTTTTCGGTTAAAGAAAGAATGAAACTTATTACCGACGCCCTCGCCGACTGTCCGAACCGAGAAAGGATAAAGCTAAATGCCGATCCGAGAATGACAATCGACATTGCCGCCAATTTGGGCGCCAATATTCTTATTCGCGGTATCAGACAAGGCAGTTCCGATTTTGAAAGCGAACAAAATCTGGCTCAGGTTAATGCTCATTTGGCAGCCATTCGCGGCTTTGAACTCAAAACCGATTTTATCGTACAACAAAATCCGTTTTTGTGCAGTATCTCATCAACTTCGGTCAAAAGGCTGTGCGAAATGAAAGAATTTATTGCTGCCGCCTCCTTTGTTCCCGAAAACGTCCATAAAAAACTGATGGAAATCTATTTGTACCCGCTGTGGCAAAGTCTGTTTGTTCCCGATTGCCCACAAGCCAAAGAATTTTGGCAACAGCTGGTAACGATGTATAACACCCGATTCTACCATAGTTTATCGCATTTGGGATATATGTTAAATATGCTGAAAATATATCTCAACCAACCGACTATTTTTCCGGATTTTTCCGCACACAAAAATCTGCTGTTGGCAATTTTCTTACACGATGTCGTCCACGAAACCGGAGATAAAGAAAAAAACAACGAAGCAGCTTCCGCCATTTGGGGAGAAAGACTTTTATCGTATCTTGACCAAGATATATCATACGATGAGGTCAAAAAACTGATTATGGCCACCACTCATAAGCAAGAGGACTTGAACGGCGCACAAGCCTTAATTGCCGATTTAGATTTAGCTTTATTCGGTATAGGCGAAAAATCGATTTCAAAACGTACCAATCATCAAATCCGAAAAGAATATTCATACATGGACGATCAAACCTACAATCAAAACAGAAGAGAGCTTTTGAACCGATTTTTGCAACGCTCCCGCATCTTCCAAACCGAATTTTTCTACCGCCGTTTTGAACAACCCGCTCGCAAAAACATAGAACATCAAATAATGAAACTGTAACCAAGAGGCTCCGATTCACTCGGAGCCTCTTATTTTACTTTATGGTTTTATAAAATTCCTTACCGCGTTCGTCATATTGATAATAGATTAATAAATCGCGTTTGTTGATGGTATTGGCATCAATGGCAGCTTCGGGAATACCCCACAGAATCGAAATCGGCCAAGTCAGCAGGTTAAGGAAACCATAGAGATTTTGTTCCGATTGTGCAGCCCGACCGTTACCCAAATAAAAATTTCCGAACCCCGGAAAAATATTGAGTATTCCTGCGGCCAACGGACTGGCTGGCTTATCCCACTCACCGACAGGCGTATCAACAGTAACTCCTTTATACTCCAACGTCCTGAGTTGTCTTTGTTCATGATAAGTTAAAGACTGACATGCCGAAAGCAACAAACACAGCCCCCAAAAAGATAAAATTTTAGTCATCTCAAACTTCCTTTTAGTTATTTATTAAAAAAAACACCACCTTGATGAGAGGTGGCAGGAAGTTGAAACCTACTAACAGTAATAGTGTAGCGTATTTGGTATATAAATACACCTTATTAACTACCTTCCTGCCCTCAGGCAAAAAGATAGCTTTCACATCTGCAAATACAGATAACTGTTACGAGGGTTTCAAACCTCACATCGGTCATCAACCGATGCCCTTAAAAAATAACAAAAACCACCGTAATAGTCAATCCTTCCGTTCCTAAAATCTTCTTTTTGGTCCTTTCAATCTCTTTTTTCTTTCAATTTTACCCTTTTTCCCTCAGACCTTATTTTACCCAGATTTTCTCGTTCTTCAAATCTCTCTTTTGCCCTCATCTATCCAAACAAAAAGCCGCCGACAAAATGCCGACGGCTTTTTTAAGTTTCAGTTCAACTGCTTATTCGGCAGGTTGTTCCTCAAGAGCAGGTTTTTCACCTTCTTGAGATTGTTCAACTTTTGCTGCATTGGCAGCCTCACGCAATGCCAAAATTTCTTTGTCATTTTGTGCGGCAACACGTTTCAGATTACGCAAAACAGTACCTGTACCGGCAGGAATTAAACGTCCGACAATGACGTTTTCTTTCAATCCGGTCAGATGATCAACCTTTCCTTCAACCGCAGCTTCGGTCAAGACACGGGTAGTTTCTTGGAACGATGCGGCAGAAATAAAGGACTTAGTCTGCAACGAGGCTTTCGTGATACCCAAAAGTACCGGATCAGCTTCAGCCGGAACACCGCCTTCTGCAATTGTCTTTTCATTTTCTGCTTCAAAGACATCACGGTCAACTTGTTCGCCAACCAAGAAAGTTGTGTCATTCGGAACGCGGATTTCTACCTTACGCAACATCTGAGAAACGATAACTTCAATGTGTTTATCGTTAATCTTAACACCTTGCAGACGGTAAACGTCCTGAACTTCTTTAACCAAGTATTCGGCCAATTTCTCAACACCCAAGACACGCAAAATATCGTGCGGTGCCGGTGTACCTTCAACCAGCATATCACCTTTCTTGACCACATCACCTTCTTGAACAACCAAGTGACGTCCCTTCGGAATCAGGTATTCAACAGGTTCACCTTTTTGCGGAACAACGGTAATACGTTGTTTAGCTTTGTAGTCTTTTCCAAATTCGACAATACCGTCAATATCGGAAATGATAGCTTGATCCTTGGGGTGACGAGCTTCAAAGAGTTCGGCAACACGCGGCAAACCACCGGTAATATCTTTGGTCTTGGAGCTTTCTCTCGGGATTCTGGCGACAACGTCACCGACTTTGACTTCGGCACCGTTTTCAACGGTCAAAATGGCTCCGACAGACAGGTAATAACGAACTTCTTTACCATTATCAAACAGAACAGGTTGACCCTTGTCATCTTTAAGTACAATTCCCGGTTTGAGGTTGGCTGCGTTGGCCCCGGAGTGCCAATCGATAACAACATTATCGACAACACCGGTTGTTTCATCAACACGTTCTTCCAAAGAAACGTTATTAATCAAATCAACCCACTCAACCTTACCTGCTTTTTCGGTAATAACAGGAACAGTAAACGGATCCCATTCAGCAACCTTTTGACCTTTTTTAACTTTGGCACCCTCGGCAACCAAAATTTTGGTACCATAGGGAACTTTATGACGTGATTTTTCACGATTATTGCTGTCTACGATAACAATTTCGCAGTTACGTGATAAAACAATCATATGACCATCCGAGTTGGTAACCGTATGGTTATTTTCAAGTTTCAACGTACCGGCAAACGGAACTTCTACCGTGGATTGTTCAGCCGATTTAGAAGCCGCACCACCAATGTGGAAGGTTCTCATGGTTAACTGTGTACCAGGTTCACCAATAGACTGAGCTGCAATAACACCGACAGCCTCACCGATATTAACCGGAGTACCTCTTGCCAAATCACGACCATAACAAGCGGCGCAAACACCGTTTTTGCATTCGCAAGTCAGAACAGAACGAATTTTAACTTGTTCAACACCGGCTTTTTCAACCACATCGACATCATCTTCGGTAATCAGTTTACCTTTCTTAACCAAAACCTCACCTGTTTCGGGATGAACGATATCTTCTTGAATGGTTCTGCCCAAAATACGTTCACCGATAGAAACAATAACATTACCACCGTCGACAACCGGTCGAACAATAATACCGCGTTCGGTTCCACAATCTTGTTCGGTAACAACCACGTCTTGAGCAACATCGACCAAACGACGGGTTAAGTAACCGGAGTTAGCCGTTTTCAACGCGGTATCGGCCAAACCTTTACGAGCACCGTGGGTAGAATTAAAGTACTCAAGCACCGTCAAACCTTCTTTAAAGTTTGAAATAATCGGTTGCTCAATAATTTCACCACTCGGTTTTGCCATCAAACCACGCATACCTGCGACCTGACGCATTTGAGCGGCAGAACCACGCGCACCGGAGTGAGCCATCATGTATACGGAGTTGATGTAGCCGTTTTCGGTTTTAGAAATATTTTTCATCATCTCATCGGCAACTTTATCGGTACAAGCAGCCCAAATATCGATAACTTTGTTATATTTCTCACCCTTGGTAATCAAACCGTTTTGATATTGTTGTTCAAATTCTTTAACTTGTTTTTCGGTCTCAGCAATCAATTCTTTCTTAGCTTCAGGAACGACAAGGTCATCCTTACCGAAAGAAATACCTGCTTTACAAGCGTTTTGGAAGCCAAGCGTCATCAAACGGTCAACGAACATAACCGTTTCTTTTTGTCCGCAGTGACGATAAATGATATCAATGATCTCTCCGATTTCTTTCTTTTTAACCAAACGGTTAACCAAAGAGAACGGAACATCTTTATGCTGCGGCAAAATCTCGGCAACCATCAAACGACCGGCTGTGGTATCGACCAAACCGTATTTGGCTTCGCCGTTGTCATCAATATAGTGAACACGGCATTTGATTTTGCTGTGCATATCAATAACTTTGGCGTCCAATGCCAACAAGACTTCGTTGTAATCGGCAAAGATTGAACCCTCACCTTTCAAACCATCGGCATCATATGTCAAATAGTAGATACCCAAGACCATATCTTGTGTCGGCACGATAATTGGTTTACCGGAAGCCGGTGACAAAATATTGTTGGTGGACATCATCAAGACACGAGCTTCGAGTTGAGCTTCAACCGACAAAGGAACGTGAACAGCCATTTGGTCACCGTCGAAGTCAGCGTTAAACGCGGTACAAACGAGCGGATGCAAGTGAATGGCTTTACCTTCAACCAAAACCGGTTCAAAAGCTTGAATACCCAATCTGTGCAAGGTCGGCGCACGGTTCAAAAGTACGGGGTGTTCGCGAATAACTTCTTCCAAGATATCCCAAACTTCCGGACGTTCTTTTTCGACCATACGTTTAGCAGCCTTAATCGTTGTTGCATGTCCATAGAGTTCCAACTTAGCGTAAACAAACGGCTTGAATAATTCGAGAGCCATTTTCTTCGGCAAACCGCATTGTTGCAAACGCAACTCAGGACCGACGGTAATAACCGAACGACCGGAATAGTCAACACGTTTACCGAGCAAGTTCTGACGGAAACGACCTTGTTTACCTTTGAGCATGTCGGACAAAGATTTCAAAGGACGTTTGTTGGTACCGGTAATGGCGCGGGAACGACGACCGTTATCAAACAAAGCATCAACGGATTCCTGCAACATACGTTTTTCGTTGCGGATGATGATATCCGGAGCATGCAATTCGAGCAATCTCTTCAAACGATTGTTACGGTTAATAACACGACGATACAAATCGTTCAAATCAGATGTGGCAAAACGACCGCCGTCCAAAGGAACCAAAGGACGCAATTCAGGCGGAATAACCGGTAATACGGTCAAAATCATCCATTCCGGTTTGGTATTGGATTCGATAAAAGCTTCAATAATCTTTAAACGTTTTACCAATTTTTTGCGTTTGGCTTCGGAAGCATTGTCTTTGAGCTCGGCGCGAATATTTTTTCTTTCTTCTTCCAAATCGATGGAAGCCAAAATTTCTCTGATGGCTTCGGCACCGATACCGGCACGGAAAGAATCTTCACCATATTCATCGATAGCTTCTTGATATTGTTCTTCCGAAAGCATTTCATGCATTGTCAGCGGCGTAAGTCCTGGTTCAATCACGATGTAACTTTCGAAATAAAGAACTCTTTCCAAAGCCTTTACCGGAATATCGGTCAACAACGAGATACGGCTCGGCAATGATTTTAAGAACCAAATATGGGCAACCGGAGCCGCCAATTCAATATGTCCCATTCTTTCACGACGAACACTGGATAAAGTAACTTCAACGCCGCATTTTTCGCAGACGATACCACGATATTTCATACGTTTATATTTACCGCACAAGCATTCATAGTCCTTCACCGGTCCGAAAATTCTGGCACAGAACAAGCCGTCTCTTTCCGGTTTGAAAGTACGATAGTTGATGGTTTCGGGCTTTTTGACTTCACCGTAAGACCAAGAACGGATTTGTTCAGGAGAGGCAATAGAGATTTTGATTTCATCAAAAGAATCTCCGGTAGCCGGCTGCTGACCAAAAAATTTCATAATTTCATTCATATTTTTTTCTCCAATTCTAAACGGCTTCGTTCAATAATTCGACATTCAAGCACAACGATTTAATTTCTTTAACCAAAACGTTGAACGACTCAGGAACTCCGGCTTCAAAACTTTCTTCGCCGCGAACAATAGCTTCATAAACTTTTGTACGTCCGCTGACATCGTCAGATTTAACCGTAAGCATTTCTTGCAAGGTATAGGCAGCGCCGTATGCTTGCAATGCCCAAACTTCCATTTCGCCGAAACGTTGTCCGCCGAATTGAGCCTTACCGCCCAGAGGTTGTTGAGTAACCAAACTGTATGGTCCGACAGAACGTGCGTGCATTTTTTCGTCAACAATGTGGTGCAATTTAATCATGTAGATTATACCAACCGTGACTTTACGGTCAAACTTCTCACCGGTACGACCGTCATAGAGGTCGATTTGTCCCGAAGTCGGTAACCCTGCCATCTCAAGCATGTGATTAATGTCGTCTTCGTGAGCGCCATCAAATACAGGTGTTGCGACCGGAATACCGTTTTTAACATTAGAAATCATCTCTACTTTTTCGGCAGTCGTTAAATCGGCAATTTCGCGATTATACTGCTTTTCACCATAGATTTCCTTAAGTTTATTATTAAGTTCTTCTAATGTCTTTTCACCGCGTTTATATTGTTCACACATTTCATTGAGCTGTTTACCAAGTTCTTTGGCCGCCCAACCGAGGTGAGTTTCCAAAATTTGTCCGACATTCATACGAGAAGGCACGCCCAAGGGGTTCAGCACGATATCAACCGGTGTACCGTCTTCGGTATAAGGCATATCTTCAAGCGGCAATACACGGGAAACCGTACCTTTGTTACCATGACGTCCGGCCATTTTATCACCGGTTTGCATCTTACGCTTGGTAGCAATAAAGACCTTAACGGCTTTCAAAACACCGGGCAGCAAATCGTCACCGCGTTGAACTTTTTCAACTTTATCGTCAAAATGCTTTTGAACACCTTCAACACGAGCATCAAAGGCCGTGCCAAATTCCTCGATTTGAGCCATAACCGCTTCATCTTTAACCACAATCTTGCGCCATTGAGAAGAAGGAATCTCATCCAACATCTCTGCCGTCAAAACAGATTTTTTGGCAATACCCTTCGGTGCATCAACAACGGTTTGACCAACGAGCATATCTTTCAAACGTGCATCAAATACTTTGCGGATAATGGCAATTTCATCATCGCGGTCTTTAGCAAGTTGAGAAATTTCTTGTTGTTCAATGGCCAAAGCACGTTCATCTTTTTCTACACCGCGGCGAGAAAAGACGTGAACGTCGACAACAATACCTTCAATACCCGGTTGAACACGCAAAGAGGTATCACGAACATCAGAGGCTTTTTCACCAAAGATGGCACGGAGCAATTTTTCTTCCGGAGTAACCGGAGATTCGCCCTTAGGTGTAACTTTACCAACCAAAATATCGCCGGCTTTAACTTCGGCACCGATATAAACGATACCGGCCTCATCCAAATTACGCAAGGCTTCTTCACCGACGTTCGGAATATCACGGGTAATTTCCTCTTGACCGAGTTTGGTATCGCGAGCCATAACTTCAAATTCTTCTATATGCAAAGAAGTCAAAACATCATCGCGAGATACGCGTTCGGACAACAAAATAGCATCTTCGTAGTTCAAACCGTTCCATGGCATAAAGGCAACGAGCATATTTTTACCCA
The DNA here is from genome assembly GCA_944390315.1 of uncultured Alphaproteobacteria bacterium. Lineage (GTDB taxonomy): Bacteria > Pseudomonadota > Alphaproteobacteria > RF32 > CAG-239 > JAFUYI01. The sequence continues at coordinate 17,720 of CALXPO010000007.1, forward strand.
AAGCCAATTCACCCATATCGGTGCAAGGACCGTCAGCCATAATATCACCGGCTTTAACGACATCTCCGACTTTAACGAGCGGGACTTGGTTAATGCAGGTATTTTGGTTAGAACGACGGAATTTTTGTAATTTGTAAATTTCGACACCGACGCCGTCAGAGTTTTTATTCATGGAACGAACCACAATACGATTGGCATCAACGGCATCAACCACACCGTCATATTTGCAAACAACGGTTGCTCCCGAATCTTTGGCTACGGTTGCTTCCATACCTGTACCGACAAGCGGAGCTTCGGAACGAAGCAAAGGTACGCCTTGACGCTGCATGTTTGCACCCATCAAAGCACGGTTAGCATCGTCGTTTTCCAAGAACGGAATAAGAGCCGTTGCCACAGATACCAACTGTTTTGGCGAAACGTCAATAAAATTGATTTCCTCAGGTTTATGGAGCTCAAATTCTCCGGCTTTACGACAAGCAATGGTATCTTTTACAAAAGTACCATCCTCTCTGACTTCGGCATTTGCTTCCGCAATAACGTATTTACCTTCCTGATCGGCAGACAAATAAACAACTTCATTTGTAACCACGCCGTTAACAATTTTACGATACGGACATTCAATAAAGCCATATTTATTAATACGAGCATATGTAGCCAAAGAGTTTATCAAACCGATATTTGGACCTTCAGGAGTTTCAATCGGGCAGATACGACCATAGTGTGTCGGGTGCACGTCGCGGACTTCAAATCCGGCACGATCACGGCTCAAACCGCCGGGTCCCAATGCTGACAAACGACGTTTGTGCGTAATTTCGGACAACGGGTTATTCTGGTCCATAAATTGCGACAACTGAGAAGAACCAAAGAATTCTCTGATAACCGAAGCAATCGGTTTGGCATTAACCAAATCTTGCGGTTTAACATTATTCAAAACTTCGGAACTCATTCTTTCGCGAATGGCTCTTTCCATTCTGAGCAAGCCCATACGATATTGATTTTCCATCAACTCACCAACCGAGCGAACACGACGATTGCCCAAGTGGTCAATATCATCGACTTCGCCATGTCCGTCTCTCAATCCGACCAAATGTTTTACAATACGCAAGATATCATCTTTACGCAAAGTATGACATGTATCGGGAGCTTCTTCAAACGGAATATCCAAAGCCGCATTCATTTTAACACGACCGACCGAAGACAAGTCATAGCGTTCATTATCAAAGAACAAGGACTTGAACAAAGCATCGGCAGCTTCATATGTAGGCGGTTCGCCCGGACGCATAACTCTATAAATATCAAACAGAGCCTCTTCACGGCTGTGATTTTTATCTGCTTCCAATGTATTGCGGATATATGGACCTACATTAACATTATCGATATAAAGCAACTGAATTTCATGAACTTTGGCTTCTTTAATTTTATCAAGCAATTCTTGATTAATCTCAGCACCGGCATCGGCAATGATTTCTCCGGTCTTTTTTTCGACTAAAGCCTTAGCCAAGAATTTGCCGATTAACTGCTCATCGGCAACACGATAATATTCCAAACCGTTATCGATGAGTTTTTGAGCGGCGCGAGCCGGAATTTTTTTACCTGCTTCGAAAACAGTTTCACCGGTTTTGGCATCGACCAAATCAAACCCTAACTTAATACCGCGAAAGCGCTCGGGAACAAATTTTGTTTTCCAACCCTTTTTATCGGCTTCATAAGTATCAATATCATAGAAGTATTCAAGAATTTCTTCTTTATCCATTCCCTTAACTTCCGAACGGTCGATTTTTTTGCCTTCTTTAGCCAATTCTTTAATTTTCTCTTCGGTTTCTTTAGAATAAAGAGAATATAAGATAGAAGTAACCGGCAATTTACGACGACGATCAATACGGGCATAAATTAAATCTTTGGCATCAAATTCAAAATCGAGCCAAGAACCGCGATACGGAATAACCCGTGCGGCAAACAAACATTTACCCGAAGCAACGGTTTTGCCTTTGTCGCTATCAAAGAAAACGCCCGGAGAACGGTGCATTTGCGATACGACGACACGTTCTGTTCCGTTTACGATAAAGGTACCTTTATCGGTCATCAACGGAATATCACCCATATAAACATCTTGTTCTTTGATATCGTGAATAGATTTGGCACCTGTAGCCTCATCAACGTCAAACACCACCAAACGAAGAGTAGCTTTTACCGGAGCGGCATAAGTCAAATCACGTTTAATGCATTCATCAACGTCATATTTTGGCTCTTCGAGTTCGTATTTGACGAAATCGAGTTCACCGGTACCGGAAAAATCCTTAATGGGGAAAATAGATTTGAAAACTTCTTCCAAACCGAATTCGCAATTTTTATTTTCAATAAAATCACGATAAGATCCGGTCTGAACCTCAATCAGACTCGGCATTTCCGACACAGAGTCGATTCTGCCGAAATTCTTTCTTACACGTCTTTTGCTCGTATAAGATTCTTTCATCTTGTATGATTCCTCATGGTTAAATTCTGCGACAATGCTATCAAAAAATTTTGAATCCCGACCGCAGAAGGTTAAGTACATATATGTTTTAAACAGAAAAACCTCATCAAACCCTCGGGGAGCGTCCCCTCTTGATGAGCTTTAGATAAAATAATTGCATGCAATTGTTGCGATTCGCAACCAAATTCACGCGGATATTACTCCTCTCTCTCGATTCTTACAAGCAAAAAAAATGCCTCAATATCATTTTTTTATCTTTCTCGGTACAGATAAAAAAACTTGACAAACTATTTAAAATTAGACATCCATATCTTATCTAATCAATTAATTTAGTTATTATGAACAAAGAAGAAAAATTTAAGATTTGGGATGCAACAAATCCAAGCATCCTTGAAGTAAAAGAGTATTTGAATCGCATCAGCGCCATAACACCGCTTCAACTCGTTTTCAAAACACAAGACGGAACACTGATATTTGACAATCATATCCGCAATCTTCCTTTTATCGGCGTTCTGATTGAAAATATAATTTTCTATGCAAAAGGCTTTTCCAATCAGGACGGATGTGACTTAGAATCTCATGATTTGACCGTCGGCGACATCAATAATTGGATAAAGCAAAACATTGATGCCTTTGCTCCCAACGCACATCTTGCTTATGAAAACAATGCTGTGTTGCTCTATCTTCACCAAGATGAATTGCGCCAAATTGCCGAAATTTTCCATTATCACCAAACCTTCAAAAAGGATTTGAGATTACCAAAATTGCATAACAGGCTCATTCCATGGTTTAAGGAAAAACCAAATTCCACCGATGCCTACCACATTGACGGAATAACCCGTGCAAGTTACTTTTTGGAACACTTCGGCGATTTTTGGATTTGCTCAAAAAAATCTTAAAAACAAACAAACTTATGCTCGGAACTGCTAAAGCACTTCCGAGCATTTTTCTTAAGGACAAACCTGTTATTTTTGCAATTGTCAATTTCTCTATTTTATTGTGAATAATCCTGAAATTTGTTGTACCTATCAAAATATTAATGCTAAAATTGTTTAGTTTTTTTAAAAAGAAAGAAAACCAAATGTCTAAATATATTCTTGTTATCTTACTTCTGGCAATCAACGCTTGTACAACAACAAACGTCAGCACCACGCAACCGATATCTTCAACAGTACCTCAAGTCACAGTCAGACCCGCCGCCTCTCTTGCCGATACAAAGGTCAATCACGCGCAAACACAATCTCCGAAAGTATCTTATGATCCAAAAGTCGCTGATTATATTAACCAAAATCAGTCGGCTCAGATTTTAAAAACAGCTGCGCCCGAATTTGCTTCTAAAACTTTGGCTCCTCACTGTACCGTCGAAAAATTTGTTTCCGGACTAAATTCTTCCCAAACCGAAATCACAAAAACATCTGCCTCAACCATTGAGATAAAGACTTTCGGAACAAAAATCGGCAACGGCAACATAAAAATTACCGCGCATGGAAAAAATGCCGAAATTTCATCGGCCGTTATCGGTAAATTCAAAAGAACCGATACCAATATCTTAAGAAAATTTGCACAGAATATTTGTAACGCAGTTGATGAAAAACTCAAATAAAGGATTCCCTCTATGGAAAAAAATTTTTATGAAATTTTAGGTATTGAAATTGATGCCAAACCTGCCGAAATCGATATGGCTTTTCATAATTTGGATGCACAATTTCATCCGGCTGTCGAAAAAAATCTCGGGCGCAAAGAAAAAGCTGCAAAAGAAAAAGAATTTTCCATTATAAAACAAGCCTATGATACCTTAAGCAACCCAGATCTCAAATATCAATACGACTTGAAACTTTTGGCACAGCTACGACAGGAACTTGCCACTTCCTCTGCCCGAAGCGCCGATACACAAACAGAAGACACCGATGAAAATGAAGAATTGTATACTGACGAAGAAGAAGATAATGATGATACGGAGAAGGACGACAGTAATACTGACAGTATTGAAAATGATGATACAAATAATTCTGCAAATATTGTTCCCGATACATCACCGGTCAAATATAAAGAAATTAATTTTTCAATCAACAGCCCCTTTTTGAAAATTCTGTTGCCTGGCATTACCCGCCCCTTCATATGGCTGGCAGCTTTTCTTTTGATTATGTTTAGCATCAATAACTTTAAGGATTTTTCCCATAAATATACCTTAGTCAGCGAAGTATTGACCGACACGACTTATTACACCCAAAATTCTGAAGGCAAACGGGAACATGTGCTGAAAAAAGGAAAACGAATAGAAATTCTTTCTAATACCTCCGACGGAAAAACTCTTGAAACCGACTACGGTAAATTGCCTAAAGAAAATTTATCCGCCCCAAAAAACGACTATCTTATTTCGTGGTGGGCTGAGCTTTATAAAAACTTATTTCCGTTGCTGCTTGTGGTGACCCTTAATCTGATATTATTGCGTATCATTGCCGCACTGAAAGCCGATTATGTGAACAAAAAATATAGTCAAAATCATAATGTTTCTCTTAATACAAATAATATAATTTATTGCACCAAAGAAATAACCTCCGTATGGAGAACTTGTTTGGTCATTCCTTTGGCATACGGAATTATGATTTTACTGCGCAATCAACTTGACGCTTGGGCTTTGGCATATGCTTTTTCGGCGGGAGATAATGCCCTGCTAAATCATATTTTGGAATTTTATCAGGAAAAGCCTTTTCTATTTATGCTGACCTTTTTCATCATAGCAGACATTATTCTCGGTTATGTCTTTATTTCATGGACATTGAACAAATATAATTGTCCGTATTGCCACGCCCCGTTCAGCTTTTTTGTTGTCAGCACCTACGATACCGACGTAAACACCTTTAACAAAACTGAGTACCGCAGTGAACAAAGAAACGGACGAACAGTGCAGGTCCCCTATATTGTCGCCTACAAAAATTACAATCATCATGTTATCAAACAATGTAGCGTCTGTGATGAAACTCAACACAAAGTTTATGAAAAAACAGATAAAATTTAAGATTTTTTCTCTTAGGGAAAAAGCATGGAAAAAAATTTATATAAAATTTTAGGTGTAGAAACAGACGCCTCGCAAAATGAAATTGATATGGCCTTCTATAATCAAAAAGTTAAATATCATCCTGCCGTTGAAAAAGAAAGCAACGCCAAGCAAGAAAAGGAATTTGCAAAAATTGAAGAAGCCTATAAAATTTTGAAAGACCCGGATAAAAGAAAAGAATATGATGCAAGTTTACTCTCGTCATCTTCAGCCGAAACCAAGCCGTCATCTTTTACCAAAGCGCAAGATGTTCTGGCGATGAGTGCTGCCGCCGATAAATCCGTTACGCCGGCAATTACACAAAAACCTTTTTTGTGCGTCAGCGGATTGTTAATTGCATTCTTAATTTTTAAAATGTTCGGTCCTGAATTTTCTCAAAGCAATTTAGCAAATAACTTTGTTAAAACAATCTACGATAACGATACCCAAAGTTTCAATTATATCGCTGTAATTTCTTTTATGTTCTGGTTGGCAATCGGCATAAGCGCTAATTGGTTATACTTAAGAGTTGCGGCTTTGATTGAAATCAGACGTCTGCAAAATCAAAGCAAAAAAATTTCCGATAACGGCGACATCATCAGTTGCACTCTTCAAGAAGCTAATTTTCTAAAAGCCGCGACGATTGCCGTAACCGTATTCTTTCTAACAGCAATCATCGGCACCAAAATAGATTTTCTTTTTGCAGACAATACATTGAAAAATACCGCCCAAGAGCTTCCGCCGATTGATACCTTGCCCTACAAAATTTACATTTTTACACTTTTAAGCATAATTATATGCTACATTACCATAAGATTCTCCCTAAAAAAGTATACTTGTCCTTTCTGTCATGTACCTTTCAGCTTTTTTGTGATTGACCAATATGATGACAATTACCGCACATACAGTCGCACCGAATATCGCACCGTTAACCGCAACGGCCGTTCGGAACGCATTCCGTATATTGCCGCTTACCGCGAATGTGATCGCCACATCACCAGAAAATGCAAACAATGCGGAGAACAGAAGCAAACAGTTACGGTTCATCGCGAACGCATATAATTTAGGCTAAATAGACATCCCCGTAAACCGTGATTTCAAATCAGTTGCAAACCTTGCGGTTTAACCACACTCCGTAACATAAAGCAGTATTTTTCCCCTAACATTATGGCTTAGCCCCGAGTAAATTCGGATTTTTCTTGAAGGCAACTAATAAAAACTCCCCGACCTCAACAATCGAAATCGGAGAGTTTTTACATTTTTATACAATAAACTTCTATTTGGCATTCATCAAACTGTTAATAATGTTAGATGTAATACTTTGAGCTTCAGAATCAATTCCCGCCGCTTCAAGCGCCATTTTTTTCAAACAAGTATTAACAATCTCATCTTTTGTAACCGATACACTTTGGGCAAAAAGAGTACCGTTTTGCAGTTTGGTTTGAGCTTCCGTCAAAGCACAAGCTCTGAATTTATCCTGAGCAGAAGCGTTGCTGTCAACCGTCATATATTTATCCAATTGCGAACAAGCGCCCAATAACAACATACATCCCAATATTATACTTTTTTTCATTTTTATCTCCTCTAAAAGTACCACACACTTACATATTTAAATTAAAACTGTTTAATATTTTACTGTAAAAAAAACGAAATAAGCGTTACGTTCTATTTTTATCACCCTGTACAAAATTTTAAATTAAAAAAAACATTAGCAATGACAAAAAGATAATGTTCACGCGTGGATACCGACTAAAATTCACGCAGCGAAACAAAAACCCGACTGATATAAAAATCAATCGGGTTAATGTTTTAAATAAATCTCAAAGATAAGTTAAAAAGAATTACTTCAATTCAACTTTAGCACCGGCAGCTTCAAGTTTCTTTTTAATTTCTTCAGCTTCAGCCTTAGGAGCATTTTCTTTAACAGTCTTCGGAGCACTATCTACCAAATCTTTAGCTTCTTTCAAGCCCAATTGAGTGATAGCTCTGATTTCTTTAATAACGTTAATCTTGTTATCGCCTGCAGCAACCAAAACAACTTCGAATTCATCTTTTTCTTCTTCGGCAGCAGCGGCAGCACCACCGGCAGCAACAGCTACGGCAGCAGCGGCAGAAACGCCCCATTTTTCTTCCAACATTTTAGAAAGGTCAGCAGCTTCCATAACAGTCAAAGCTGACAATTCATCTACTAACTTGGCTAAATCGGCCATTTTTTTTCTCCAATAAATAAAATTAAATTTTTTAAGTTAAAAACCACAAACAAGCAACGGGTTAAGCTGCTTCTTTCTCTGAATATGCTTTGGTAACACGAGCCAACTGAGCAGCAGGAGCTTGCAACAAACCAATAATTTTGGCGCGCAGTTCGTCGACAGAAGGAATGCTTGCCAAGCGATTGATTTCATCAAGGGAAAGAAGACCTGTTCCCATAGCTCCACCAAGGATAACAAACTTTTCATTACCTTTTGCAAATTCTACACAAGCCTTGCAGGCAGAAACCGGATCTTTAGCAAAAGCAATTGCTGTCGGACCTGTAAATTGATCTGCCAAATCAGCAAACTTAGAATCTTTCAGAGCGAGACGAGTGATGCGGTTTTTCGTTACTTTGAACCCAGCACCGGCTTTACGGATGTTGTTTCTCAATTCAGAAACCTCAGCTACGGTAAGTCCCTTATAATGAGAGATTACAATAGACTCAGACTCATCAAACAACTGCTTAAGTTCAGCGAGCAATTGTGCTTTTTCGTCACGATTCACTTTTCCATCTCCAAAAAAACATCTTCTAAAATTCAAAGATGCATATTTTACATTTTCGCTTCCAAAACGAAAGCGAGGTTAAACTGTCCAGGAGAAAAAAACGATTTAAAAATCTTACTTACTCCGTCTGCGTAGGAAATTAAGATCTGGCAACAAGAGAACGCGTCGCCGTGACGACCACCTACGGTCTTGGACAGGCTGAACGACACTTTATTTCGTTCGTAGATTGTAGATAAAACTTTATTTTTCAAATGTCAAGAATATTTTCAAACTCTTTTTATGAGTTTAATTATTCATTTTGAGATGTCTTTGCTCGACTAAATTCTAACAAATGATTGTTATCATCATTGTTGTTGAGTTTGATTTTTCCCAAATGGATGGCATCTTTTGCCGCTGAGGAATGACACCTTTCGACAATTGGAGATTTTGGATTTTCTTTAAATTGTTTTAATCTCGCTTCAGCTTCTTTCGTCGGCAGCCCCGCTTCTTTCATTTTGTCAATAGCATAGCAAAGTTCGTCTTCGGTAATCAAAAAAACATGTTTTTGCCAATATTCTTCTTTTCGGCGATTATCCAGTTTTGCCCGAATATCTGCATTTTCATCAAGTTTTCTCGGAAAAGGCTCACCGGGGTCGCCAAAAATCATTGTATAATTACCTCCGAGCCCGCTATTACCATATGGTCCATAGATTCCGTGTATTATATTGGTCTTTGGCATATCTTTAGAGGAAATAAGAGCCACATTAACTTCAAAACCGCCATTATTTTCCGGCTCACGTACAATATTAAATACAGTATTTTTATTTAAACTTTCTATGGGAACAACCGCATCGCTGCCAATGTCACGATCTGTCTCCAAACAAAAGACTTTTCGACCAGGATTTCCTTCAGCTTCAATCAGTTTTCCATATTCTTCATCCATTTTCTTTGAAATTTTTTGAATATCTTCACGTGACACATCGGACAGCACTTTAGAGCCGATCACCAAAGATGAGGAATCCGTATGCCGTTGTAAATGTTCTTCATTGTCTGCACAAGGAGCTAATTTTAATTTTTCAACCATAGATTCCTCCATAAATAGTGTTTCATTGCTTGATTGTTTTTATAATAACAGTATTTTATATTTTTAGCAACATTTTTGACAAAAAGTAAACAAAAAATATTAAAATACCGAATATCTGATTTTTAAAACCCTTTTTCTCTCAACACAGATACACAGGAAACAAAAGAATTCAAATCAGCTGCCAATCTACGATTTGATTACGCCCGTCGGCGTGGAGCAGTATTGTCCGCACCCAGAACATGCGGCTCGGAGCAAACTCTAATTTTTGTAAGGCAATTTATAATCTGTCCGACAATTTATGACCAAAGAAACCGCCGGCAGTTTTCTTATTACAAAAAAAGCGAAGAGATTCTCTTCGCTTTTTAAACTTTTATGCCAAACAAATATTAAAGATTTGCAAGGTCGACATGAACACCGGCACCCATAGTGGAGCTGATAGAAATTTTCTTCATATAAGTTCCTTTGGCACCAGCAGGTTTAGCTTTGATAACAGCATCAATCAATGCTTTAGCATTTTCATAAATAGCTTCTTCGCTAAAACTTACTTTACCGACACCTGCGTGAACAATACCTGTTTTTTCGGCACGATATTGGACTTCACCGGCTTTAGCCTTTTTAACGGCACCGGCAACATCCATGGTAACAGTACCGAGTTTTGGATTCGGCATCAAACCTTTAGGTCCGAGTACACGAGCTACACGACCGGCCAAGCCCATCATATCGGGAGTGGCAATGCAGCGATCAAACTCGATTTTGCCTGCCAAAATGGAATCAATCAGATTTTCGGCACCGACAATATCAGCACCGGCAGCTTTAGCTTCGTCAGCTTTTTCACCCTGAGCCAAGACAGCAACGCGAACTTTTTTACCTGTACCGTTAGGCAAAGAGCAAACACCGCGAACCATTTGGTCAGCATATTTCGGATCGACGCCAAGGTTAATAGCCAAATCAACAGTTTCGTCGAATTTGGCATTAGCATTTTCTTTAACCAACTTGACAGCTTCTCTCAAAGAATAGAGTTTAGATTTGTCAATGGTTTTATATGCATTTACAATTCTTTTTCCTGACATCGTCTTACTCCACAACCTTAACACCCATAGAAACGGCCTGACCTTTTACCATATTCATGGCAGCTTCAACGGTTGAGCAGTTCAAATCAGGCATTTTGGCTTCGGCAATTTCTTTAACCTGAGCCATTGTAATCTGACCGGCAACAACTTTACCCGGTTCTTTAGAAGCAGATTTAATCTTAGCTGCTTGCTTGATGTAATAAGAAACAGGAGGCAGTTTTGTAACGAAAGTAAACGATTTATCTTCGTAAGCCGTAATAACAACCGGCACAGGAATACCGGGTTCCATTTTTTGGGTTGCGGCATTAAAAGCCTTGCAGAATTCCATAATATTCAAGCCTTTTTGACCCAAAGCAGGTCCTACCGGAGGAGAAGGATTAGCCTTACCTGCGGCAATTTGGAGCTTGATAAAGCCTAAAATTTTCTTTTTAGATTTTACAGCCATTTTATTACCTTTCAAATAGGTTTGTGGTAAGATTATGGCAAATCTCCCACAAGATTATTACATAAAAACGATTCTTCCAAACGGACTCACCCATTTGGAATATCGCGTTTTGTATAACACAATCATTTCATTTTGCAAGCATTTTTTAGTCAGCATTATAAAATTGACAAATAATTTCATTACATTATACTTTTTACATATTTAATTTATTATGTCTAATTAGTAATCAAAATGAAAAGGGAAAATGTAACTTATTATGAAGCCGAAGGGGAAAATTTAATTATTTTCTGTTCTTCTTTAGCTGCAATGACGGCCGAAGGCAAAAAAATTGTTGCCAATTTTCACGGAAAAACATTAGTTATCTTCGGACAAAAAACTCAATACGAGATTATTTTGATGTTCGATACTAACTAATTAACAATTTAACAATCAAGACACTGCCGTTTACAATAAAACCGCAGTGTCTTTTATCCATTATCTTGCTTTATAAACCAACATTTCATGCCAAATATTTTATTTTAAGGCACACTCAGCAAAAGCTCTGTTTAAGTAAATGTTATTCTATTCTAAAAATGAAGTACAATGCGGACAGCGAGTTGCTTCTTTGACAACTTCTTCTTTACAAAACGGACAAATTTTTGTTTTAACTTCTTCTTTAGTCTCTTTTTTCAGCATTTTTGCTTCAATTTCATTGATGGCCTTAATCAAGACAAAAACGGCAAAAGCTATCAGAACAAAACTGATAAACGCATTCAAAAAATTCCCGACATTAAGCGTCGTAGCTCCGGCCTCAGTTGCCTGAGCCAAGGAGGCATATTTTCCCTCATGTCCGGGGACATCTTTCAATACAAAAAACAAATTTGAAAAATCCATACTTCCCAAAAGCAATCCAAGCGGGGGAAGAACAATGTCTTTAACCAAAGAATCTACGATTTTGCCAAATGCTGCGCCGATAATAACACCGACAGCCATATCTATAACATTGCCGCGCATGGCAAATTTTTTGAATTCATTAAAAAAAGATTTTAACATTTTTTATCTCCATATAAAAACGACAAGAACGAACCTGCCCCATACTCAGTTTATTCTACACAACGCTTTTGTCATCTTATCTGATTAAATATTATCTAAAAATAGATTATATCTTTTCCCATCTTTGATTCTTTAATAAATATCTCCCCATTAAGAGAAGTCTAAATCAACTTTAAGGCATGAAATCCGGTTATGTAGAGCTGCCGGAGGACCGCCACCGACACCTTGGCATTCAGCCCCGAGTAAACTCGGAATTTTTCATATAACACCAATAATAAAAAAAGCCGCCCATGGCGACTTTTTACTTTGAAAAGCATTTTAATTGACTTTTTCCACCTGATTAAATTCAAGTTCGACCGGTGTTGCACGACCAAAAATTGAAACAGACAATTTCAAGCGGGCTTTTTCGGCATCGACATCTTCAACCAAACCGATGAATGAAGCAAACGGACCGTCGCATACTCTAACCTGTTCACCCACTTCAAAATTAACCACGGTCTGCGGACGTTCAACTCCTTCTTCAATTTGTTTGATAATGCGGTTAGCTTCGGCATCGGAAATGGCTTGAGGTTTATTACGCGAACCCAAAAATCCGGTTACGCGCGGTGTATTTTTAACAACGTGCCAACTGTCGTCGGACATTTCCATTTTGACCAAAACATATCCGGGGAAAAACTTACGTTCGGAATTAACTTTTTTATTTTTCTTAACTTCTACAATATTTTCGGTTGGTACCATTACCTCCAAAATTTTGTCTTCCATTCCTTTCAAGACAGCCTGTTCTCTGAGAGATTCGGCCACTTTCTTTTCCGAACCAGAGTACACATGTACAACATACCAATGAGCAGCCATTGCCTACTTTCTCCTAACCAAAAATCAATTTAACGATAAAGCCGAACACTTGGTCGATACAAAAGAAGAAGGCAGCTGCAATTGCCACCAAAATCAATACCATCAAAGAAGTCTGCATAACCTCTTTTTTGGTCGGCCATGTAACTTTTTTAACTTCCTGTTTAACCTGCTTAAAAAACAGCACCGGACTAACTTTTGCCATCAACTTCATCCAATCATCAAAATTGTTATACCTAAAGAAGGCAGTACACAAGCCAAAATAACGTCGGATTGACGCAGAATGCACAAATACTGCCTAATTTTTGTTGCAAACATAAACTATTACTGTCAAAATTGCAATACCTTTTTTTCACCCTTTGACAACCTCTTAAAAGGGGCTAATCCGTTTGCAAATTCCATAGTCGGGCAAAGTCTCCGTTTTTATCCAAAAGCTCAGCAGGTGTCCCATCTTCAATAATTTTTCCGTCTTTCATCACAATAATTCTATCCATTTGTTGTAAAGTCGACAATCGATGCGCCACCGCAATCACCGTTTTATTTTTCATTTGCGCCGCCAAATTATCCCCGATTTGAGCCTGAGCCAAATTATCCAAAGAAGAAGTCGCTTCATCCAAAATCAAAATCGGACTGTTTTTTAAGATAGCTCTCGCAATAGCTATCCGTTGACGTTGTCCGCCCGAGAGTTTAATTCCTCTCTCACCGACAAGCGTATTATATCCCTGCGGCTGCTGATTGATAAAATCGGCAATCTCTGCATCCCGAGCGGCTTTTTCAATTTCCGCTTTTGTTGCCCGCGTTTTACCATAGGTCAGATTTTGCTTTATCGTACGGTTAAACAAAACGGCATCTTGCGGAACAAACGCAATATTTTGCATTAAACTTTGATGTTTAACTTGCCCGATATCCTGCCCGTCTATAACGATTTTTCCGTTCTGCGGCTCAAAAAATCGGAGTAACAAATTTATCAGCGTTGTTTTACCGCCGCCCGACATACCGACAATACCGACCTTTTGTTTCGGCTCGATTGTGAAATTAAAATTCTTAAAAATTTTTCTTTTGCCCTCATAGCCGAAAGTGATATTTTTAAATTCTATCTTTCCTCTTGTAACTTTTAAATTTCGGGCATTCGGCAAATCAACAATTTCGTGTTTTTGCAAAAACGGCATCATAGATGCGGCAACTTCGCCGAAATAGTGGTTCATACTGGCAATTTCTCCCATAAAACGATTAAAATTACTCAAAGCATCACGCTGCAACAACAAGACCAAAGTCAGCTGCTCCACTCCGATGATTCGCTTATACCATAGCCAAAGCGCCAAAGCCGAACCGGATATTTCAAAAACCGCCAACAACAGACTTTGAACGGCGACAATGCTTTGCATTTTGAAAACTTCAACAAAACGTACCCGCCAAGCATTATCAAATTTCTTTAATATTCTTTTTCTTTCCGAATTCTCTTTTCCAAACAGTTTTACGGTTACAATATTAGAAACACTGTCGGTTTGTTCACCAATATAGTTGTCCCAACGATCTTTTGTGCGCTTGTTCATATTCACCAGAACAAAACTCGTTTTATAAGAATAGTAACTTGAAATCAGTCCGAAAATAACAGTCATCAACACGAACCACAAGTTCACCCGTCCGATATAATAAAAGCAAATCATCAGCAAAAACAGGCAGCTTCCCATGCGTGAACAAAAAATATGCAATTTTGACATTCCGTCTTTCAAACCCAAGATTTTTTCGGAAAGTTGTCCGGCTTTTTGCGAATTCAAATAGTTTAACGAATGTTTGGCGATATATTCCATCCCAAACAGCGAGAGCTTTGCCCGCATCGGATTACGAACATATACGGCTTCCACATATTCCCGTACGAACCTCAACAGCGAAGTCAACAAGAACATTGCAATCAGCATTGTCAGATAAAAACTCAACTTTTTCCACTCTAACGTTTCGGGTGTAATTTCGGCAAAATAGCCGACAATTTTTGCAAACCACACCGGAATGGATATTTTAGTCCAACTTAGTAAAAATGCACAAAATATGCCCAAGACTGCCCAAAGACGATAGCCTTTTAAGACATTCCACAAAAAGACAAAAGGATTGGGACTTATTTTTTCAATCGGCTTGCCGAAGATATCAAACTTTTCAGTCATCTTTTTTCTCCGTGTCAATTTTTTGTATTCTGCACAATTCGGCAAACAAACCGTCTTTTTTATTTTTGAGTTGGTAATAATTTCCCTCTTCCGCAATTTTTCCTTTATCAAGCACTACAATCCTGTCCATTTCTTTTAAGGTTGACAACCTATGGGCCACCGCAATTACCGTTTTATTGGCAATCAGATTTGATATTGCCTGAGCAATAGCAACTTCCGATTCACTGTCAAGTGCAGAGGTTGCCTCGTCCAAAATCAAAATCGGACTGTTTTTCAAAATAGCTCTGGCAATGGCAATACGTTGCCGTTGACCGCCCGAGAGTTTGCAACCGCGATCACCGACCACACTTTTATAGCCATCGGGAAATTCACGTATAAAGTCATCGGCATAAGCCTCTTTGGCAGCTTCAAGCATCTCTTTCTCATCGGCACCGGGTTTGGCAAATAAAATATTTTCTTTTATGCTTCGATGAAACAACATCGTTTCTTGCGGAACTAGAGCAATGTTATCATGAAGAGAGAATTGACTGACATTTGCAATATTTTGTCCATCTATCAAAATTTCGCCTTTTTGCGGTAAATAAGCACGCTGTAACAAATTTATCAATGTTGTCTTTCCGCTGCCCGACAAGCCGACCACACCGATTTTTTCTTTTGCATTTATCAATAAAGAGAAATCTTTAAACACATTATTTTTATCGTTGTAAGCAAAAGATATATTTTTAAATTCGATTCTGCCGCCTTTAACCTGCAAACTTTTTTTATGACCTGTTTCATCCATATCGTGCGGATCAAGAAACGGCTTCAACCCCTCCTGAATGGAAGCCAACCTGTTTCTGGTATTACGGATATTATCAAAAAATTCTATCAGATAATTAAATCCCGTATTGACCGTAAATAAAACAAATACAATATCACCTAACCCGATTTGACCTTGTCCCCACAAATAAAGCGCGAACACAATCAGTGAAATTGAGCAAATATTGACAACAATCCCCATAACGGTATAAGCCGTTAATCCGACTCTCAACTCATTTTTCTTAACATCAAACTGTTGTCTGAGCAAAACCGACAAACGGCTTTTTTCAAAATTCAGACCGGCGAACAATTTAACGGTCTGAAGATTTGCAATAATATCAACCAACCGACCGGCAAAAAGAGATTCTAAACGACTGCTGAGCTTGGACAGTCGCTCTGCTTTTTTATTGATAACGATGTTAAGAAAATAGGCGGCAATCGTGCACCCCAGAAACCAAACGGCCAACTTAAAATTTATGGATAACAAAATCGCACTTTTAATAACCAATTCGCAAACAATGGTCCACAAACTGACAAATACAATTGAAAACACGGGAAGAACCGTTTCTATCTGCCCTATTTTATTGACCAAAGTTCCGGTTTGTTGCTCAGAAATATAGCGACACGAATGACCTTGCAAATATGTAAGAGCATCTTCGGTTATTTGACGCTCAATCGGCATATAAATAAAATGTTGTCGAAACAAAAAAGAGCACATCGGCATAACACTGCCGACAACAAGGCAAACGGCTAATCCGGCAAGATACTTCAAAGCCGTTTTCAAAATCTGAAGACTGACACCATTTTTAACAAGTTCAATAAGTTGTGCAAAAAGCCAGTTACCTAGATTAAGAGCCAGCACGCTAAGAGAAATCAAAACGAGATAAAAAAACACATAATATTTTTGGTTAAAAATATATTTCAGTAAAAAAATCAAAGACGATTTTGGATAAACCAAAGACTGATTTTTCAAGAGTGGAGACGGCATAACAAATACCTATGCAAACCAAGTAATGCGCCCAGCATAACATAAAAACTCACCCTCGGCAAGAATCAAATAAAGCGCATAAAAAAACACTTGATTTTAATTTAATATTTGTGTAGATAAATAAAACGAACAAACGATAGGGGTATAGCTCAGCTGGTAGAGCATCGGTCTCCAAAACCGAGGGTCGTGAGTTCGAATCTTACTGCCCCTGCCAAAAAAATGAAAAACCGGTTGAGAGCAGCATCTCAACCGGTTTTCTTATTGAAAACAAAGGATTTTTTCCGTTCATACAGATGTTCGAAAAAATCAATTTTAAAATCTTTCGTTTTTCATCAAGATTCGAACTTTTGTAGATATTTGGAAGCTTAGACATCAACAATATTAAGTCTTTCAAGCTAATTAAGCTCTTATGAGCAAGACTGCTGTAATTGCTTAATTCGTTGTTGATTTTTTCCTTTTCTTTTAGTAATTCTTCTAATTTTTTATTATATAAATCCATAGTAATACTCTTTTCGCCATTCTCTTCACTACCCAAAACCAAGTCAACCAACTTCATTTCTTTATTTTCAAGCTGTGTCAATTTTGTTAAAAGTAATGTCCGTTGTTGCCGATCCAATTCATGGCATTTCTTCAATTCTTTTTCGATATCCTTAATGGCTTTTTCATACCACTTAGGCTCAGTTTTAGCCAGTTTACGCAAGATCTTGTCAACCTCTGCATCCAGAACCTTCTCATTAACATAAGAGCCTTTACATTGCGTGCAAAACAGATAACGGTGTTGTCGCTGTTTACCTTTGAAATCAGGTGTTAGCAATTTGCCGCAACAAGAGCATCTTGCAATGCCCTTGTATACGTCTTCATTTTTACGTTTTTTGGTGTTGAGTCGAAGACCCAACACCTCCTGACACTTATCAAACGTAGCTTTATCCGTTAACTTTGGGTATTGGTGCGGATAAAGTTTACCATGAAACCGCATAAAACCATAATAAAATGGGTTTGACAACATATCACGTATTGTCTGTGTATGTGCTTTATTACAGCCTTTTGTGCGGAATCCCCATTCGTTGGCTTTACGCACTAAATCTGCTAATGTATAAACCCCTGTTGCACATTCCGTAAATAATTTGCGCACAATTATACCCATTTCAGGGTCTTCAACAATCGTTGCTTTATCAAATTCATCACGGGCATTTTGGTAACCAACAATGGCATAATGGGGAAATTTCCCCATTTTCGCCATTTTTTCGAAACTACGCTTAACATTGTCTGAAATACAGTTTGTGTAGTTTTCGGCTAATAATATGAATAAATGATATGTTAATAACTGACTGCTACTCGAATCTTGTGTCAACACCTGATTTTCCGTGTTAAAGTGCAATTCAACTTTTCCATCACGGCGCAATCCGTCAAGTATCGGCACTTCGTGGAAACTGCGCTGAAGTCTGTCGACCTTGTCACAAACAATTGCGACACATTCCTTTTGTGCTTTTACAAAATTCAACATTTCATAAAACTGTTTGCGCTCCCCACGAGTTGAGCTTTCCACAATGGAAAATTCCTTTATAACTTTCAGCCCTCTACACTCGCAATATGCTTGTAAACGCGAAAGTTGAGCGTCGAGGGAATAACCATCTTCCTGATCTTTTGATGATACTCTGGTTAAAATAACAGCCTTTACGGCCGGTTTATAATTATTAAAGGTACTGTATTTTGTCATATTTAATCTCCATTTATGACAATATTTTCATTATTACAATGGTTCAAGTACTTTCTCTGCTGTTCGTCCAATTCGACCCAGCTTTGAAACCCTTGAATCGGCTCCTTATCTTCCGTTTCTAAATCTGCATTCAAATCTGGGCAAACAAATACCTCAGATTCTTGGCAGATTAGGTCGGGAAGCTCGATGACATTATTTTCGGCAATAGCCTGCGTAATATCATCATAAATTTGCTTTTTATAGTTTGATTGCGGGACATAATTCTGCATCTCTCGAAACAGTTTTTGTGCCGTTGGGTTATCTTTAAGGTGTTCGGTTATAAACCGACACCCAATTTTTTCCATCAAACAACGTAATGCCAAAATTTGTAAACGTTTCAGCGGTTTATATTTAGCAGATAAACGCATCCACATCGTTACAAGATCATCTTGTAAACAAACCAGAGGTTGCATTGCCTGCATTACAGACCGCCAATGATAAAGATTAAGAGTTTTAGCAAAATGGCTATTGAACAGCTCTTCAAAACTGCAAGATGAAGCGACTAGTCCTGCTCGTTCAAGAGCTGCTCTTATAGTCTTACCCGAATTAAGTCGTGTTTCGATACGAAACACTTGCATATTGCCGATTTTATTCAAATCAATGCTTTGGTATATGCGGTGAACGTTATCTTCTACCGACCTGCTCGGAGATTTTTTCTGCTGTTTTAAGTCTTTGATTTTATCATAAATCGCGAACTCATGGTATTTTGTATGAAAACGAATGCAATGTCCGTCATTTCGGTAATCGGTATGACCGCTGTCATAAATTTTGCTGACATTGGCTTTTTCGATATCCTTCATGATAAAATCACACCAAACACCGTTTTTAAGCAAAATATTCTTGCTGTAGTGAATGCGGCAAACTTGTGCTTTTCTCAAAGCATCTTCTGCCACTTCAACTCCCATTACGGCGAGAACTTTTTGCAGCGAAACAATAATTTGCGAAAAATCGTTATCTGTTACTTCGTGCAAATTCTCACCGTAAAGAAGCTTGGGAAGCGAGAGCTCTATGTAGAGCCCCGCTTCAATTTTGTGACCGCAAAAATGCGTTTCAAGGGTAAGTTTTGGCTTGTAACGGCCAAAAATCTTATCTTGAGACGTAATGTTTTGCGTGGCCTTTTTGTTCACCTCCTGCTGATGTAACAGAACATCGTTTGCATTCGGTGAAAAAAGTTCCGGACGGGTAACGTAAAAAGCGGTTGCCCGAAGTCGGAGAGCGACAGTGTCACATATTGCTTTATGCTGCATCACCGTCATCTCATGTTTCCGGATAATTATCATTTGCAGGTTGAGGAGGGAGTTTTCCCTCCTCAATACGAATGAGTATTGCTATAAGAAAAACAAGAAAGTCAACCACCTCCTTTTCTTCCTCAGCGGTGATATAATAATTGTTATTTTTCATTTTGTATTTCTTTATCCATCTGAGCTTTTCTGATTTTAAGTTTATCAGAAAGGGTCATTCTATTGAAAGCGGATAGATCTTTTGCTAGGATTAACTCCATTCGCAACAGAATATCTGTATTGAACTGATTAAGTGATAATTTCATAGCATCTAGTGCTATTTCGTTATATGGGCAACGTAATTCTTTTACAACACTGTCTAACGAGGCAAGTTCTCTGCCAACCTCACAAGCAAACTCTTGGGCGCATACTAATCTGTCCATCATTTCTACAGTATGAGACTCTTCAGATTCAATCAACTTCATGAACTCATCATTTCCGCTAATTGGATTATTTAAGTTTTCTTTCTCCATTATTTTTTCTCCATATTTAAAATATTTTCCCAATAAAGAAGTCGTGAGCTTCCTCACTTGTATGGATTCATATTCACGATGTCTTTATATCCGACCAAAATGAAAACCTCATCTTGATCTGATGAGGTTATTCTATGACAGGAAGTTAGCGTTTTGTATTTGAAATACCGCGGTAAATTATAGAACATTGCGATATCATTTTACCATATAGCAAAAATTTACTTAAACCCCTGATTATAATAGATTTCTATAACAGGAACTCTTTCTTTATAAGGAAAATTTCCTTGTTTGGCAGGAACATAAAAAGTATTTCCATCTTTCCGGCCTTCGTTTAGAATTCCTCGAAGCTGTGATCTTGAGTAGCCGGGAGTTAATTCTGAAGTACCAAAGTAATCATAAATTGCTTCCATTATATCCGGAAATTCACAATGTTCATAACAGGAAGATATTAAAGCTTTTTGAGCATCCTTTATAAATTTTTTTATTTTTACATTTTTTTTGCTTTTCTCAATTCCAACCCAACATTTGGATTTTAATTCTTGTAACTGCTCAAAATTTACTTCAACGAAACTGAAACCTTTGAAACCACCCAGATCTGCTCTATATTCGTCACAAATTATATTTGAACGCCATTTTATTTCGTCATTAACAAGATCGGAAAACTGAATTTCATCTCAGATATAATTTTCATCAATTCCTGATGGGTATGATAAAAGAATCCAATCGGAAGGATCCTCTCCATCCATTATGTCTTCAAGATATTGCGTTAGAGTGAACGCTTTGTGTGGATACTCTTTTACGTATGTATTAATTTCATCTTTGGAAGCGTTATACTCTTTCTGAAAGAGCTTTTTCCAATTTTCTTTGTCCGCATTCTTACGTAGATGTATGGTAGCAATATCGCTATATTCATCCCATACATCATTATGGAAATCGATTATGGATTCTATTCCTGTGATTTTCAATTGATTATTGATGTTCCATGTTCTTATTAATTCAAGAGCCTTAAAAATATCTTCCCTTTTAAATGGTTCTGATTTATAAAAATTTTTTCTTAAAATTTTTTCATTATTTGAAGGAAGCTGTCCATTCAAAAGAAATATCACAGCTTGATTAATAGGTATAAGATTATCAACATTCATTTTTTTGCCTTTCATGTTAATTTTGTTATTAAAAAATAAGTTCTGCAACCTCCTAACATCTGACACCCTTACCTTTCAAGCTATGTTTAAGCATAAAAAAAACTCCACCATCTGTAAGGTAGAGTTTTAAAAAAATTACACCCCACCTCAGCTAAAGGTGGAGTTGAGTTTCTTAAAGCCGTTAGGACTCCTTCGACCCCTCCGGGGTCTAATTGCAGCTGTAGCTTTGAAAGATTCCATCGCGGCTACATCTTGTGCGTATCATGCATTTTTAGCATTGTCAACATTAATTTTATTTTTTTTTAATTTTAATATTCATCAGCAAGCATAACCGTCAAAACGCGATTAGTGATTGTTTCGTCGCTCGGGTCTAGGCTGAGGTATTGATACTCAACGTCGTAATAATCAATTTTCCAAAAATAAGTTATGCCGTCAACGTCGAATGCACCAAAGTCATGCTCGCCGTTCGGATCGTTGTCTTTATTAAAATTGCTAAAATTGCGGACTTTTTCCATGATCTCAAGCTGTTTATCTGTCGGCAATTTGGCAACTCCGCGCGTTATTAAAACCCGACCGCCGGTAAAATTTTGCCGCAAATTATCGTTTAGCTCGCGTATTTTCTTAATTTTCGTGTCCATTTTGCACCTTCCATTTAAAACAGAAAGAGCCGGAACTGCTTCCGACCCTTTCATTAAATGTGTTAAATTTCTTCTTTCTTCGCATTTTTTGCCCTTTTTATTATTTTATAATATCCACCCTACAAGAACTCAAGCGAAGAATGAGTGCTAAATTAATTTAAAAAAAATTAAAGGTTTAGTAAGTTATCATGAATTAACTTAACAATATAAAAGAGCTGATTACTTTATTTAAGATGTATAAAGATATTTCTGGGGAAAGGATTGAGTTTAATGGTAGAAATACTAACGGATGGATTGGTTAGAAATGCAATTCAAGGTGTCGGAGGTTGTGAATCCAAAGGATATCCTGATACCCCAAACAAAACTATTAATGATGTTACCTGGTACGAACAAAATGGTTATAAAGGAGGTACATCACCAGATCCTATTATTGAAAAGTTGTTGTCTAAAGCATCAAAATCTGGATCTGGTAGAGAAGGCAAGCCAGAGTTTATAATCTCAACACCAGATTTTTTTGTTGTTTTTGAAGATAAAGATGTCAAGGATGCTAAGCACTCATCCCAAGCAGATATTCGAGATTATATTGGAAAGGGGTACACAGCTGAACCTTATAAATATTCTATAGATGATGTTCTTCGTTATGTTGAATATCTGAAAACTGAAAAAGATGTTATAGCTGTTGCCAGTACATCTGATGGAACTATCAAAAATTTTAAAACAACAACTTTTTATATGCCTAAAAACGGTACATGGGATGATTTGCATGTCATTTGTAATGGTGGGTATGATGTAGTAATTAAATCTACTACTGAATATAAAAATATCATAGATGAAATTAATGGAATAACCGAGCAAACATATGAACAACTTTATAATGAACTAAGTAATTATGTAAATCAAAGTGCCATATTCATGGAAAAAATGGGTGTTGATGCAGCAAATGAACTCCAACTTGTGTCTTTTATTACATTAGCTCTTTCCAACAGTAAATCTAATCTCTATCGAAATGTTAAGAAATGGTCACAAACAGATTTTGTTGATTCTGTTGAAATTAAAGCACAAGATGTATTGGATGCTCTTATTGGTAATACAACTCAAGGTATTAGTGGTATTATTCGTACTGTTGATGAGCGCGGAAGAACAGTTTTACCTCAACCCAAATACGAACTTCTAAAGCAATATGCAGAAAACACTTTTAATGATAATCATATTACTGAACACGGAAAACCAGATAAAGATAATAATCCTACAATAATGAATCTATGGGATACTGATAAAAAAGGTAAACCTCGTAAAAATAATTACTTTAAGAAGGGATATGGAACCATTCTTTCCCGTTTGGTTTGTTCTTTATATCAATATGTTACAACAAAATATGATTATTATAAGGATAAAGGTATAGATATTATGGGAGCATTTTATTCATTGCTTTCTCAATTTTACAAGGCTGATGCAAAACGTGGCGTTGTCCTTACTCCTACTCATGTAACAGATTTATTTTGTGATCTCGCTGAATTTTTTTCAGAAAACAAACTAACAGAAAAAACAAAAATTTTAGATATTTGTACAGGATCTGGAGGTTTTCTTATTTCTGCATTACACAGAATTAATGATAATATTGAAAATAATGAAGCTCTTAATGAAGAAAATAAGAAAAAAGCAAAAGATAAAGCTCGTAAGAATGCACTAATTGGTAATGAATTAAGTCCTAAAATGTTTGTTCTTGCGTATGTAAATATGTTATTTCACCAGGATGGCAGTTCTCAGCTATGTAATCACGATGGACTAACACTTCATGATGAAGGAGATTTTAGAGATATTTTTGGTATGGATGATGAAGATTCTTTCCAAGAAAAGGGAGCTGATATTGGCATGATAAATCCTCCATATGATGGTTCAGAATATGACCAACTTCAATTTATATCAGCACTGCTATCATATTTAAAAAAAGATGGTATAGGTATTGCAATTGTACCTGTCTCAAACCAAGGAAATAGTAGAAATATTGATAAAGCTCAAATTCTTAAAGAACATACACTTCTTGCAAGCATCTTAATGCCATCTAACCTTTTTTGGGGACCTGCAAATAGTGGAGCTGCTGTTGGAACATGTATTTTAGTATTTAAGGCACACAAACCAAATAATGATTATATTGCAGAGGGAGGAAAGGCTTATCTTGCCGATTGGCGTGAAGATGGTTTTAAGGTTATAAACAAACACGGACGTTTTGAAGATAATAATAAATGGAAAAATCCTAAAAATGGTTACCGAAAAATGTATCTTGAGGATATGAAAGCTACAATACTTAAGGATTATAATAAATTAAATATTGTAAAAACTGCTTATAGAGAAGCATTTGGAGAAGAGCAACCTGACCCTTCTGTAGATTATATACCATCAATGCTGTTTAAGCCAGATATCCATGAGAATGGCATTAAGTCAACATTAGTAGCGGTACATACAAATCCACATGAGGAAGTTGTTCAACAAGTTTGGTCTAAAGATGGTGTTAGTCCTGATGGGGAAAAGCATCTTTCAGGAGATCCTAAATATTTATATGAATCAGTAAAGAAAAAAGCGTTAGATAATAATGGAAATATTATTCTAAATAAAAATGGTAAACCTAAAATGGTTACAGTAAAAGTTAAAAAGATAGATGGTGTAGGATTTCCTATTCAAGAAACAAAGAAAGAAATTATTTATGATAATGAAGATTGGAACATTTTAAATTATGTTAAAACAGATTATCACGAACTTTCAAATAATGATTTTATAAAAACGATTAGAAATTATAAGTTATTTCAGTACATGCTTCAGAATAATATGCTTTTTGAAGATATTTCATCTGTAGAAAATCGCGAGGAATCATGATTAGTGAAACAAACAAAATTTCTAGCAATATCAGTTTATCAGATAGAAAATGGAAAACATTTAAGATACCATCTCTTTTTAATGTAACAGCAGGTGTTTATTATAGTGATTCAGAATATAATGAAGGAAATACTCCTTATGTATCTGCATCCGCTGAAAATAATGGCATAGGTAAGTGGATAGATATAAAAGCTGATTTTGCAGGAAATATGATTATAACAGGAAAAATTGGTTGTGTAGCTTTTTATCAAAAAGATCCGTTTTGTGCTACTAGTGATGTTAATGTTCTTATTCCTAAATTCAATATGAATGAATCCGTAGGTATTTTTATTGTGCGGATGATTAATTCTAACAATTTTAAGTGGGATTATAATAGACAATGTCGACAAGGAGACATGAAACGCATGTCTATACAGCTTCCTATTAATTCTAGTGGAGAACCAGATTATCAATTTATGGAAGATTATATTAATTATATTAAAAATCAAGCAGATATCACTGATTTGATAGAGATTGCAGGCGATGAATCTCCAGAGAAACTTAGATGGTTAAATAATAATATTGATATTGCTGATTTTAAAAAATTTTTAAAAAGCTCTAATGATATGAAAATCCAAAACTCGACTATTCATAAAAATAATAATTTATCCAACTTATCCAATAAAAAATGGAAAGAATTTAGATTAGCTAACTTATTTAATTGCAGGATGGGAAATGGTATTGACGCTTCAAAAGTTACAGTTTCGGATACCTCACAAATAAATTATGTATCCCGTAGCAGTAATAATAATGGAATAATAATGAAAGTTGATAAAATTGATTCTTATGAACCATACGAAGCAGGAAAATTAACATTAGCATTGGGTGGAGAGTACTTAGGTAGTTGTTTTGTACAACCCGAAGAATTTTATACAGCACAAAATGTTGCGGTGCTAGAATGCAATGAAGAAATATCCTTAAAAGCAAAACAATTTATTGCAACAATGGTGCGTAATGAAGCTAAAATAAAGTATTTTGCCTTTGGACGAGAATTAAATACCCATTTTAAAACCGATTTTACAATTCCTTTACCTGTGGATTCTAAAGGAAATCCTGACTATCAATTCATGGAAGATTATATTAACCAAATCGAGAATAATTTAACACTTTAAGACTAGGCTCCATGCGATAAGGCATAGAGCCAGAAAAAAACGAATCGATAGGTTTTACCCCTTCAAAATGTAGTATGTGCCTTTGGTGGAGCCTTGTTTTTCAAGCAAGTCCTTTTTAACCAGATTTTGTACCGTTTTTTTGACGGTTTCGCTGTTTTTGCTTAACGTTTCCGCCATTTCTGCCACCGACCAATTTGTTTTTTCTTCAAATAGGTCTAAAACAGCTTGCTCGCCCTTAGTAATTCGGGTTGAGTCTGCTTTTATGGCAAAAGCAATTTTATCCTCTAAGTGCCGTTTCTGCTTAGCAAGCGAGGTAATAAAAAATGTCAGCCACGGCTCATAATTTACCTTATCGCTCCATATTGTCTTTTGCGTAGCGCGCAAAGCTCTGTAATAGGCGTCTTTGCTTGCCTCAATAATTGATTCAAGCGATGAATAAGGCATATAATTATAGCCATGTTGTAGCATAAGCAAGGTCGTTAATGCACGTGACATTCTACCGTTGCCGTCTGTAAAAGGGTGTATAGATAGAAAATGCACAACAAACACGCCAATAGTGATAATCGGGTGGAAATAGCCGTCGTTAAAGTTTACATTCGTCCAATTAACAAGCTCTTGCATTAAACGCGGTGTGTCAAACGGCGTGGCTGTTTCAAAAATCGTGCCAATCTCTTTGCCATTAGCATCAAATGCTGCCACGCGATTTGAATCTTTTTTATATTCGCCGCGATGATGCTCGTCTTTGTCAGAATATGAAAGCAAAATTTTATGCAACTGCCGAATGTAGTTTTCTGATAAATTTATTTCTTTGTAATTTTCAAAAATCGTTGAGACTAAATCGGCATAACCGGCGACTTCTTGCTCATCGCGCGTTTGAAAAGATTTTTTGCTGATGCGGTTAAAAACTGCTTCAACCTCTGTATCGTTTAGCTTATTTCCTTCAATACGATTAGAAGAGCCGATAGATTCAATCGTAGCAATGCGTTTCATGGCTTTTAATTGCTCCGGCTTAACCTTAATACCGCCGCTGTTAAACGCGCCGTTAAACGTGTCAATTTCTGCTATTTTCTTGAGCATATCGGGGGTAATTGTAATATCTGTCATATTGGGCATTTTTATATCCTTTTACTGTAATATTTACCGAAATATTACCGAATAATTCCCGAAAAGTCAATAAAAATTACCGAATATTGACATTTTTTTCATAAAAAAGGCTTCATGCCTTAGGTCATGAAGCCGACATAATAATAACACCAGTGTTAAGTTAACTTAATATGTGGTTATCATTTTTAGCCTCGCTATTATACAGATACAATGGCATCGTCAATAATAACGGAGTTAATATACTCTTCTACCGGTTTGCCTGTCTTTTTCGATTTTTTAGTTCCGTATGGGATATGAAAACCTATGAATCTTTCAGGGAAAATCGTTAAAAATTTTTTGAGCTCCATTTTTAAATAGCCGGTGCGGCAACTACCGAAAATGTAAAATTTTTTATTTATATTTTCAAAAATAAGCCAACTAGCAGCTTCTTCGTTATCACGTATTTTGCAAAAAGCTACCTGGGTAAAGAGGTTGGCATAATTCTTTAACGCAAAGTTATATGCTCTTTTGTCGCAGCATAAGTAATATGTTTCTCTCATTTTTTAACCTCGTAAAAAATTAAGCTGACTTTCCTTACATATAAAATTATTAAAAGGCGTCCTAAAAACTCGACTCATTATAGAATTTATATTTTATAATAAGTCTTGATTTTTCAATGGGTTGTAGAAAACAGAACTTGATCTATTTTACAAACTCATTATAATTTGTTTGTAAAATCAGATATTTATAATAAGTTTGGAGGTCAAAATGTCGATAGGTAAGCAAGCAAAGGTCTTAACCGATAAACAGCAAAATTTAACAATGACGCACTTGGCAAATACGCGCTATCCGCTACGCAATAAAATTATATTTTTGCTTAGCTTCAAAGAGGGCTTGCGCGCTAAAGAAATATCAAAACTTGCTTGGGGTATGGTGTGCAACTCCGACGGCAAAATTGCAGATGTCATCAATTTAAGCAACAATGCAAGCAAAGGTAAATATTCGGGGCGCATTATACCAATGCATAAAGAGCTTAAAATTTTGCTTGCAGAGATGCTGGCAGAAAAGCAAAACGACGAATATTTCAGTTTGGACAAGCCTGTTATTGCGACCGAGCGAGGGGAGCATACGACACCGCAAGTTATCGTAAACTTCTTCTACAATTTATATAAGACAATCGGCTTTAACGGCTGCTCGTCGCATAGCGGTCGGCGCACATTTATTACAAACGCGGCAAAACATATAAGTTTGGTCGGTGGCACACTTAATGACGTACGTATGCTTGCCGGTCATTCATCGCTTGCAACTACCCAACGCTACATTGCTTACGACACCGAGGCACAACGAAAAATTGTTGAGATGAGTTAAACGTAACTATATAACTTCTAGAAATGATGCTTGTTCATCAGCGAGAAATGTAGCAGAACCTTTAACTTTATCATATAATTTAAACAAACGTGCTTTTGCTCTACTTATAACAACACTATATGTCATTGGTCTTATAACTAAGGAGCCATTATCTTCTGTTTTTTCCCCTTCTTCACCAATAGCAATAGTTTTCCCTAAAACGTATGCTACTGTTTTTTGGGTATTTGAATTGATCAACCCTTTATTTTTCAACTCTTTATAATATTTCCAGGGTTGATTCTTCTCATCTGTATTAATTGGTACTGTCGGTTTTTTTAATTCTATAATAACCAACCTTTCAATACCATTTTCTTCATTATTTTCATCATAGGAAGGTCGTGAATAAAAATTACTGCAATTTCCATCAGGCAAAACGACAAAATCTGGTCTATTTTTAGATACACCATCTACTTCTGAACATTTCATAAACTTCTTTATAACTGTTGCTATTGCTTGGTTAGATGTATATTCTATTGATTCAAATTCAGGACCAAAAATCCATAACCCTCTATCAAACAATGGTTGCAGTTCATGTACTTCATCCGTATCATCCCTATTAATTTTTCTTTCTAATTCATTTATTAATTTAATTCTAAATTCAAGCTCATCTAAAACAAGTTTAGTGGCTTCTATTCCCCATTTTTCAAGTATTTTGGAAAGGTTGTCATAATCAGCAGAAGACATTTGTGACAGCAATTCAACTAATTTATATTTCGACTCAGATTTTTCCATTTTCAATAAAACATCAGAAACTTTTTCCAAATGCTTTTCTGACAAGGAAGGACATTGAGTTATAATTTCATGTAATGTTTTCTTCCATTTATACGCATTAACAGTTCCTATTTGTGAAAGCGTATTTCTTCTTTCGGAAGCTAAATTATCAACAGTTTCTTTTGCTAAGGCTATACTTTTTCTATTAATATAATTTGATATTTCCTCATTAACTAACTCTTGTAAGTCCTTAATACTGTCTTGTACAAAACCAGACCAATCAGGAAGCACAAAATTTCTTAAATCATTATCTCTGTCTTCTGTCGTTGCTTTAACAATAAAACCTAAAGATTTGGCTTCCTTAGTTCTCTTATCTATATCTAAATCTCCATTCCAAGAAAACTCCCCAACTAAACGTCCGTTTACCTGCCAAGCAATGCCATGTAATTTGGATGTAGCATCTGATTGTCCCGTTTTAATAACAAGTATCTCAATATTCTCTTTTTCAATATTTATTGTGTCAACTTTATTTTGCTTTATATCTCTAAAAGAAACTTTATGGTTGTTTACATAAACCTCAAATGTTGGATCAAATAAAAATCTCGTTCCAAGCTCATCAATAATATTTTTTTCTGGTATTTCTATATTTTGTGATTTTTCCACAAAAATACCCGTTCCTTGATTTTGGATAATATTTTTTGTTTCTATTTTAGTCACATTAATAGGTATATCCTTAAATGACTTTATTACTTTATATCTATTAGATTTATCGTTATCCTTGGTTTTCGTTTCAACTTGATAAGAGAAGTTGAAACAAAAGGCAGCGTGTCTTCCTCTTCCATTCTTTCCAAATACCCTTCTTTTGTGTACTTCTCCGTTATATATGACTTCTACAAAAAATCCTTGCTTTTTAGAGCGATCATAAGAGTATGTTAACCACCTTTCTTGAAATTCCTTATCAGACATGCCATACCCATTATCAGTAATACTAAAATGTGGGTCATCCATAGAAGGCCATATTATATCAACTCTCGTTGCCCCAGCATCCCATGCATTAGCTACTAATTCAACAATAGCGGTCACAGGATCTTTCAAAATTTTATTTCCAACAACATCCGTTAAAAATCTATCAGTTTCATAAGCAAATGACAATTGTTCATTCATTATAGAGCTCTTTCATAACATATAACTAGTTGCACTTTATAACATTCCGAAAATATATCAATGTTTTTTTATGGCATTTTCAACTTGTTTATTTTATAATTTTTTACATTTACTTCATAGAAACATGTCAAAAATATCTCTTCAATTCAACAAAAGCAGATGCTATCGCATCAAGATCATCGTCTGTAAAGGTTCTAATGACACTATGTTGGTGCTGCCAATAAAAAAAACCGCTCAAAAGAGCGGTTTTTTTATTGCATTCTTTGAAAGGTACTTAAACTCACGGCAAAATAAATTCATCTTTCAACAAAAAAGCCGAGAGTTGGCTGGAATCAGATAAAAATTGCAACTACCATAGTAAAGGCAACTAAAGATAAAAAGATAAACAATAAGGATACGATAAATTTTTTAAACTGTTCCCAATTTTTGGGAAGAATATCTGTAATGACAATTCGGTTATAATCCATATTATCTATGGCCTCACATATTTTTTCTATTTGTTTTAATATATTCATTTCATTCCTTATCTAGCTTTAATTATATAATTTTGCATAATTTACTGACCTATATTAAGGAGTATATAATAGTACGGCTGGGAGATGTCAAATTATATATAACAAATAGCTTGCAACAAACGAGAAACCTAAGAATGTGCCATATTAATAAAGTTCAATAGTAAAACAAATAATTAGAAATATCAAAAAACAATCATGCACTTTTTATTCCTGAAAATTAACCTTATATTTCAAAAAAATAAGGCATTCACAACTTTTAATTAAACTCAATCAAAATTGATTGCTCCTTAATCGGTATTATTGTAATATCATTTCATCATCGATTTTACGAGTGTTTGAAATGCCATATAATCAAGTAACGACCATTGACGATAAAGAAATTTGGCTGACTGCCGAAGAAAAAAAACAGGTTGATAATTTTCACAAAAGCCGCATAGCTTTTGCCTTTTTAAGTGACGGCAGATGCGCTCTTAACATTCATGATGTCAGGGAACATAAAATTTATCTTCAAGAAGATTTTGGTGTATCATTTGCAGAATTTGAAAATTTAATCAGAGGTTTTATCATTCGCGGAAGAATTGTCTTTTACAAAAGCTCGGCATTTCTTCCCATTGAAAATATATCCCCACAACATTTTGCCGTTGTCTATGAGAAAGCCGTTGAATTTTTTGGCAAGGGTGAATACGAAGTTTGGAACGGATTAAAAGTCGGTAAATTAGGAGAGCAATGGCAACCCATACAAAAAATGAAGAATGTTTTTCTTTAAAAATAATCTATGAAAAACAAAATACGTCGGAAATAAAAACATAAGCGAAACAACTTCAAAAGAAATTTTAATTTGAAGTGTCTTTTAAACTTTGAAGCCCTACACAATGATAAATGAACAAATATTGGAGAAAAAAGAATGAGAAAAGCCTTATTAATAATTGATGTACAAAAATCTGCGGTTTCCAAACCGGAACTTGTTCAAGACATTGAAAAATTGCAAAATAAATATGAGACGGTTTTTATATCAAAATTTACCAACAAAAATTCTCCGCTATTGCCACTCTTGAATTGGCAGGGCTACAATGACGAAAATCTTGCCTTCACACCCCAAAAAGATGCAATAATCTTCAATAAAACAGGTTATTCTTCATATTTGCAGGAAATGAAAAATTTTGATGAAATTGATATTTGCGGATTTGATACGGATGCCTGCGTTTACAAAACTGCCATGGATTTAATCGAACAGGGTATTCGTCCGATTATATTAAAAAACTATTGTTTCAGCGCAAATCAAGAATTTCACTCAGCCGGACTGAAATTGATAGAAAGAAATATCGGAAAACACAATATCCGGTAATTAAAATTTCATTCCGGACAAACTTGTTTTTATTCATTTAACCTAATATTTGTGTACTGGTCTTTATACATTTAACGTAATATTGGTGTATTTTACAAAAGGTTATTTTATCCGTATTTTTAACACCTAAGCATCTTCGGAATAACTTTTGTCTCCACTTCATAAGTGCATAAAACCATATAGAAATTTTGTAAAAACAGAGCAACCTATATGAAAAAAAATAATTTTTATCCTTCTTCCATATGCAACAATACAGAGATGCTTATCATCATAACGATTAATGTTGGTGTCCATACTGCCAGAAACGGTGAAATATAACCATTAATTCCGAAAGCATAAATCACCTGTGACAAGAAATACACTAAAAATCCGGTTGTAATTCCGCCGACAATCAAGTACATCACCCCACCGCGGCGATTATTGGGACGGAGAGCAAATACGGCTGCCACCAACAACATCGCACAAAGTAAGAAGGGAGAGTTCCACAGCGACATATATCTCATTTGGTGCCTCAGAGCCGAGAAACCGGACATTTCGTAAAAATGAATCGTATCCGGCAAATCCCAAAAAGAAATGGCTTCCGGATCAATAAAATTTTCTTTTATTCTATCTATGGTCAAAGTTGTTTTATAATCCACATTATTCACCTTAACCACAGGCTGTCCCGCCTCATAAATTTTAACATCTTTGAGTTCAAATTTATCTTTTTTAAGTTCAGCGGCATAAGCCTCCACACGTTTTTTGAGTTGGGATTGTCGGTCTATCTCCAAAACACTGACGGTCCTGAGCAACAAAACGTCACCTTCCTGTCGCACGGATTTGGCTTCCAAAACCAAAAAAGTATCATCATCAACCGCTTCTCTAATCCATAATCCTTTGTTTGAAAAAAGGACTGCTTTGGGATTTTTGGTTTTGAAACGATAATCAAGTGTTTCGTATACTTCATAAAGATACGAAGAAATAGGATTAATGATTGTAATATTAACAATACCTACCAAGAATACGGTCACTAAAAGCGGAGCCAAAAATCCCCAAATAGAAACACCGGCGGCGCGAATAATAACAAATTCATTATTACGACTGATTTTCCAAAAGGTAACCATTGCCGCAATCATCATAATAAAAGGGAAAACCATTTCAAACGTACGCGGCATTTTGGAAAAAGCCATTTTCATGACAAACCACATATCAACATCGGGACGATCGGCAGTCCGGCGTAGCAATTCGATAACTTCAAACATCAAAATGACACCGGTAACCATCAGCAACACGGCTATAAAATTAATTAAAATCTGTTTGGTCAGATATCTTCCCAAAATTGAAGTCGGCTTCATTTTTATCTACCTTGATTAAAGACTGAATTTTAACATAAACAAAATATGCCAAAACATCAAGTACAGTTTATGCGTTGCGAAGTTCTTCGGCTTCTTTATACAAATCGTTAACCAAAGTTTGCAATCCATTTAATTGTCTTACTTTTTTCATGCGCTCTCCGGAAATAATGCGGCGAATTTTTTCAACCGTATCTTCTAGAGTTTCATTAACAACGACATAATCAAACTCATTCCAATGGCTGATTTTTTCCAAAACCAGATTCATTCTTTTTTCAATAACTTCTTTGCTGTCTGTTCCTCTTCCCTCTAAGCGACGGCGAACTTCCTTAATTGACGGCGGCAACAAATAAATGGTTACGACATCGGCACCCGCTTTTTCACGCATTTGACGTGCCCCCATCCAATCCAAATCAAACAACACATCCTCACCGACATTGATAAAACTGTCCACTTCGGAACGTAATGTACCATAGCGGCTGCCGTATTGAGAATCAACATATTCATAAAAAGCATCTTCGGCTTTAAGTTTATCATATTCCTCGTCGGAAATAAAATAATAGTCGACACCGTTCACTTCATTATTGCGCGGCGCTCGCGTCGTTACCGACACCGAGAATTTAATATGTGGATCGCGAGCTAAAATTTCTTTTATCACCGTACCTTTACCTGCTCCCGAAGGACCTTCGATAATAAACATTGCCCCACGGCGGACTTTACGCAAATAATTAATGACGTCTTCCATTTTTTACTCCATATTTTGTACTTGTTCTCTGAGTTGTTCAATAACGGCTTTCAGTTCCATTCCGTAGTTAATAATTCGAATATCCGATGCTTTTGAACAAATGGTATTCGTTTCACGATTA
The DNA here is from genome assembly GCA_944390315.1 of uncultured Alphaproteobacteria bacterium. Classification (GTDB taxonomy): domain Bacteria; phylum Pseudomonadota; class Alphaproteobacteria; order RF32; family CAG-239; genus JAFUYI01. The sequence goes on from CALXPO010000007.1 coordinate 52,121, forward strand.
AATTCCTGACACAAAAAATCAAAACGTCGACCGAGCGTTTGATTAGCTTCCAACAATTGTCTGGCTGTTTTAATATGAGCCAGCAAACGATCAATTTCTTCTTTAATATCAGCTCTGTTAACCAACAAAACGGCTTCTTGAGCCAATCTATCCTCATTAATTTCCGAATTGTCCAAAAGTTCTTTTATTTGTTTATAAAGCCTTTGTTTTAAAATTTCGGGTTGCGCCAAAGCCAAGCGACCGACTTGCAAAACCAGTTGTTCAATCTTATCCACCTGCTGCGTCAAAACCGATTTAATTTTTAATCCTTCCTGCCTGCGATCAGCCTGCAGGCGAATACAACATTCTTCAAAACCAGCGCGCAAATTACGATTTATGTCCGCCATTTCATCATCATTAAAATTACCTTTTTGCAACTCCAACACACCATCGAGAGCAAAAAGCTCCCCTACGGTCGGAGCCTGTATATCATTTGGATACTTTCGATGCAATTCTATCGCTGATTGTGTAATTTTTTCGAGCAGCAGTCGATTAACTTTGACTTCCTCATTATTTTTTTCTACCATAACATCAAGCGAAACAGTTAAGCTGCCGCGCTCAAAGCAATTAGCAGCGATATTGCGCAAATTAAGGCTTATTTCATCCAACCACAGAGGTAATCTGGTCTTGAGGTCTAAATTTTTACCATTGACGCTTTTGATTTCCCATACCCATGAAAGCGAAAAATTTGCTCTTTCCATATTGCCACTTTGGCGGGCAAAACCGGTCATACTTGATATTTGCAAAAAAAATCTCCTCAAAATTATTTTTTTGATTATTATATAATCTAATGATTAACAAAATTTATATAACGGAAAGCAAAAAAATGGAAACAAAATTTAAGAACGTGTTAATTACCGGAGCATCTTCCGGCATTGGCGAAGCTATGGCACAATATTATGCTGCCTCAGGTACCGAAAATTTATTTATCTGCGGACGCAACAAAGAACGTTTGGAGACCGTTAAACAAAAATGTGAAAAATTTGGGACAAAGGTCTACGCATCGTTGATTGACGTCACCGACAAAGAAAAAATGCGGGCGTGGATTATTCAAAGTAATAAAAAAGCTCCCTTAAATTTGGTTTTAGCTAATGCCGGCGTCGCTTCACTCAAAGAAGAAGACGAAAATATTTATAACACCTTTAATACAAATGTCTTCGGAGTACTCAATACAATTCAACCAGCAATCAACCTCTTTGCCAAACGCCGCGGCAAATCAGTCAAAGCCATTGCCATGCTCAGTTCAATCGCAGGTTATCATGGACTGGCCGGTTGTCCTTCATATAGCGCCAGCAAAGCCTGCGTCAAAACTTACGGCGAAGCTCTGCGTGTTTACTGGGCACCCAAAAACATTCAAGTCAGCGTGATTTGCCCCGGTTTTATCCGTTCACGTATCACCGAAAAAAACACTTGCCCGATGCCGTTTTTCATGGAAGCAGATAAAGCCGCTCATATTATTGGACGCGGCTTAGAAAACAATGTCGGTCTGATAGCTTTTCCTTGGCCGATGCGCTTTGCCGTTTGGTTGCTGTCAGTTTTGCCTAATCCGATTAGTAGTTATATTTGCTCCAAATTACCATACAAAGTCTAATACCGATTCGAATTTTCAACTTTTAAAAGTTAAAGACATAAGGAAACAAGACGATTAAACGCAAAGAGGGGAAATTTGCTTTATACAAATCTCCCCTCTTATTTTATTTCTGCGCTATTTCATGGATTTAAACCCGAGCACGACTATAACCACCAAAGCGGCAACAGAGAATAGCCACGGACCATACGCAAAAACAAACAATGCCAGAATGTAGACGGCCAAATTTTTATAATCTTTCTTTTTCAAAAGATTAAAAATCGGCACCAGCAAAACAATCAAGACAATGATTAAAATCAAACCTAATATTATCAAAAGATTCATATTGAACGCAATTAAAAAGGAGAAGCACAATCAATGCCTCTCCTCGCAAACAATGCATTTTAGTTCACTTTCTGCCAACCGGAAGCCTCAACAACCGTTAATTTATTAGCAGAAAAATCCGCCTTGTTTAGGACCAGTTTGGCATCTCCCTTAGAAAGTGAGATAGTATCATCACTTTCGGTAACGGCATAGCCGCCGGCACTAACAAGTTGATTGTTAACTTCACTTACCCAACCGTTGAAGAAAGATACAATAAGCATATCTTGCCCCTGAGCGATTCTAACTTTGACGCAAGGAGAATTTTCTTTTGTATCAAAGTCTTCCACTACGGTCATAAATCCGATAATCCGGCCGGCATCATTTTTTTCAACCAAGGCATAACCTGACACACTGTCACAAGCCATTTTGAAAAAAGCCGGCATAGCCACTTCGACTTCACGGGTTGAAAAGGCGGAGATAATCACTGTTTTTTCATTTTCCTGAGCGATGGCAGTCATACTTATCAGTATGGCAATTGCCAAAAATACAAATTTTTTCATTTTTAAAGTATTAATAATTTAACAATAGCTTAGTAGGTAGAGATACAATATCACAACCACAAAATTTGTCAATTTATTTTGTCAAAAGAAAAACACAATAGATGCAAAAAAGGGCAGAAAAAATCTGCCCTTTGTAAATTGAAAATATTAAGCGATTATTTTAATCCGTTAATACTTTGTTGAATTGTATCACTGTCAAGTGTTTGCAATAATTCACCATTCAAAATCATTGTCGGTACGCCATTGACCTGAATTTTGCCGGAAAGTTCATTATTAGCATTCATAATATTGCTGATTTTTTCACTTTCAACATCAGCTTTGAATTTTTCAATATCCAAACCGATTTTACCGGCAAGTTCATCAATTTTTTGATTATCCAAAGGACCTTCTACCGTAAACAAGGCATTGTGCATTTCTACGAATTTTCCTTGTTCGGCAGCTGCCAAAGCAGCTCTTGCGGCATAATCAGAGTAAGGAGCAACGAAGGCCAACGGTTTAAATACAAATTTAACATCTTTATTATTAGCCATAACTTCATTCAATTCAGGGAACAATCTGTGGCAGAAACCGCATGCATAATCATAGAACTCAACCAAAACAATTTTGCTGTCTTTATCACCGACAACAGGAGAAGTAGGATCATTATTAACGGCTTCCAAATTATCGGTAATCAACTTCTTAGCAGCCTCAATTGCTTCTAATTGAGCTTTTTCCTGATAGGCTTGCATAGCATTGATAATCATTTCAGGTTTTTCTTTAAGAACATTTTCCATCTGTGTGGCAAAATCAACATTTGCTTGAACAGGTGCTTTTTGACCTTTTTGACATGGGAACATAACCATATACAAAGCTGCACAGGCTACGATCAAAGCCAAAATTGAAATAACAAGTGATTTTTTCATAATATATTATCCTCAAAAATTGTTATATAACAAATCAGCTTCAATTTAACCAAATAAAATTAGTTTTACAAGTACAAAAATATTGTTTTTAAAAATCCAGTTTTTTTTAACTTTTTATATGTATTCTATAAAAATAATAACTCAGTTACGGAGACAAAAATGTTTCACATCAAATTTCCAATGATATCGCAATCACGAACGCTAGAGAACAAACTTGATAATTTTCACGACAAGATAATTGATGCGGCAGCACTTTTTCACAGATCAATAAAATTTTTTCTTGGTGAAAATGAAAATCAAAATGAATGTAAAGCGATTAACAAGCAAATCAAGCATATTGAACACGAGGCAGATCAACTTCGCCGCGATATAGAGAACGAGCTTTATTCACGAAATTTGCTTCCAAACTTACAAGCCGATATTCTGCAACTCATTGAGAGTCTGGATAAAATCACAAATCAGATTGATGACGTCATTTATAAATTTTATATTGAAAAGCCTCAAATTCCCAATAAATTTCATAACAAATTATTGGACCTGTGCGAACAGGTTGCAGACTGCGTCGAAAATATGGCTATTGCTTCAAGAGCATTTTTTAAGGACAAAAGCGTTGTACGTGATTATACTCACAAAGTTTATATTAAAGAACAAGAATCCGATTCCAGTTACAACGATCTCAAAAAGGCTATTTTTGCCTCAGATATGGATTTAGCAAACAAACTTCAACTGGACTTATTTGTTACCGAAGTCACGAATATTGCGGATATTGCCGAAGATTGCGCTGATGAATTACTGATTTTCACCTTAAAAAGAGATATTTAATGTTAAGTTTTTTAATTTTTTTGAGTAGTGGTTTATTCTTAGGCTGGTCATTAGGAGCCAATGATGCCTCAAATATTTTTGGAACTGCCGTCGGCACCAAAATGGTAAAATTTCGCACGGCAGCTTTCATATCTTCCATATTTGTTATTTTAGGTGCAGTCTTAGGCGGTGACGGAGCCGCACAGACTCTTAATAAACTGGGAAGCGTCAATAGCGGAGCCGGCGCATTTATGGTAGGTCTGGCAGCCGCTTTTTCTATTTACTGGATGACCAAAAGCAAAATTCCCGTATCAACCTCACAAGCCATAGTCGGAGCCATTATCGGTTGGAATCTCTATAGTGGTAAACCGACGGATTTAAGCATTTTTTCAACCATTGTCGGCACATGGATTTTTTGTCCGATTCTTTCCGGTATTTTTGCCGTTGCCATTTATTTTATGACGCGTTTTATCATCATAAAAACTAAAATTCCGCTCATAAGGCAGGACATGTATACCCGATTTGGATTAATTTTAGCCGGAGCTTTCGGCGCCTACGCTCTGGGAGCCAATAATATAGCTAACGTCATGGGAATTTTTGTTACCTCAAACCAGTTTCATGCGGTTACTTTTTTCAACTTTATTGAGCTTAATGCGGAACAAGTGCTTTTTTTACTCGGCGGAATTGCTATTTCAGTAGGCATTTTTACCTATTCGAAAAGAATTATGATGACTGTCGGTAATAACATATGCATCATCAGCCCTCTGGCAGCTTGGGTCGTCGTTATTGCTCAATCCTTTGTTTTATTTTTATTTGCCTCACAGAATTTTCATCTGTTTTTGGAACAACACGGTCTTCCCTCGATTCCTTTAGTTCCTGTTTCGAGTTCTCAAGCCGTAATAGGCGCTGTTATTGGCATCGGCTTAATAAAAGGCGGTCACGGAATAAACTGGGGCTTACTCGGACAAATTTTTATCGGTTGGGTAGCAACACCCGTTATTGCCGCCGGACTATGTTATATTTCTTTGTTTTTCTTACAAAACGTATTCAATTTAACCGTTTATTATTAATTTTATTCCCGATGATACGGATGATGATTGATAATTGTTTGAATACGATAAATTTGTTCTGCCAAAACAACGCGCATCAACATATGAGGCAAGGTTAATTTGCCAAAAGACAGAACCAAATCGGCTCGTTCCCGAGTCGATGGCAAATGTCCGTCAGCTCCGCCAATAAGAAAACAAATATCTGAACAACCGTTTAACATCCAATTCTCAATTTTTGCCGCCAACTCAAGCGATTTCATATTTTCACCGCGTTCATCCAGAACAACGACTTTCGAACCTTGGGGAATAGATGAAATTAAAAACTTAGCCTCATCAACCTGATTTGAATTATCTTGTTCTTTAATCACAATATCCCAGCTACTGCGCTTAATATACTCGTCTATCAATTCTTTTTCAGGCGATCCCTTTTTACATTTTCCGATAGCGGCTATCACAACCTTCATTGTTTTCTCCTGTTACTCTTAACAATCTTCCATTTGCTCCAGATTAACTCAATTTCAAATTTGGCATATTTAAAATAATCATAGAATATAAAAAGATTAAACGAAAAAATTGCAAACGACGCAAATTATCACATTAAAAAAACAACTTCTGTTTCACAAACTTGGTAAAAGAGCAAAAACATAAATTATTAACCTCAATGCACGATACATATTAGCAAAAACCCCGAAATATTCGGGGCTTAAGGATAAATCATTGTCATGCACTGACGAGCAGCAAACGGAAAAATCACATATATTTCACAATTGCCGAAATATATTTATTCTTTGCGAAGGTTTGCGGCAGAGTTCCACATTTTTTCCAAATTATAAAACTCTCTGACTTCAGGTCGAAACAAATGGACAATAACATCATAAGCATCTATCAACACCCAATCACCTTTTGTTTCACCTTCACTAACCGATTTGAAACCGGATTTTTTCAAATTTTCTTGAATTCTCTGCGCCAAAGAAATCACATGCCTGTCAGAAGTTCCCGAAGCAATAACCATTTCATTGGCAATAGATGTTTTTCCCCTTAAATCGATAACCACCACATCTTCGGCTTTACCATCTTCAAGACTGGAAGTTATGATATTTAAAATCTGGGCTTCTTCGTTTTTATTTTCTTTTTGTTTTGATTTCGTATTTTTCAAAATATTTACTCCTGATAATTACAGCGGTGACCAAGTTTTTTTATGTTGTTCGTCTTTTGATGTTGCTTCAGACATATCATTTGAATTTTCATTTTCGTTGATATTTTTACGCTCTCTTTTAATATATTTATTCAATTCCAACAAGCAATCAAAGACACCTTTTTTAGCAACCGCGGAAATTGCAAAAACTTTTTTGCCGATAGCCTTTTCCATTTCTGTAACTTTTTGTTTAACATCATCTTCAGACAAGGCATCGCATTTATTTAAGGCAACGACTTCAGGTTTTTGGCTTAACTGAGAATTGTAGAGTTCCAATTCTTTTCTGATATCTTTATAAGCCTTCAAGACGTTAGGAGAAGTAATATCAATTAAGTGCAAAAAGACTTCACATCTTTCAATATGTTTTAGAAATCTGTCACCGAGTCCTATTCCTTCATGAGCCCCTTCAATCAGTCCCGGAATATCGGCCAAAACCATTTCATAACCGTCGACCCAAGCGACACCGAGATTAGGATGAAGAGTTGTAAAAGGATAATCGGCAATTTTGGGTCTGGCTTTGGTAACGGCCGTCAAAAAGGTAGATTTTCCGGCATTAGGCATGCCGATAAGTCCGACATCGGCAATAATTTTCAATTTTAACCACAACCATTTTTCTTCGCCCGGCCATCCCGGTTCGGCATAGCGGGGAGCCTGATTGGTTGAAGACTTAAAGTTTGTATTTCCGCGTCCGCCGTCCCCCCCTTTGGCTGCCAAAAAGATTTGTCCGGGGCGCAGCATATCAGCCAACACTGTTTCACCATCTTCGGCAAGTATTTCTGTACCGACAGGGACCTTGATAACAATATCAGGGGCTTTAGATCCGTTTTTATCGGATCCCATACCGTTTTGACCTTTTTTAGCCTTAAAATGTTGGGTATAGCGAAAATCTATTAAGGTATTAAGATTAGCGACCGCCTCAAAATAGATACTGCCGCCTTTACCGCCATCGCCACCGTTCGGACCACCGAATTCAATATATTTTTCATGGCGAAAAGAGACACAACCTGCCCCACCGTCACCTGATTTTACAAAGATTTTGGCCTGATCCAAGAATTTCATTAAAGCTGACCTTTACTGATAAAAATAAAGGGGGTATAGGACCCCCTCCATCATAAAATTAACTAAAAGTTATTCGGTAACAACGGATACGAAAGTCTTATCACCGGACTTTTTAAAAGAAACTTTTCCGTCAGTTGTTGCAAAAATAGTATGATCTTTGCCCATACCGACATTTTCACCGGGATGATATTTTGTACCACGTTGACGAATGATGATATTACCGGCAATAACGGCTTGACCGCCGGATTTTTTCAGTCCGAGACGACGACCTTCGGTATCGCGTCCGTTATCACTGCTACCACCTGATTTTTTATGTGCCATTACTCAAATCTCCTCAAAAAACTATTGTTATGCGATTTCGGCAATTTTAACAATAGTAATATTCTGTCTGTGGCCGTTTTTACGACGATAATTTTGTCTTCTTTTCTTTTTGAAGACAATAACTTTATCAGCCTTAGCCTGTTTCAAAATAGTTGCTTTAACAGAAGCGCCGGCAACAAAAGGTTTACCGACATTGTCACCCAAAGCCAACACTTCGTTAAAAACGATTTCGCTGCCTTCGTCACCGGGAAGTTTTTCAACTTTAATAACGTCTCCGGAAGCGACTTTATACTGTTTTCCGCCTGTTTTAATTACTGCGTACATTTTTTCCACCTAAACTTTATTTTGATTATTTAAACACAAAACGTTGTTTGCAATATACATAACTTTTTTTTGCTGTCAACAACATTTTGCGGTTAACAGCATTTTAATAAAAGGTTTTGTCAATTTACTTGTTCAAAATTCGGAAGAGCTGAGGTTTCATAAACTTGCCTTGCCAAATACCGCGTTTTTCATTTTCGGCTTCATTTTCCGATGCACTGTAATCAGAATATTTATTTTTATAAACAACAGCCCAACCGGCACGAACCATTTCTTCATTAATATTTATCTTTTCGCCTATTTTATTTGTAACATAACAAGTACATAAGCTGCGACGATAGCGGTCAATATCTTTTTCGACACAAGTAACTTTTCCCATATCCACCAAGGTTTGCAAATAGGTCTTAGCCTCAAGACCGCACGGATATTTTTTAAGATTTTCGAGACGACAATCCTGATAATATTCGGGAGCATCGATTCCCTCTAATCTGATTCTTTTCTTTCCCATCTCAAGACTATCCCCGTCGACAACAGTCACATTAGTTGCTGCAGAAGCGGCAGATGTCAACAAAACACAAAACATGATAAAAAAGAAATTTTTCATTATTTACCTCTTGGTCTTTTAACGTTGCTATATATTATAATGGTAACCTTTTTATTATGCAAACACAAATTTATTATAGCGAAAAGCAAAAAAAACTTTGTGTTTTTATAATTTTGTCTTATTATAGCCTCAGTTTAAAATCGATTTTAATAAGGATGAATGACCGTGTCTAAGAAAAAAACTCTGAGTTTGCTCGTTGTGGCCTTACTTGCCGTAAGCGGATGCCGTTTTTGGGATCGCAGTATGCAAGATGTTATGGTAGATCCTATGGACGATGCCAATGCTGTTGAAAGATATCCGGACAGATACACTCAAATGGCTCCTTTGGCTACGCCGCGTTCGATTCTTGTTTGCCGCAGCAAACAATGCGCGCCGATAAAACTGTCTATATCTAAAGAATACATTTATAACAGTTTGGCCCAAATGATGAAAAACAACAGTCAACAAAAAGCATTAGTATGTACCGCCGAAGTCGGAAGCCACAGTTGCTACCAAAATTATGTTTCTTTGCCTATTACTGTTGGTATCACTCCGGCATATATGTACATCGATTCGGTAAAAATTAGCGATGTCAGCATGAACAAAGGCAGCGCTTCCGTTAATATGATGCTCAATTATAACGTAACCTATAACGGTCAAACGCCGGAATGTTCACCGGACAAAACATTGCTTTACGTTAAAGACGCCGACAACATTGTCTTAGAAGATAAAGGCTATCGTTGCAAAATGACAACCTTGGGAACAACAACGGTTAAAACTATGTTCTTAATTGACTTTATTGACTTAGATTATGGCTTTATCGGCGGTTATTATTCCATCGGTTTGTCTGGTCCTGCCTATGGCGGCGGCACCGGTTATATGATGCTAAGACTGGCCAAGACAGGATATCCGTTATTGCCTATGCCTAAGGCACCGGAGCCCAAAGCTAAAAAAACCGCCGGTCAAGAACGAGCCGAAGATTATGTCGGCAGCAGCAAAACCGACGACGCAACAAATGCCTCCGGCACTAAAGACGTCCAAGTCTTTCCCATTAACTATAAAAACTAGTTTTATTCTGACAGCCTCATCCTAAATGAGGCTGTTTTTTTACCTTGCACACAGAATTAAAATGCACGACAAACGATAACAAGAGTCTGCTCGGCATGGTCAAAAAATACAAGCAAATTTTATAATCGATTTAGCTTTTACGGAATGACAGGAAACTAATTCTAAATCCTTGTCGGCAGACTTCGTTGACCCGCCTATATTTCAACAATCAGGCTTTGTATAAACAAATTTTTCTCGAGTTACGGCTCTGGCATTTAACGAATAAAAGCCATTTACTTAAATACATTCCAACGCCATTCGAAATATTTTTGTCATTTAAGGATTAAAAATTTGACTTTTTTGTCCATATGTTATATGTTTATAAGCAATATAAAGTATAAGTTTTATTGTATTATTTACCCTATAAAAAAAATAAATATGGAATTTCAAGATTTTGAAACTTTGTACGAAGCAGCCTGCCAAATTGTGCACGCCGCCGGTCACAATGCTGTGATTGCCTCTGCAGCCAAAAAACAGCAAAAACTTCTGCTCTCTCGGCTGTATATGAACTTTCCGAGTTCATTGAAAGAAGCAAATGCCCATTCTCACTTCAATCTTGTGCAATTCATGGAGATGTTGGTCAAATTTCCCGAAATAATTCGGCTCAATGAAACTAAATTCATTTCTCTCATAGATGATATAGAGAATCAAGGTCTGAAAGTTTTTCCGGAACTCAAAAGAGTTAAGAATAATTTGAAAACCATTCATGAAGACAGAAAAAATCAAGATACGGAAATCAAAAAAAGACTTATATCTGATTTTCCTGACTGCATGGAACGGTTGGAAGCTATCCCCTTTGCTCAAAAAGATATTCTGAATTGTATGATAAACTATCCGGACATTTTGGAAGCAAATCGACAACAGTTTCTGCAACTGATGGTAAATATGTCCTCTCGATTGGAGGATATCCCCGAAGAACTGAAGATTATATGGCGCAGCTTAGTCTTGCAACCATAACAATGAAAATCCCAAAAAAAGAAACCACCGCTTTAGCAGGTGGTTTCTTTTTTTACCATAAAAAGCTAGAAAGTGTCAAACACCCAAAAAAATATAAAGTACCTTGCAACTCATAAAATTCATAGCTTATTGACTTCAAGGATTCTATCTCATAATCATCCCAAGACAAGACACAAGAAATCTTTGATAGTTTTAGCGTACGCGTAAATAAATTTTCTCCAATTTTCCATTTCCATTAATCAATCTCACCGAACTAAACTATATAAACTCCCCAATACTCCGCAAAAAAATATTTTATAGAACAATATATTCTACATAACAGAAAAGATTTAGATTTTTGCCTTAAAAGCAAAGAACAAATACAAGACAATGAAATTTATGAAGAAAAAAGTATATTTTTTCAATTAAAATCAAAAATATTTTATTTTTTTTGCGTTTTTGTGTTTTTGTTATTGAAAAATAAACTATTCTTGCTTAAGTTAACAAATGTATTAAATAAGTTACAATAAAACCCATATGGAGAAAATAATATGAAAAAACTTTTAGGTCTGTTCTGCATGGTTGCCATGTTGTCTGCTTGCTCTTCGACAGGATCGATGGGCGGTATGTTCGGTGGCAGTGAATGCGATTCGAGAGAAGCTCGTGATTTTATGGCCAACGCCGAAGACAGAGTATTCTTCGCTTTTGATAGCTCTGCTTTGAGTGAGAATGCTGAAGAAGTCTTAAATACTCAAGTAGAATGGTTGAAGAAACACGAAAATGTTAGCATCGTTGTTCAAGGTTACTGCGATGAAAGAGGTACAAGAGAATACAACTTGGCTTTGGGTGAACGCCGTGCAACTGCCGTAAAAGATTACTTGGTAGCTAACGGAATTGCAGCTGACAGAATTTCTACCATTTCTTATGGTAAAGAAAGACCGGCAGTTCTTGGTAACAATGAAGCTGCTTGGGCTCAAAACCGTCGTGCCGTAACTGTTGTTAAAGCCGCTAACTAATTCGGTTTTATCAGGTAAGTTTACAAAAAAAAAGAAGATGCTTCGGCATCTTCTTTTTTTTATAGCCGCAAGAAGAAGCAGCCTGATATATTTTTTTAACTTGTGATTTGCAAGTTTTTGCCCTATATCTTGAAACAGTCAATCAAAGAAAGGACAACACATGAAAAAATTTTTTGTTATGTTTGCCTTAGCCGGCGCTGCAATTACATTGTCAACACCTATCGCAAAAGCACAAGATGTAAGTGTTATTATGCAAGAAATTGACGACTTGCGCGAAGACTTAAAAATTTTACAACGTCAAAACTATAATGGCGAAAATTCCGAATTGGAAATTCGCTTTGGTCATTTAGACGAATTAGTTCGCTCAACAGCAGGTCGACTTGATGAATTAGAATACAAAATTAAACAACTTAATGAAAAAATTGACCTTATCAATAAAGATATTGATGTAAGAATGAATTTGCTTGAGGGAAAGAAAATCAACTCTTCATCATCAGAAATAAGTGATAATTCGCCAAAATTTTCAGCTCCGATAGCCCAAAATGCTCCAAAGGCGATAACGGGAGCTTCTATTGCCAACAATGATTTGCAACCTTTGGCAAAACCGACTGCGGCAAACATATATCAACAAGGATTGGAGGCACTAAGAGCTTCAAATTTTGTCGTTGCCGAAGAAAATTTTGAACAAGTTCTAAAAAAATTTCCAAATGATAAACTCGCGGGCAATGCACAATATTGGCTCGGCGAAACCTATTATGTACGCAAAGAATACAGCCGTGCGGCCATAGCTTTTGCAAAAGGCTATCAAGACTACAAAGATAATCCCAAAGCCGCCGACAGCTTACTCAAGCTGGGCATGTCCATGCAAGAATTAGGCAAAAAACAAGATGCATGTACAGCTTTTAAGAGCTTAAAAACAGAATTTCCCAAAGCAGAAAAATCTCTCCAAGATAAGGCTGCCGAAAAAGCCAAACAATTAGGATGCTGATGTTACCGTTATCAACAGACAATTTCGCTGCCAAAATAAATGATATTGCCGCAAAGAACGGGGTTACGTTTAATAAATTGGCAATAGCGGTTTCGGGAGGTGCCGATTCGCTTGCTCTGACGTGGTTAGCCAAAGAAACGCTCAAATCTGTAAAACTTACAGCTCTAACGGTTAACCATCACTTGCGTAAAGAAGCCGAAGCCGAAGCCCTAATGGTTTCAGACTTAATGAGACAATGGGGAATAGAACATCATATTCTAGATTGGTATAACGGAGAAAACATTGTTTCGGGAATAGAAGAAAAAGCCAGAGAAGCTCGATATAAATTATTGGAAGATTGGTGTATTAAAAACCATTTCTGTTTTTTGTTAACGGCACATCATCTCCGCGACCAAGCAGAAACCTTTTTGATGAGATTGCAAAGAGGAAGCGGAGTTGACGGATTATCGGCTATGAGTGAATTCAGCCCACGCGGACAAATTTTTATTGTGCGCCCGTTACTTGAATTTGAACCATCGGAGCTAAAAGATTTACTTAGGTCCAAACATATAAAATGGGCCGAAGACGCCTCCAATCAATGCGATGATTATTTACGCGTCAGGATACGCAAATTTTTACCCGAGCTGGAGCAAAAGACGGGAATAACCGTTGAGCGTTTAGCCCAAACGGCTTCTGCCATGCGTCAAGTCAGGGATTATTTTGCAGACGAAGTTAAAAACTTTATTATGGCTCATACACGTTCATATCCCGGACCTGCCGTTAGTTTTTCCCCTGCAGCCTTTGACAAGAAACATGAAGAAATAAAAAGACGGATTTTGTCCTACTTAATTCAAAGAACGGGACAAAAGCCCTACCCACCGGAATATAAAGAATTACAAAGGCTGATTGAAAATTTGCAAAATGAAAATTTTGGAGGATGCACGCTCGGCAACTGCGAAATTTTTTTATACTTAAAACGCTGGTGGATAATCAAAGCCTCAAGCGGAAAAAGCAAACCTACAAATGCCCAGTGGCAAAAATGGATTCAAAAATATCCCCAATATCAAAAACTGGTTATCCCCTACAAGTTGAAATGCCGTTTATTTGAGTCCGAACAAAAGCCTATTGTGTTTTGAAAATAAAAAAACTATATATGAAAAAGATGAATTTTATTTTTAAGGAAAAATAATGAAAATGGGTAAAAATCTCGTTTTTTGGTTGGTGGCAATTATATTACTGACAGCCATTGCCAACATGACCGGACAAGGAGGAAACATAACGGCAAGCAGTACGCAGGTGCCATTCTCCGAATTCATGAATCAGGCGGAAAATAAGCAAATTTCAGAAGTTACCGTTGCCGGTCCCGATGTCTACGGTACTTATAACAACGGCGGAAAATTTTATACTTATGCGCCTTATGACCCGACCATGATTGAAACATTGCGCAACAACGGCGTTGTGGTTAAAGCAAAACCCGAAGATACTTCGGCAAACACTTTTTGGGGCGTATTTGTTTCTTGGTTTCCGATGATTTTACTTATCGGTGTATGGATTTTCTTTATGCGCCAGGCCAATGCCGGCAATAATAAAGCCATGAGCTTTGGAAAATCACGTGCCAAGCTGCTTGAAAACACAAAAAAAGTAACTTTTGCAGATGTTGCGGGGTGTGATGAGTCCAAACAAGATTTAGAGGAAGTAATTGACTTTTTGAAAGATCCTGCAAAATTCCAACGTTTAGGCGGAAAAATTCCGAAGGGTGTTTTGTTGGTAGGTCCTCCGGGAACAGGCAAAACCTTGTTAGCCAAAGCCGTTGCCGGAGAAGCCGATGTTCCGTTCTTTTCCATCTCGGGTTCCGATTTTGTGGAAATGTTTGTCGGTGTCGGTGCCTCGCGTGTACGAGATATGTTTGCTCAAGCAAAAAAGAATGCTCCGTGTTTATTGTTCATCGATGAAATTGATGCCGTCGGTCGCCACCGCGGGGCAGGTCTTGGAGGTGGAAATGATGAGCGCGAACAAACGCTTAACCAGTTATTGGTTGAAATGGACGGCTTTGACGAAAACGAAAATGTCATTTTGATTGCCGCCACCAACAGACCTGATGTATTAGACCCTGCCTTACTCAGACCGGGACGTTTTGATCGTCAGGTTGTGGTACCTAATCCCGATGTTAAGGGACGCGAAGAAATATTAAAAGTTCACGTTCGTAAAGTACCTTTGGCCAAAGATGTCAATTTAGCGGTTATTGCCCGCGGCACCCCCGGATTCTCAGGAGCAGATTTGGCAAATCTGGTTAACGAAGCGGCTTTGCTTGCTGCCAGACGCAACAAACGCAAAGTTACCTCTAAAGACTTTGACGATGCCAAAGACAAAGTTTTAATGGGCAATGAGCGTAAATCTATGGCCATGGATGATCATGAAAAACAATTAACTGCATATCATGAAGCAGGTCATGCCATTTGCTCGCTCAATGTTCCCGAGACAGATCCGATACACAAAGCCACCATTGTTCCCCGAGGACGCGCTCTCGGTATGGTGCAACAGTTACCGGAAAAAGATCAGTATTCTTATTCTCGGACCAAAATGCTCTCCCGTCTGGTAATTTGCATGGGCGGACGTGCAGCCGAAGAATTAAAATTCGGCAAAGATAAAGTAACAAGCGGAGCTTCTTCGGATATTGCCGCTGCAACTAAGTTGGCACGTTCAATGGTCACCGAATGGGGTATGAGTGATTTACTCGGTCCTGTGCTGTATGCCGAGAACTCTGAAGAAGTCTTTTTGGGAAAAGCCGTTACTCAAAATAAAAATATGAGTGAAGAAACGGCACGGGTAGTTGATTCCGAAATTAAGCGTTTGGTTTGTGATGCTCACCAACAAGCTCTGCAAATATTGCAAGAAAAAAAGCAGGACTGGGAACGCTTAACCGAGGCTTTAATTGAGTACGAAACCCTGACCGGCGACGAAATTAAGCAAGTGATTAACGGTGAAAAACTTAACCGCTCCGGCGAAACGCCCGTTGATCCGGCGAAACAAACGCAATCATCAATACCTGAATTATAAGATATTCTTGTTTAACCGAACAAATCCCGATATGAAAATACATATCGGGATTTGTGATAATTTAGATGCTGCTTTTTTTGCCAAAGCAGTTGCTATTTGCAAGGATTGTTTATATATTGAAAATAAATTTCAAAAGGAGATTTAATCATGGCAAAAAAATTGTTTGGCACCGATGGTGTGCGCGGTGTTGCAAATGTTTATCCGATGACAGCGGAATTTGCAGTCAAATTAGGCATGGCCTGCGGTCTTTTGGTTTGCAAAAACAAACATAGAGTCGCTATTGGACGTGATACCCGCATCTCGGGAGAGATGCTGGAAGCCGGCTTAACTGCCGGATTAACCGCTGCCGGTATAGATGTTATCAAACTCGGCATTTTGCCAACACCGGCCATTACGACTATCACCCCCATGATTGATGTTGATATGTCATTTATGATAACTGCCTCACATAATCCATATCAGGATAATGGAATTAAATTGATTAATGCCGAAGGAGATAAATTTTCCGACGATGTTACCTCACAACTTGAAGAAATGATTGAGGCTAATAACTTTGAGTTGTCAAATGAACATTTGGGAACGGTCAGCGAACATAAGGAAGCCATAGTTCTCTATCTTGAAAAAGCCAAAAGTTTTATTACCGAACCACATCCTCTAAAAGGTTTGCGGGTTGTTCTTGACTGTGCCAACGGCGTCTTTGCCGATATTATGCCTCAAGTATTTAAAGATTTGGGAGCAGGCGTCATTGCTCTCGGCAACAAGCCTGACGGCTATAATATTAATAAAGATTGCGGTTCGCAGCATCCGCAAAAAATGTTTGAAACCGTCCGTGGCGCCCATGCTCATTTAGGTATTGCCGTAGATGGGGATGGTGACAGAATTATCGTCTGTGATGAAAACGGTGAAAAAGTAGCCAGCGAGCAATTGATGGCTTTTATCGTCAAGACAATGAAAGAAGAAGGTAATTATCGCGGAAATGCTCTGGTCTCAACGGTATTGTCAAATACGGCGTTGGAACGTTATATTAAATCGCTGGGTATGGATTATTACAGCACCAAAGTCGGCGAACGCGCCGTTATTGCCAAGATGCAAGAAGTTGGGTGCAGCGTTGGTGGTGAAGAATCGGGACATGTTGTTGTTTCTGATTACAGCCGCACCGGAGACGGCATGGTTGTTGCTTTGTTGGTCAGCTTAGGTTTGCTCAAAAGCGGCAAAAAAATGAGTGAAATTTTTCCGTTGTTTGCTTTTGATCCTTTTGTATTTGTCAACATCAGCGTTGCCAACCGTGATATTGTTCGTCAGGCAGTTGAAGACGAACAAGTAAAAGCAACCGTTAAGGCCGCCGAAGAAAAGATGGCAGGGATAGGTCGCGTTGTTTTACATCCGTCCGGAACAGAGCCCAAAGTTCGCGTATGGGTTGCCGGAAGCGATGAGGCTCTGGTCAAAGAACAAAGTGAGGCTATCATTAATCAAATAAAACGTTTTGCATAAGGGAGAAAAGAATTGCTAAGCGGATTAAAGGCGCTATTTACCAGCGGTATTATTTTTAGACCGATGGTTTTACTTGGAATTGTCAGTGGATTTTTAATGTCATCATTTTTAGATTGGGAAGAATTTTTTCCGTTACTCGGCAGCATAGATTTATATCTGATGATGGGTGCCATTGCCGGATTGTACACTTTATTTTTCAATCAAGTTTACAAAGGACATGGCAAAGAGCTGGATTATAAAGCCATGGGTGGAAAATTTGTCGGCAATTTATTTGATTTGGCCGTTGCTGGAATTTTTTCCTTTCTCTTTTTTGAAACACTTATTTTTTAAGGAATAAACTTTAGTGGTTAATCTTAAGCACGGTTTAGAAGTTTTAAAACAGAACATTCGTATAGCCCCCGAAAAACCGGGGGTTTATCGAATGCTTGGTCAAAACGACAAAGTTCTCTATGTCGGCAAGGCCAAAAATATCAAAAAACGCATTGTCGCCTACTCCCATATCAACAAACTTCCGGTACGATTACAGCGAATGGTTTCCGAAATTGAACGTATGGAATTTATCGTTGTTGAAAATGAAGCCAAAGCCTTGTTATTAGAAAATGAGTTGATAAAAAAACTTGAACCGCATTATAACATATTGCTTAAAGATGATAAAAGTTTTCCGTATTTAATGCTTGATGTCAAAAATGAATATCCGGTATTAAAAAAATATCGCGGCGAACGTAAAGAAGGCTATAAATATTTTGGTCCATTTGCCAATGCCGGCGCTGTTAACAATGTGCTGAATTTGTTGCAAAAAGCCTTTTTATTGCGCTCATGTTCCGAGAGTGTTTTCGGGCATCGCGATCGTCCCTGTCTCATGTATCAAATCAAGCGCTGCTCAGCTCCCTGCGTTGGAAAAATCAGCAAAGAAGACTACCGCAAACTTGTAAACGAAGCAGTTGCCTTTATTGAAAACAGGAGCAATGATTTACGCGAAGAAATGACCCAAAAAATGCAAGAAGCCAGTGAGCGTCAAGACTATGAGACGGCCATGGTTTTTCGCGACCGGATTCGAGCGTTAACATCGGTTCAGCAAGGAACGAATGTTGAATACGGTAATATAAAATCGGCAGACTTTGTAGCCCTGTACCGTCAAAACGGATTAGTTTGCATTCAGGTTTTTTTCATTCGATCGGGACAAAATTGCGGCAATCTTCCTTTTTTCCCGATACAGACGGAAGAAGCAGAAGCCGATGAAATTATGGAAGCCTTTTTGAGTAGTTTTTATGCCGCACATCAACCTCCCGCAGAAATTGTTCTGGCAGATGATATTAAAAACAAAGAATTTCTAAGTGAGGCCATTGGTTGTAAAATCAACATATATCAACGCGGCAATAAAGCACAAATCGCGGCCAACGTAAAAAACAACGCCAAAGAATCTCTGGAAAGAAAGATGTCTATGGATAACTCAATACATAACAACTTGGTCGAAATGCAAAAAGTTTTTGGGCTTAGGAAAACGCCGGAAAGAATAGAAGTTTATGACAATTCACATATTCAGGGAAGCTACGCGGTCGGTGCCATGATTGTTGCAACGCCGACAGGTTTTGATAAAAAAGCCTATCGAACATTTAATATAAAAAATCCACAAATTACCAACGATGATTTTGCAATGATGAAAGAGGTACTGAGCCGTCGCTTTGCAAAAATGACCCCTGAAAATCGTCCCGATGTTATTTTGCTGGACGGCGGTTTGGGACAATTACACGCCGTATATGAATGTTTGCAAAATTACGATTTATCTCAAATTGCAATTATTGCGATTTCCAAAGGTCCGGAACGCAACGCGGGCAAAGAATTTTATCATCAAATAGGCAAAGAGAGTTTTGCTCTTCCCTTTGCTTCGCCGCTTGCCTTTTATATGCAAAATATTCGCGACGAAGCCCACCGCTTTGCTATCAGCACCCATCGCAAAAAAAGGGCAAAGTCAATGATAAAGTCAAAACTTGATGAAATTGAAGGAATCGGTGCCAAAAGAAAGAAAGATTTACTAAATTACTTTGGTTCTGCCGACGCCGTTGCGCAAGCTGGCATCAAAGATATAGAAAATATATCTGGATTTAGCAAAAAAACGGCTGAAAAAGTATTTAAACACTTTCATAAATAAAAAATATGCAATAATATAATCGTGGTTTTTATATTTAATTAGGTAGTAGGAGAAGGGCGTTGTATAATCTTCCCAATATATTAACAATCTCCAGAATTGTTGTTATTCCGGTGATTTTTCTTTCAATTTATATTCACTCAACCTTATGGTCAATTTTGGCAGGCGTTTTATTCGTCATTGCTTCCATTACAGATTACTTAGACGGTTACCTGGCTCGTGCCCGCAATCAAAACTCAATTTTGGGACGTTTACTCGATCCAATAGCCGATAAATTGCTGGTTGTATCAGCTTTATTGATTGTGGTAGCCAACAATCTGGTTGATCCGCTAAGCTATATTCCGGTCATTATCATCATGTGCCGCGAAGTTTTAGTTTCCGGTCTGCGCGAATTTTTATCAGAATTTCATGTCGGTATGCCCGTTACACGTTTGGCAAAGTGGAAAACAGGATTTCAAATGACTGCAATTTCCATGATTTTATTACAAAACTTACCGCTTATCGGCATGCCAGTCGGCGTTCTCGGAGAATGGCTGTTATGGGTTGCCGGTATTTTGACATTTGTAACAGGATATCAGTATTTTGAAAAATGCTTGGATTATGTTTGTACTGTTGAACATAACAAAAAAAATCCCGTTCGAGAAGTCGAAAAAGAAGTCAAAAAAATTGCGGCAAAAGTCAAGGAATCCGTTGAGAGTGCCGTAGCTAAAAAAGCGGCCAAAAGAAACCGCAAACCACAGACTGCAGCAGTTGATGGCAATACTAAAAAAGTTTCTAAACCTGCGACAAAATCCGTAAAACGCAGAAAAACGACGCGCTCTCGTTCCAAAACGAAAACGACTGCCCCAAAAACAAAAGCAGCAGCAGCTTCTGCTACGTCAGAAAGCGCAACAGATACAAAATAATCGGAGCGTAGCAAGGCAATGGAAATAGACAAGGCTCATATATTGGTTGTTGACGATGACACCCGTTTACGGGCTTTGTTACAGCGTTTTTTGCAAGAAAACGGTTTTTTGGTTTCGGCGGCAAAAGGTGCCGCCGAAGCACGTGATATGCTAAAACAATATGTCTTTGACTTGCTTGTTGTTGACATTATGATGCCTCATGAAAGCGGTTTGGAATTTTTAGCCAAACTTCGTCAAGAGGATAATGTTCCGGTCATTTTACTAACGGCCATGGGAGAAACAGGAGATAGAATTATGGGACTTGAAAGCGGTGCCGACGATTATCTCCCTAAACCTTTTGAACCCAAAGAACTTATTTTGCGAATAAAAAATATTTTGCGCCGTTTTCCGCTTTCTAATGAAAAGCAACAAACTAAATTAAATTTAGGATTATGTCGCTATGACCTTGAAAGCAAAGAATTAACAAATTTAAGCGGACAAATTATCCATATAACACCGGTAGAGCAGTCCCTACTCTCATTACTCGGTCAAAAAACAGGACAAATATTTAGCCGAGACCGTCTGTCCGAACTTTTAGGAGCAGGCCAAGGTCCGCGCTCAATAGACGTACAAGTAACTCGTTTAAGAAAAAAGATAGAAAAAGATTCTAAAAATCCCCGTTATCTGCAAACTGTCCGCGGAAAAGGGTACATGTTACTTACTGATTAACTTAACGAAAGAAAAGGAGTGGAAAATGCATTTGGTTTTTCCCAAAAAAATGGAAGGAATATTACGCTACCTCAAATTTAAATTGTTGCCGCGTACTTTATTTTTCCGAACCATGTTATTAATTTTTATCCCGTTGATTGTCGTACAAATTGTTTCAATTGTTGCATTTTTTGACGGCACTTGGGGAAGAGTCGGAAAGAGATTGTCAACAAATCTTACCTCAAATATGGCTTTTGCCATTCGGTTGTCTGAAGAAGCCCCTAATAATATTCCAAAGATTCAGCAATTGACGCAAAAAATATTTGACATGGAATTTCAATATTATCCCAACGATCAAAAGCATGCCGTCATTCGTAGTGTCCGCAAACAAAATAAATTAGTTACGGGATTTTTGGAAGATGCACTGAAAAATGAATTTCCTGAAGCAATCAGCAGCATTTATATCGGCAACGGCAGTCCGGATTTAGTCGTTTTTGTCGATATGGAAAATGGTTTATATAAATTTGCCACTTCTTCCAAAAACATCTTCAGTTCATCCATATTTGGTTTTGTTGCTTGGATGATTGGAACATCGCTATTGTTATTCTTGGTTGCAGTTTTGTTCCTGCGTATTCAAGTACGTTCAATCGCCGACCTGGCAACGGCTGCCGAAGACTTTGGTAAAGGTATTGATAATAAAAACTTTAAACCTTATGGTTCATCGGAAGTCAGACGTGCCGGTATTGCTTTCATTAAGATGAAAGAGCGTATTCAACGCCAAATCAGGGAAAGGACACAAATGCTGGCCGGCGTTTCGCATGACTTGCGTACCCCTTTAACCAGAATGAAATTGCAGCTTGCTCTGCTGCCTGATGACAAAGACAAAAACGGAATCGACAAACATGAATTTTTACAAGATGTCGATGAAATGGAAAAAATGCTTGAAGGTTATTTGTCTTTTGTCAGCGGAGAAGGCGGCGAACCTTCAACTTTTGTTGATATGAATGAGATGATTCTCAGTATTCTGAATAAATTCAGAAATTCAAAAGCTCTCATCCGCTATACGACAAACGACCAAGTCAGTGCCATTCAAGGTCGTGAACAAGCCTTAAAACGCGCCTTAACAAATATCATCGGTAATGCTTTTAATTATGGCAATACCGTTGCCGTCTCATTGGAAAGCAATAATAACAAACTTGAGATTACGGTTGATGATGATGGTCCCGGTATACCGGTTGATAAGCGAGAAGAAGTATTCAAAGCCTTTTATCGCATAGAAGATTCCAGAAACAAAGAAACCGGCGGTGTTGGATTAGGTTTAGCCATAGCTAAGGATGTTATTGTTTCACACGGCGGCAAGATAGAATTAACCGATTCACCGATAGGAGGCTTGAGGGTACTCATTTCTATTCCCTTATAACAGCCACATCAGGAAATACACTTTCCGCTAAAAAAAGTTTTTCGGCAGCGCTTGATGAGAGCAAAGTCGAAAAACTTTTTTTATTTTTGGATATATACTTGCAGTTGATATTTTTTTTTGCTAAAAACAAATTAATATAATAATATAATTTGGTGTATAATGATTTCTGATATATCAAGGGAAAAAAAATGACAGAGAATGAAAATAAAGACACTTTGGACAACATGATAAAATTTGATCTAAATTCCGAAACCGGCATAAATAATAGTGTCGACGATTTGTTGGCAGAAACCGATACACCCCAAACTTCATCTCAAACAGATATTGATGATGATTTTATGGATTTTAATGACTTTAGCATTGAAGACTTAGATACGGCTCTCAAGAAATATAATAATCTGGACAGCACTTCCCTACAAAATGAAGAAAATGCTTCCGCTCCGATGCAAACCTTAAATGCCTCTCCGGATAATAAGCCGGTTGAAAACGTACCGTCCAACGGTTCGTCATCTCTTACAGATAACGTTTCCGCTTCCACAGCTACCGCAACTTCATCCACGGATACTTTGTCCGACGCCTTATCCGAGAATACCGCTTCTGCCCCAAGCCAAACAATATCTGCAAATTCTGTCGAAGCACCAAAAACAATGGCGATATCTTCTGAAATTGAAGATAATAATAATGATTATTCTCAAGAAAATATAGATAAAAAATATATGGGAAATCTAATCTGGTATGATGGATCACTGGATGAAAAGGTTTATGAAATTTCTTTAAATAATATGCCCGAATTTTTAGACTACAATAGTGAGATAAAAACAATTCACGTCAATATAGAATCCCCATATGGTTGGAATGTCTTTTTTGAAAACGGAGTCTTTATGAATCTGATGGACTTAAAAGAATATCAGGAACGTCACGGAAGTTTACCCGGACATAACGGCAAAATTATATACGGAAACCGTATGAGTTCATTTGAAAAAATAGAAAGAATCGTCGTTTATAGCAAACCCCGCTACTTTGCATACGGTTTGAAAAAATAAAAACTATACCGCTGTAAAAAACTCAAAACATTCGTAAGACTTAATGCAAATTGAGCCTTTCTTGCAATGTATACAACGTTCAAGAATTGCCGCAAATAAGGTCGCATATATATAAACTGACTTGTTTGTTGGCAAAATAGAAAATTATGCAAAAGTTTTCTCTAAATAAGACTTTTTAATAGCATTTTTAACAAAACCGAATAGTCCCGCAAATTTGCCGTTGTTTTGCAGAGAAGGACTTCGCACGGTCACGGGGCTATCCCATTTATCACAAATTTTCTGAAAACAGGCAAATGTATATTTTCACGACTTTGAAATTAACAGAGAAAGTGATGATTATTTTCTACTCATAAACGAATAAATCCATTGTTAATTAACTTTGCTCCGCACCTTCTTTAAGTTAATTTTGGATATACTCAGTAATTTTTTGAATATTCTTCCCTGTTGGTCTATATAATATCCTTTACATCAAAATTCTCTGTTTCTATACCGGAATTTTGCATTTTCCAACGTTCATATATCGCTAAACTGCTTTTACCTTTGAGATAACCCATAACCGAACTTATCGAAAATTTTGACGGTATCTCTATTAACATATGGATATGGTCGGGACAAACCTCTGCTTCTATTATACTTGTTTCTTTCCATCGCATAATTCTCTTAATATTTGCCCTATTTCTAGGCGACGCTCTCTATAAAAAACCTTCTACAATATTTTGAGTGAATATGACATGTTATTTTTAAATTCCATATCATATGACCATTGTATGCGTATTTATAAAAAAATTCCTTTGCTTTTGTTAGGCTGTTTCTAGACCGTCTAATTTAATTTAGCAAAGTAGTTTTTTATGTATAAAGCTGTAAACTCTTTGGAACTACCGGCCTAGCCGGTAGTTTTCTTGTTACAACAAAAAAGCTCTCGTTTAACGAGAGCTTTTTGTTTCGTGATTATGATTGCTTTCTATCTCATTAATTTATCTTTTACTTTAGCCATTTTCATTTCCAATGCGACCTGAGCCTTTTTAACCTTGGATTGTTTGGGATTAACTTTTCCTTCTGTATTTTCCTTATTTACATTCTTTGCAGCAGCGGAACGCAAAACTTCTTGCTGCGGCGTAATATCTTCGCCATCTTTATAAAAATGACGTGCCGCCAAGGTTCCGTCACTATTAAACTCGCGATACACACCATTCAATTTGCCGTTTTTATATGTACCGCTTTCTCTTACCCAGCTGCCATCGGATGCAAGAACTTCGTAGGTACCGTCTTTGACGCCGTTCTTTTGTTGATAACACACAATATTACCATTTTCATCAATCTCTTTGCATTCTCCGTTTTCACGCATCTGAGCAATAAAATATTTTCGTGACCTCCACTCACTGTCTCGTTTATAAAATTCAGTACATTCCAGTTCTCCGTCTCTATGATATTCTATTATACACCCATTATCTCGCTCAACCGTACCGGTAAATTTTCCATGATGATAAATTCCTTTTTTAAGCATTTCCTCGCTTTTTTCATAATATGTTCCGTGCAAAACACCATCCTCATAATTGGCAGTAGTACCTAAATCATCACGCGTATTTTTATACTCTCCTTGATATTTTCCGTCTTTGACCCGATATTTTATCTCCAACAAACTTCCTCTGGGACCAAAACTAAAAGACTGATCGGAAAATCCATTATAAGGTTTTCCATCTTTATACTTTACATCAAGCACGACATGATCGTTGACACGCTCATACTCAGATGAAACTTCTCCGTTTTCATATTTTTTTTTCAGCCACACGTCTTCCGCTAGGTGAAATTTCTTTTTCTGCTTTCAGCTCACCATTATCATAAGAAGATATTTTACACCCACCTCCTCCTTTTTTAATTACACAATCGCCGTGCAACTTTCCGTGCAAATAAGTACCTTCTTTATGAACAATCCTTTTATCTACAAAAGGACCATGTAATTCTCCATCCACATAGTGACCGAAAAATTCAGGCTCACCCGATTGTTAGTTATACTCGACATATTCGCCGTCAATTTTGCCATTTTTAACATTGTAAACAGCCTTTAACGCTTCATTTTCATAATACTCTCTATGTTCTCCATCCGGCAGTTTAGTAACGTCATCCATAGCAGTTCTCCTTAAAAGATAATACATATACAAAATGTACTATTATTTTTGTCCAATATCAACAAAGCCGCAAATTCAAACAAACAAAGTACATAAATTTTGCTAAAATAAAAATTTTTCTCTAGATAAGCGCACTATATGACGCAAATTCTAAATAGATACCCCCAGAAAACTGAGAGGCTAAATCAGCTATAAACCTGCATTTGACCACGCTCGTTGGCGTGGAGCCGTGTCTAATGATACCTTTGCATTCAGCCCCGAATAAACTCGTTTTTTTCTGTAAAGCAGCTAATAAAAATACAGGGAAAATCCTGATGTGCAAGAATTACACGAATTTTCCCTGTATAAGATTTAGGCTCTAGATGAGCGCGTTATACGCCTTAATTTCTAAAACTTGATATATGAAGCAGATAATAAGAAAAAAACCTCTAAGCGACAGGCGTGTACATAGAAGTACATAACTTAGCTTAGAGGTTTTTTTATGTATTAGATGCTCATAGAGCAAGTTTTAGCAGGCTTTTTTGCAGCAGCAGCTTTCTTCTTTCTTGTCATTTTTATGACGAACTGCAGCTTGAGCAGCAGCCAAACGAGCTACCGGTACACGGTACGGAGAGCAAGAAACATAGTTCATGCCGCAAGTTTGGAAGAAGTCGATAGATGCAGGATCACCACCGTGCTCACCGCAAACGCCGAGCCAAATTTTTGGATTAGCACGACGAGCTTTTTCGCAAGCCATCTTAACCAAGCAGCCAACACCTTCAACATCAATAGATGCAAACGGATCAGCTACATAAACACCGCGAGCGCGATATTCATCAAGGATAGCACCGGTATCATCACGGCTCATACCCAAAGTGGTTTGTGTTAAGTCGTTGGTACCAAAACCGAAGAATTCAGCAGATTGAGCCAATTCGTCAGCTTTGAGGGCTGCACGCGGCAATTCAATCATAGAACCGACTTCATATTTAACCTTTTTGCCCTGTTCTGCAAAAATCTTTTCTGCAGTTGTATCGATAATGTCTTTAACAATATCGAGCTCTTTCTTAGAACCTGTCAAAGGAACTTCGATTTCAGGCAATACTTTGATACCTTCGGCTTCGCATTCCAAAGCAGCTTCCAAAATAGCACGGGTTTGCATTTCGCAAATTTCAGGATAAGTAATCGGCAAACGACAACCACGGTGACCAAGCATCGGGTTTGCTTCATGTAAAGCATTAGCACGTTGTTTTACTTTTTCCAAAGTCAAGCCCATTTTATCAGCCAACTCTTGCATTTCAGCATCGGTATGCGGCAAGAATTCGTGCAAAGGAGGATCGAGCAAACGAATAACGACCGGCAGACCGTCCATGATTCTGAACAAATCTTTGAAGTCTTGTTTTTGATAAGGCAACAAACGAGCCAAAGCAGCACGACGACCTTCTTCATTTTCAGCCAAAATCATAGCACGCATATCCGGAATACGGTCAGCATCAAAGAACATATGTTCGGTACGAGCCAAACCGATACCTTGAGCACCGAAATCACGAGCTGTTTGAGCGTCTTTCGGAGTCTCAGCATTAGCGCGAACTTCCAAAGTACGGATTTCGTCAACCCAACCCATCAGCTTACCGAAGTTACCGCTGTGAGTATCAGCTTTAACAGTCGGAACTTGACCTTCAATAATTTGACCTTTAGCACCATCCAAAGATACCCAGTCACCTTCTTTGATAACAACGCCGCATTTAGTTGACATTGTTTTTGTTTTATAATCGATGGTAATATCGGTAGAACCGGAAACGCACGGAGTACCCATACCGCGAGCAACAACGGCAGCGTGTGAAGTCATACCGCCGCGAGCAGTAATCACGCCTTGAGAAGCGTGCATACCGCCGATATCTTCAGGAGAAGTTTCGTTACGGATAAGGATAACTTTTTCACCTTTGGCAGCCCAAGCTTCAGCATCTTCGGCACAGAAGACGGCACGTCCGACGGCAGCTCCAGGAGAAGCCGGCAAACCGGTAGCAATAACATGCTTTTTAGCTTTAGGATCGAGCATTGGGTGCAACAATTGGTCGAGTTGATCGGCGCCGACGCGCATAATGGCTTCTTCTTTATTAATCAAGCCTTCTTCAACCATTTCAACAGCCATACGAACGGCAGCAGCGGCAGTACGTTTACCGTTACGGCATTGCAACATCCAAAGTTTGCCGTGTTCAATGGTAAATTCCATATCTTGCATATCTTTGTAGTGGCTTTCGAGGTTGTTACGAACATCAACCAATTCTTTATACAAATTAGGCCATTTTTCTTCCAAAGAAGTGCCATCACCCTTAGAAGCCATCGGTTGCGGTGTACGAATACCGGCCACAACATCTTCACCTTGAGCATTTACCAAATATTCGCCATAGTAAACATTTTCACCGGTAGCGGGGTCACGAGAGAAGCAAACACCGGTAGCGCAGTCATCGCCGGCATTACCGAATACCATGGTTTGAACGTTAACGGCTGTACCCCAGTCACCCGGAATATTGTTGAGTTTACGATAGGTAATGGCACGAGCAGCCATCCAAGAACCGAATACGGCACCGATACCTGCCCACAATTGTTCCCAAGGATCTTGAGGAACGACTTTACCCAATCTTTGACCGATTTCTTTATATTCTTTAACCAATTCTTTAAGGTCATCTGCTGTCAAATCTGTATCAGATTTGTAGCCTTTGGCTTTTTTCATAGCTTCCAAAGCGCCTTCATATTCGTCCAAATCGGCACCCAAAACCACGTCAGAGAACATTTGCAAGAAACGACGATAAGAGTCGTAAGCAAATCTCTCAGAACCGGAAGCTTTAGCCAAAGCCTTAACTGTTTCATCATTCAAGCCGAGGTTCAAAACGGTATCCATCATGCCCGGCATAGAAACACGAGCGCCCGAACGAACGGAGAACAGCAACGGATTTTCAGCATCGGCAAATTTTTTGCCCATAATTTTTTCAACACCTTCAACGGCTGTTTTGACTTGTTCTTTCAAATCAGCAGGATAGGTTTTATTATTGTTGTAATAGTATGTGCAAACTTCAGTCGTTACGGTAAATCCCGGAGGAACAGGCAATCCGACCTTGTTCATTTCCGCAAGGTTGGCACCCTTACCGCCGAGGAGATTACGCATGGAGGCATCGCCTTCGGCTTTACCGTTTCCAAATGTATATACCCATTTACTCATGGTAATTCTTAGCTCCTATAGCTATTAAGGTTAACACAAAAACCATATTCTCCTCATAAATCCGGAGGCAAAATGATTTTAAACTAATTCAGTCACGAAGTTATAACACTTCCCCCGATTCTTCAAGCAAAATCTTTTTATATTCCGTACTTTTCAACAGATAAAAGATTATTTTTTGCAGTTTGTGCAAACACTTGACAGTTTTATGCAACGACACTTTCTGATGCAAGCCGTCACAAATGGCTCACAATAAAAAATGGAATTTTTGCTCTCAAAAATACAGCCGTTAACAGCATCATTTTTTTGTAATAAAAAACGCACATTTTATTTTGAATTAAAATCGTTTCTTGCCATACCAGATTGTCCGGTATAAACTATATCAAATAGTGAATTTTTATTCTGCTCATAAATTCTGTTGAAAGAAGATTTAATGACAAAACAATTTGTTCTTTACGATACCGAATATGCCTCCTGGTCCGGTTTTCTAACCGCCCCCGAGCAAGAAAAGAAAAAAGCCGAAATTGTCCAAATCGCCGCACTCAAAATCAATTTAAGCGACCTGAGCATTGCCGATAAAACAAATATTTTTATCAAACCATACTTTACTCCAAAATTAACGGATTATTTTATACGACTTACCGGATTAACCGACCAGCTCCTCGACAAAGAAGGAATTTCTTTTCCCGAAGCATACCAAAAATTTAAACGATTCGTTGGTCATCTGCCATGTTACGCTCATGCTTGGTCAAATGATAACGACAACTTGGCCGACGGTAAAGTTATTCGCTACAATATGGAAATGTTTGGATTAAAAGACAATGACGAACCTGATTATCGTAATATTGCCAAGTGGTTTAAGCAAAAATACCAAGAAACCGGACTTAATATAAAATCACAATGCTCGGGAGAAATTGTCAAATTACTACACTTGGAAGAACAATTAAAAGATTTGAAACTCGATACACATAATGCCCTTTTTGATGTTTATTCAATTTTAATCGGGCTAAGGCACTTGGGATTTAATATGATTGTTTAGCCAAATATGCTATTTTACAATAAACTTTAATTTTCTAAAACAGTCCGGAAGATTTCTGATACGGTACTTAAAATACCATAACCGTGTACAAAATTTTACAATCCGTCCGGTGAAACAACCTGCAATTTTCTCTTCAAACGGAAGACTTAACTTTTGGCATGAAATCTATTTTTCCGAAAAAACGACAGGTTCGGAGCATTCTTTGCACAGTCAGCGTTTGAGACTATCAAACCAAACAATAATGGTGAGTAACAAATCGCGTATTATATAGAAAAGCAAAGATGATTTTACAATTTGGCAATTTTTTCAATTGACGCATCTATCAACTGATTTTGTCTTGTTCTATCCATTTTGGATTCGATGGTTTGTTCGAGCAAAACAACACTTTTTTCAATCACGACAGATGTTAATTCTTTTTCGGCAAACGCCAATTCGGCAGCGACTCTATCTTTAACAGTTTTTTCCTGAGACATAAGCCGCACATTCAAACTTTGCAATTCTTTTTTTTCGGTTAGTTCAGCGCGTTTTTCAGCCTTATCCAAAATTTCTTTTGTTTCAACAGCAATATCTTCAAGTTTACGTTCATAATCTGCCAAAACTTTACGCGCGTCATCTTTAAGCACGGCGGCTTCATCAATTCTTGAAGTTTCTTTCTGTATATATTTATCTAAGAATGAAAAAAGAGCTCTTTTGAGAGGAATAAACAAAGCCACGACAACCAAAATAAAAGCCATGGCTACCCAAAATTCACCTGATAAATAGAAAGGCTCCTGTCCTTCCAACTCTGCCGACGTTTTTTCAATCACGGTTTCGACTTCATCAGCAGCCCCCACAACGGCTTGTTGTGTTGCATCAAGCAATTTTTGACTGTTAGCATTCGCCATTTGGTTATTCATCTTTTGGTTCCCGCTTAATAATTAGATTTATATCATCTTTGGTTACGATATCGCCGACACCGACTTTTGAGGCCATCAGAGATGCCAATTCCACCGAAATTTTTTCGATTTGTTCCATGGTTTGTCGGCGTTGCTGTTCTATGGCTTGCTGATTTTGCACGGCCAAATCGGCAAGAATTTTATTTTTTTCGGATTCTTTTTCAGCAATTTTTCGCTTAAGTTTTTCTTCAGCCAAACGAAAATTTTCCAAAGCCTGCTCGTTAGCGACTTTCAACGCTTTTTCGTATTTAGTCAAGGCCTCTTCTGCCGATTGCTTGAACTGTTCGGCGGCAGACAGATAGTCATCGATTTTGTGCTGGCGCTGATTTAAAATATCGACAATTTTTGGGACAATAAAATTGGCAATAATAAACCACATCAGTAAAAAACTGATAATAATCCAAAATGCCTGTGAGCTGAATGATGAAAAATCTAATTGTGGCATCAAAGCCTCTTAATTTTTATTAAAAACAAATTAATCTTGAAGCGAATGGCGGGAAAATGCTTCCCGCTTATATCCGCATTTCAAAACATTATTCACCACCGGTCAGCATTACCAAAGCAACGACCAGCTCATACAACGCAATTGCTTCAATAGCGGCAAATCCGGCCCAACCATATATATCGACATCTTTTTTAACCTGAGGGTTACGTCCGACCGTTGTGATAATTGTTGTCCACAATTGTGTAACACCCCAAGCAGAAACAGTCATGGCTAAAGCACAAAGTGCTGCACCGATATAAGCTAAAGGTTCCATTTTTTTTCCTTTCGAACTAAAATATTAAACATCAAAATAATAATTAAGTACATATCAATGACTGCGAATGGCATCTCCAAGATAAATACAGCTTAACACCGTATAAACGAAGGCCTGAAGCAATGCAATAAACAATTCAAAGATAATGATACAAGAGTTAAAAAGTAAGGGTATAGCTCCCAAAACATCTAAACCGACAATAAACCCCGCAATAATCTTAAGCATAATATGACCTACCGTCATATTTGCCACCAGACGGACGGTCAGGCTAAAGGGTTTTGATAACAGTGATATTGTTTCAATAGGTATAATCAAAGGGGCCAAAGCCAACGGTATTCCTTTTGGCAAAAAGGTTCTCAAATATCCTAATTTTCTTTTTTTAACACCGACGCAAATATTGAATACGAGAGCGACGAGAGATAAAGTACCTACGGCTGTCGCATGAGAAGTAAATGTAAAAGCATAGGGAGTCAATCCCAAGACATTACCGAAAGCAACGAAAAGAAAAATAGAGAAAATAAACGTAAAATATTTTAATCCTTCGGCTCCCAAACTATCTTTCATAAGTCCCGCGACAAAATTATACACCCATTCGGGAAAGGCCTGAGCTCTGCCTGGTATCATTGTTCTTTTTCGCAAACATAGAGCCAAAATACAAGTTGCCGCAAATACGGATAACAACATAAACAAGGCAGAATTAGTAAACGAAACATCGACATTTCCTATTTTCAAAGGAACTATTGTTTTAATTTCAAATTGCTCCATAGGATTAGACATGAGTTTACTCCCCACCATTTTTCTTTGCTTCATCGTAGGCTTTTGCCAAGCGATAAACATTTAAAAAACCTGCAGCACCACCAAACAGAAGGAAAACAATTAAGCAAAAAGGATACGTATGCATAAGCTCATCAAAGACATATCCCATGGCACCGCCCACGACGACTGCCGATAACAACTCGACGGCGATTCTCATTCCGAAACCGGCATTTATGCAAGGCGAAGAACTGACTTGCTTTGCGTCCGAATGATTTCGCAAGCGGGCTATTTTTCCTTCTAATTCCCTGATATCATCAGGTTTCATGCTCATTGCCAAACATAATCCTCAAAATATTACTTACTTGTTAACATCCAAATATTTATTTATAATTTGTTGCAAACTCTCATAATCCGGCGCTCCGTGTATCATTTCTTCTCCTTGACTGCCTCTAATCAAAAAGACCGGTGTTCCTTGAATTTTCAACTTTTCCATACCGTCCTGACGTATAGCCATAATTTCTTTGGCAACATCGTCATTTTCCATACATGCCTTAGCCTTTGCCGCATCCAAGCCTTCTAACTCGGCATAACTGATAAAGATTTTTTCTGTTTTAAAAGACAAGCTCCAAGACAATTGCTTTTTAAACATCAGGTTTAAGAAATCAAAATATTTATCCTCTGGCATACAACGAGCCAACATAGCTCCTTTCATAGATTTTGCATCAATCGGAAAATCGGCAAAAATCAATTTGACTTTGCCTGTATCGATATAGTCTTTTTTGAGTTTAGGTAATGTGTTGAGGTGAAAAGAAGCACAATGTGAACAGCCCAAAGAAGAGAACTCATAAATTGTAACCGGAGCATTCTTATCACCCAGGACATATTGCGGGTTCATATCAAACAGATTTGGAGTTGTATCATTCTGACCATTTGCATCGTTTATGGGGGAGGCCTCTGCCGAATTGACCAAAATCAAACGTCCGTCAACCCAGTTAAAACCTTTAGCCGACAGATACAGACTGTCTGCCATGACAAAAATAAATATTATGGCCAAACTGCGGCTTAATTTTTTCACAATATTTTCAAAATTCATTTTGACTCCTGTTTAGTTTCGTTATTTTCGGAAAATACCGACTCTCCCAAACGCTGCAATTGTTTTTGCAAGTCTGCATTTACCAATCCATCCGTTAATTGTGTAATATAATTTTGTTCTTGCTTGCTTACAAGCTTTTTCTTACATTTGAACTGATTAAATTGTTTCTTAGACAAAGATATAACTTCAATACTTTGCCGAATACGTATGGAACCGACGGCCTGATAGCCAAAAAAAGAATTTATTTTTTCCAGAATAAATTTTTCTCTATGTTGAATTTCAAGAGCAAAAGCCCCATTAGCAACCGCTATCGTCAGCACGCCATTTTTTCTTTCATTATTGCGAAACGCAATTTTTTCGGGAAGAGAATATTCTGCCATTTCATCTCCGACAATTTGTTTCCAATACATAAAGATATCAATTGTCATTGAGTTTTTTTTATCAATCAACCGACGTAATAAGGGCATTGTTTCGGCGGCAAGCTGATTTAATCCGGATGCCGTACGTTTTTCTTTTTCTGTTTCAATATGTTGCGCCATAGAAATATACCTTTACAGCCTAATATCAAAAAGTTGCTAGCATATATAGTTCAAAAAATCAAGCCGACGGAATATAAAAATATGTCTAATTTCTAAATTTTGTACACAAAAGTCTTGATTATATTAAAAAACTAATGTACTCTTTGCAGCAGAATTTTCATTTTCTTTTATGAGAGGAATCTTAATAATGTTGAAAAAATTGTTGGCCGGTGCTTCGGCAATAGCTTTGGGAATGGTTGTGGCAGCCGATGCCATGGCCGAATGTGATGGTATTTATCTCGGTATCCGCGGCGGCGTTGCTAAACCAGATATCGGCGCCAGCCATACTTCAGGCGATAGACTGAAAATTGATGATAACTTGTTCATGCTGAGCGGTGCTATCGGTTACCGTTATACATATTTCCGCGCCGAATTTGAATATATTTGGCGTGACCAGAGCAGAGATTCCGAAACCATTACCACAACAATTCCAGGACGTCCTGATCCTATCGTTTCAACCAGCGTCGGCGAATTTGATTATGATTCTTATATGTTCAACTTGTATTATGACTTTTCACCGTACACTTGGTTCACTCCTTACTTCCAAGCAGGTATCGGCGTCAGCAATCTTGAATACAAATTCCACTATGAGGGCGAAGGCAACCACTCATTAAAAGAGCATAACTTCACCTGGGTCTTGGGTGGCGGTATTTCTGCCAAAATGACTAACCGTTTGAATATTGATGTTGGTTATCGTTACTTTGATATGGGTAAAATCGGTAAAGGAAAAGTACATAACCAAGAATTTTATGGCGGTTTACGTTACGTCTTCTAATTTCGATAAAAGAATTAAAAAAACTCCTCATTTGAGGAGTTTTTTTTACGATTCGGACTTGCTTATTTGAAAAGCAATAAAAGCTCCAAACTTGTTTGCGCCTAAACAGCTTTACGAATTTGCAAAACACAATTCATCTGAAATAATATCTTTGTCATAAGCAACAGAGCTTTATAAATTGCTTTTCACTTTACATAAACTCGCAACAACCTCAACATGATCTGTTAATCAGATTTAATGGAATAAAAAGATTTCGTATCTCTCACAGCCCGTAATATATTATATATTTCTAAAATCTGTTTTGGAGCCAGTTAAGTACCTGTTGATGATTCGTAACATCAAAAAACAACTGATGATGATCTACCCCGTCAACCAGTTTTAACGTTTTATCTTTTGACGGCGAAATCGCAAACATTTTCTGCCCGTGATAAGGTAAAATCAATTTATCCAGTTTTCCATGCATAATCAAAAGCGGATTTTTATACTTGGCTAGATATTTTTCCGATTCCAATTTATTTTTTAAAACCAAGGTAGCCAAAGGAACAGGTTTGTCTGCCACTTCTTTTTCCAAAGACAAAAACGGAGCTAATAAAATCAACGCATCCGGTTGTCTGACCTGCGCCAAAAAAGAAGCAGGAGCCGTTCCCATAGAATACCCCAAGACCACAATTTTTTCAGGTGTTAGCCTGTTTTTTACAAAATCAAAACTTGTTATGGCATCAGCATACATCGTATCTTCGGTCAATTGACCACCACTATGTGCAAAACCGCGATATTCCGGCATAAAAATCCCATAGCCGGCATCATGATATATCTTCAACAAAGGAGCAAATCGGGCCAATTGTCCGGCATTTCCATGAAAAAACAAAATAACGGGCTTGTTTTTTTGTCCTTTAGCATACCATGCCATAATCAAATGCCCGTCTGCCGTTACCAAAGGTTGTTCTTCAAATTGCCCTACTCCTGCCATGTTTGGTCCGACATAAGTTTTGTCAGGATAAAAAATCAAATCATCTTGAATAGCATACAGACAAATGCCATACACAAACAACATAATTGCCAACAAAGCGCAAATTTTTAATATTTTTTTCAACATTTTTTTACTCTGTTTCAAAAAAACTTGACTTCCAACCATTCTAATGGCGTAGATTATAGACATAAACTAATTTCGGATAAGTTAAAATGAAGCAAAAAAATCTTTATTTGACACGTGCCCAGCTTGTATCGGAACTCGGCCGCTGTTTAGAATGTAAAAATAAACCCTGTATGACGGCTTGTCCCGTAAGTTGTAACCCTCAAGAGTTTATTGCCCAAGCCAAAAAAAATGACTTTACCGGCGCCGTGAAAACAATTATGAGGAACAACCCCATGGGACAAACTTGCGGTCTTATTTGCCCCGACAAATTCTGTATGCAAGCCTGTACACGCTCCAATCTTGATTTTCCGATAAACATTCCCAAAGTCCAAGCAACGATTCTGGAAAAATACAGAAACAAAGAAGCTCTTTCCCGTACCGATATGCCGTCCAACGGTAAAAGAATAGCTGTTATCGGCGCCGGTCCGGCCGGAATTGCCGCAACATCAGAACTTTCTAAACATGGTTACAAAATCACATTGTTTGAAAGTTATGATAAAATCGGCGGCGCCTTAAATCTCATTCCCAGCAGCAGACTTCCTCACGAAGTCATCAATAAAGACTGGGAATTTATAGAAAACCCCAAAGTCATTGAACTAAGATTAAACACAAATATTGATAACCCCGCAGCATTGTTGAACCAAGGATATGACGGCATTATTGTCGCAACCGGTGAACCCGAGGGTATCAATCTGAATATTGAAGGCGAAGAATATTCCGTATCATATCTTGACTATCTGAGATATCCGGAAAAATTTGCAACAGAGGGTAATGTTGCCGTTATCGGCGGCGGAGCCGTTGCGACGGACTGCGCCTTAACTGCTTTTAATAATGGCGCCGAAAACGTAGAAATGTTTATCAGACGGCGAATTGCCGATATGCGCGTCACAAGTGAAGAAAGAAAGTCATTATTAGAAGCCGGTGTAGATTTAACATCCATGACACGCGTCAAAAAAATAGGCAGAGATGGCAGTCTTATAACTTTATATACGGCCAAAAACAGATTTAACCAAAGAAAGCTGGAAGAAATTCCCGACACAACCATCGCTCGTCCGGGATTTAGTTTAGTCATTAAAGCCATCGGCAGTACCGCCCCCAAACAACCGGATACAGAAAGAATAATTTATGCCGGAGATTGTAAACATGGCGGCTCAACGATTGTAGAAGCCTTAGCTTCCGGAATTAAGGCCGCAATACTGCTAGATAACAATTTGGCACAAAAATAAAATTAAGAGCAATAAAATTCAAGATACGGGAAAATTAGTTATATGAAAATATATCAAGTCGGTGGATGTGTCAGAGATATGTTACGCGGTAAGAAACCGCAAGATTTCGACTATGTCGTCACCGGAAGCAGTCCACAAGAAATGCTGGCACTCGGATATATTGAAGTTGGCAAGAGTTTTCCGGTATTTTTGCATCCGCAAACAAAAGAAGAATACGCTCTTGCCAGAAAAGAAATTAAAACAGGTCCCCGCCATCAGGATTTCAAATTCATTTTTTCGCCGGACGTGTCTTTGGAACAAGATTTGGAGCGCCGCGATTTCACATGCAACGCCATTGCTTACGACCCATGTAACAAAACTTTTATTGATCCTTTCAACGGCAAAAAAGATATTCAAAACAAAATACTTCGACATATAAATTCAGAACATTTCCAAGAAGACCCTTTACGTATTTTAAGACTCTGCCGCTTTACCGCTCAGCTTGATTTTACACCTGCCCCCGAAACCATAGAATTAGTTAAAAGAATGACCAGTTCCGGCATGTTATCTTATCTTTCCCCTGAACGTATTTGGAAAGAATTGGAAAAAGCACTGCAATTCGCCACTTTTAATAATTTTCTGTTAACGGCGCGAACCTGCGGCGTTCTGAAATTCCTTCTGCCTGAAGTAGAACAGCTATGGCATACGCCCGAAAGAACAGATTATCATCCCGAAGGCAACAGCGGTGACCATACGTTACTTACTCTTCAACAAGCTCAATCGGGCAACGCGCTTGTTCGTTTTGCACTCTTATTTCATGATATCGGCAAAACGGTAACGCCAGCCAATATTCTTCCGTCGCATCACAAGCATGAGCAAAACGGATTAGACATTATTCGACGCATCTGTCGAAGATTAAAAATACCGAATAATTATCGGGACTTTGCACTTTTTGTTTGTCGTAATCATATGAAGTTTTATAAAATTTCAGAAATGAGAATATCAACTTTAACCGATTTTGCCGAAGAAGTTGCTCGTTTAGGGTCTTACGGCATAGAAAACTACATCATGGCCTGCAAAGCAGACGCTTTCGGAAATCTTGCTCCGCATACCGACGAAAAAGAAACAGCCTTTTTAACCAACGAAAAGAAATTACGTTCGGTTATAAAAATTATAACTTCCGCCAAAGCAACAGATATGCCTAATTTTGCCCTTCTCCCTAAAGACGAAAATTTCAGAGAGAAATTTCGGCAATACAAAATTCATCTTGTTAAAGAATTTCTGGCTTCCGACACAGATTAAAAAAGCGGCTTTATCAGCCGCTTTTTTTAGTTAAAAGTCCAATTGAAACCAAACATAATTCTATAATCGGTTTCGGCATCTTTTTCATGATCTGGATTAAGCCGCATGTCAAATTGAGTTTTAAAATTCATGTTTTCATTAATCGTCTTATCATGATAAAGGGAGAACTTATATTCTCGAGCATCGGGTTTCATACTGGAAGAGAAACGCTCACGATACACTTCATCGGAATAATCATCGCGACCGACCGGCAAATCGAATTTTGCAGTTCCTTGATAAATTCTGAGCGGTGATGAAATCTGCAAACCGATAATGTCCGTTCCATTATACACATAATGACCATCTAAAGCAAAACTGTCGCTCACAAGGCGGCTTGTCTGAATCAAATTAGATGCCATATTTGCAGCATCGGTCCAACCTTGATAATACGCCCCGCTCAAATAGAAATTTTTCATCGGCTGCCAACTAACGGAAACACCGGCAAAATAAGTACTTGAATTGCCGACATCAAACGCTCCGTCACCGTTCAAACCGAGGATGGCGCTATCTTCGTACAAAACACCGCTGATAAAGCCCAGATTAACATTTTCGAGCACTTGATAGCTGATTTCAGAATCAAAACCATAAGCCTGATTATCAAAATCTACATCATTTTCATCCAAACTTCCGTCATAAAGTCCATTTTCACCAACAGAAAATCCCATTGAGATATTCCAATTATCAGAAGGCGTATAACGATTATAGAAGCCATAGGCGGAATTCATGGCTAAAAATGGATTTGATAAAGTCTTTTCAAAAAATTGCTCATTATTATAAACAGTATTTTCTGTATAGTAAAATCCTGTTACATTATTATCATTGGCAAATTCTACTTCCATTGTTCCCAATCCGGTCGGAGAGGTCTTTAAGGCCGCCGGAGCATAAGAAAACGTTAAACCGTCACTTGCCTTAATTTTACGTTTAGGTTGGTAGCGGGAAAAAGCATACAAATCATTTTTAAAATTTCTCTCTCCGCTATGAGTTGCTCTGACGATTGAATTTAAAGGCAAAGCATAAGGACGCTTATATTTATCAAAAGCCGTAACGGTTTTGGGCATATTTTTCATAAGCGAAGCCTTAAATGTAGCCGGAACAGACATAGATGTTGAACGTAAGGGAACAGTTTCACCATTTACATTTGAAGATAAGGAAACTTGCATTTCGCCTTGGGGTCTTGTTGCTGCCTCCAAATCGATTAAACCATGCCCATAAATAGTTGGATCTCCTAAATCAACGGCAGTTTCAAAAATCAAACTAACGACCTCTTGCGGCGTCATATAAGGATAAGCTCCCATTAACAGGGCAACACTTCCGGTTACAACCGGTGCAGCCATTGAAGTTCCTGAGATAGAAGAATAATCACTTTCACCTATAACCGGTGAATAAATGTTATTTCCCGGAGCCGCAATACAATAATTTTGAGCCGCACCGCATTGGTTAGAATAAGAAGCTAATTGATTATTTTCATCAACTGCGACAACGGTAATAAACAAATTTTGTTCACTTTCTTTAAATTCTTCCAATAACGGTATTCCGTTAAGAACGCCGGGTTGAGCTTGAGATTCGTTACCGGCAGCGAATACAAAAACGGTATTATGCTCAATCTGGTAACGAAAAGCATCTAAATAATCTGTAATAAGATTCTCAAAATAAGTAATTGTCGAAGCATTCATAAATTCGTTAGAATCCAATCCGAGACTGAAATTAATGACCTGTGCTCCCATATCAATCAAATCTTTAACCGGAGCATCAATCGGAGACATCAAATCCCAACGAGCGGCTAAAATATTAGCATTTTCAAAAGCTACACCGTGCATACCGGTAGAATCTTTATTTGCGGCAATGATACCGGCAACATGTGTCCCGTGCCAATCTTCTTGATTGTCATTAGGATAAAAGGAAGTCGGAGTATCCTTGACTTTATTCCAATCATATCCATCAGCATAAGTTTGTTCCCAAGCAGCATATTCTTCAGGAGAAATCGTAACAATATAATGTTGTCCGCTGTCTAAGGTAAGTTCTACGGCACCTTCTCCGTCCCATTTCCAACAATTAGTTGAATTTCCGCTTTTAGAGCAAGGACCATAATCATAATTCACTCCTTGAATATTTTTTCCGGCAAATTCTTGATTTGCGGCATAGACGCCGGTATCTACCACACCGGCATTAACCGAAACCAAGTTAGAAGATAAATCTCCATTATCGGAAATTACATTATAAAAACGAGAATATGCGGCCGAAGCATTAATTTGAGATAAGAAATTTCCCCATAAATATTCATCTGTTTCAAAATAAGTCGGTGACGATGTTTCTCCTGAGATATCACCGCCACTATCACCGCCGCTATCGCCACCGCTATCACCGCCGCTGACATTTCCGGCACCGCTGCTGTGGCTTCCTCCTCCGCTGCTGTTACTCCCGCTGGCCGCGATAGCAACCGTTCCACCGATTAACGCTGCGGCACCGAGGTATGTTGTTGAACCGATATTCCACGACGTCCCTTTTGTTTTAACCGGACGAACAGCCGCTTCCAACCGTTGAACACATGGGTGATTAATATTGGCCCCCATCCGGCGCAAAATACCATAAGAAGCGCTATCCTTGGCTAAAATAGCTTTACACAAAGCCGTATTTCCGTTTTCATCAACAGAATCAATAGAATAGCCGTTTCTCATCATTCGATCGATAGCCATTGTATTACGTGCTTGCGCATGAGCAAAAAAGGAATCTGCTGCAGAATAAGGAGCAGCCTCTACTTGCATGGCATAACCAAACATCATCAATGATAAAACTGTAACTTTTTGTATTTTCATGCACGATCCTCGCATAAAAAAGGTGACGAAATGATATATCATTAAAAAACTCATGTATTTGATAGCACCAAATATTTAAATTATTATTTAAAAAAACTATATTAAGTATATTGTTGTAAAAAAGATTGAACAAAGTTTTAAACAGAAATTGACAAATTAGAAAAAAAGTGTATATTAAGGTATAATTTTATACAAAAAAATAATTTTCCCCTTTAAGAAAGACAAAAACATGAAAAAAATATTTGCACTTATCTTTATGTTCCTGTTGAGCGCATGCGCACAAGGATCAATTTACAAGCAATTTGACCAAGATTGCAATGATCATTTTTATTCCAATAAAACTTGTCCCGTCAAAAAAGAGAATATTCAAAAGCAAGAAAGAAAAGCAACAAACAACAACTATCAACCACAAAAAATCAGATTAGTTGCTCAAAATGAAGTTTTACCTGAAACAACACAATATGCACAACACCGTGTTATGCACCAGCCACAACCGATGCCTGTACAGAAGCCTGTTGTCGTTCCTGTAGAAACAATCAATATTCAGGCACCGGCTCCTATTGTTGAACCCAGACCGGTTATTGTTGCCGGCAATAATTGTAACGGCTGTGAACCGATTGTTACGCAAACGCGTGAGCCGGTAGAAGTTATCTACAAAAAAACAACTTATACAACCGTATTTGAGCCAAAAACAACGTCTACCGTAACATACGAAAAAGAGCCTATTGTTAATCAAAAAGCTCTGCAAGTTGTTCAACCAACAAAGGTAAAAGTTGTTCCGGCAGAAGTTAGGGTTGTCCCTGTTCACAAAAATGTAAAAACCGTTGTAACCAAAACTAAACCCGTTGTTAAAAACAATACGGTATCTTATGTTATCGAAAATACACGAACAACGGCTCCAAGTGAATTATTGATTGAAGAAATTAAATAAACTCACTAAAATAACTTATGCAAATATCCCCCAACGCGTTGGGGGATATTTATTTTTTATAAAAATTTTTCCGTAAAGCCGCAAAATATGAAATTTGCTATCACAAAACATGAAAAGTATGGTGGCTGTAAAATCAACTTTTTATAAAACACCCCATGGACCTCCGCAAGCCGACGCAAGTGAATTGCTCTACTCAAACTTTGTTCATCCTGTTTCAAACTTCGCAAACCTCACGAATAGACTTACATCCGCTACTTGTTGCGTTAAAATCATAAAAATCAAATATCCCTATCCAAAGACAGGGATATTTGGCAACAACAGCAGAAGGGAAAATCAGCG
The DNA here is from genome assembly GCA_944390315.1 of uncultured Alphaproteobacteria bacterium. Classification (GTDB taxonomy): domain Bacteria; phylum Pseudomonadota; class Alphaproteobacteria; order RF32; family CAG-239; genus JAFUYI01. Next base: position 94,634 of record CALXPO010000007.1, read on the forward strand.
CATTTGACCTTTGAGCTGCGGACGACCGAGCTTTTGTGCGCGTTTATTAATTTTGCGACGCAAAATATTTTCTTCATCAAAAGCTTCCCCGATAATGGCAAACATCATCGGTACAAACAAAGTCGCCACAAAGGTCGACAAAATCATGCCACCGACCATACCGGTACCGATAGCGTGACGGCTGGCGGCACCCGCTCCGCTCGAAACGGCTAAGGGCAAAACGCCAAATGTAAAGGCCAAAGAGGTCATCACAATCGGACGGAATCTGAGTTTTGCCGCATTAATCGCCGCCTCGGCATAAGTTAATCCGTTTTGCACCTGCATTACCGCAAATTCAACAATCAAAATGGCATTTTTGGCTGCCAAACCGATTAAGGTAACCAAACCGACTTGGAAATACAAATCGTTTTCAATACCTCTTATATAAATTGCGAGTAAGGCACCGAGTACGGCAAAAGGCACGGATAAAATAACCACAAACGGTAACGACCATTTTTCATACTGAGCTGCCAGAATCAAGAAAATCATAATTAAACCGAAAACAAATGCCTGTGTGGAAGCACCGCCGGCCAACTTCTCCTGATAAGCCGAACCGACCCAAGCCAAAGAATAGTCTTCGCCCAAAACTTCATCGGCAACATCTTCCATCGCATCGATGGCTTGTCCCGAAGAATAACCGTCAGCAGGATCGCCCAATACTTTAGCGGCAGGGAAAATATTAAAACGGTTAACCAATTCCGGACCGGTTACACGTTCAACTTGAATAAGAGTTGATAAAGGCACCAATTTACCGCTATTTGACTTTACATAAACATAACGTAAGTCATCCGGTGTACGACGGAATTTTCCCTCTGATTGTAAAGTTACGCGGAAATTTCTGCCTTTATAGGTAAAATCGTTAACATACAAACTGCCGAAAGTTGATTGCATAACCGAATAAATGGCGCTGATAGATACATCCAAAGTTCTTGCTTTTTCTCTGTCCAAGTCAATCCGATATTGAGGTGTACTGACCGAAAAAGTTGTTCTGACATTTTTTAATTCCGGACGTTTATTGGCCGCATTTACAAATTCGGTAACTTTATCCATCAATTCTGCCGAAGTCTTACCGCCGCGGTTTTGGACATAGCCTTCAAAACCGCCCGACATACTCATTCCCATAATCGGTGGCATTGAAAAGGCATAACCGATACCTTCTGGTTGGCTCATTCCGTATTTGGTAAATTGCAATGCCAAAGCGTCGGCGGCTTGTGTCGGATCCTTTCTCTGAGTCCAATCCTTTAAGGTAATAAAGCTAACTCCCGAATAAGTATTTTGACTTGATGACAAAATATTATAGCCGTTGATGGTCAAGATATCTTCCACATTCGGATTTTTTTCTATCATAGCCGAGACGGCACCGGTAAATTTGGTTGTTCGTTTTAACGAAGAGGCTTCGGGCATACTATAAGCCTCTAACAAACTTCCTTGGTCCTCAGCAGGAACCAATCCTCCCGGAACAATCTTAAATAACCAAACGATGGCTCCGAGGACAAGGGCAAAGAAAGTCAAAGCGGTTTTACGATATTTCAAGAAAAAGCGAACACCTGACAGATAAGCCTCAGTAACTTTTTCGAAAAAGACATCAAACCACTTAAAGAAACCTTTAGGTTCTTCATGTGTACGGTTGGGTTTGATAATCAAAGCACATAAAGCCGGTGTTAAAGTCAACGCGACAAAAGCCGAAATCAGTACCGATACGGCAATCGTAACCGAAAATTGTTTATACATAACACCGGTCATGCCGCCGAGAAAAGCAATCGGCAAAAATACGGCTGACAAAACCAAAGCCACGGCAACCACCGGTCCGGACACTTCCATCATGGCTTTGACGGCGGCTTCTTTTGGAGAAAGCTTTTCTTCGCTCATCAAACGTTCAACATTTTCCAGAACGATAATCGCATCATCAACCACAATACCGATGGCTAAAATCAAACCGAATAAGGTTAGCAAATTGATGGAAAACCCAAGTAAATACATGCCGGCAAAAGCACCGACAATAGATACCGGCACCGCCAAAATAGGAATAAGTGTTGCCCGCATATTTTGCAAAAACAGATAAACCACGGCAATAACCAGCAAAACTGCTTCAAAAAATGTATGAATAACTTCATTAATAGACACATTAACAAACAAAGTTGTGTCATACGGAATTTCGTAACTGATACCGTCGGGAAAACGTTTAGACAATTCTTTCATCTTTTGCTTGACCAAATCAGCCGTTTCCAAGGCATTGGCCTCGGGTTGCAAATAGATGGCGAAAGCGACGGCCGGTTCACCGTTAAAGAAAGTGTTGACGTTATAATCCTGTGCTCCGAGTTCTATTCTGGCAACATCTTTTAAGCGCAAAATTCCGCCGTCTTTATCGCTTTTCAAGATAATATTACCGAATTCTTTTTCATCTGTCAGGCGTCCTTTGGTATTAACCGAATAAGTGTAAGGCAGATACTCATCTAAGGGTTCTTGACCGAATTGTCCGGCTGCAAATTGTGAGTTTTGCTCCTGAATAGCAGCAATCACATCTTGAGGCGTCATGTCATAATCGGCAAGTTTATCCGGAGAAAGCATAATTCTCATGGAATAATCTTGACTGGCAAACAGGGAGGCACTGCCGACCCCTTTAATACGACGAATTTCATCCAAAACATTAAGCAAAGCGTAGTTTGACACATAAATTGTATCATATTGCGGAGAGTTGGATTTCATACTGACAATCTGTAAAATCGAGTTTGATTTTTGCTCAACCGTAACTCCTTGCTTAGTGACTTCACTCGGCAATTTTGCAGTTGCCGCCTGCACCTTATTATTGACGTCAATGGTTGCTTGGTCAGGATCGGTTCCGATGTCAAAAACGACACCGATGGTGAGATAGCCTTGAGAAGTGGCGTTAGAATACATATAAATCATATTCTTGACACCGTTAACTTCCTGTTCAATCGGGGCGGCAACCGTATCAGCCAAGACTTCGGCGGTTGCTCCGGGATAAACGGCACTAATTTGAATTTCCGTCGGCACGATATTAGGATATTGCTCAACCGGCAATACTTTCATGGATACCAATCCGGCCAAAACAAATACGAGTGAAATTACGGTTGCAAAAATCGGCCGTTCAATAAAGAATTTAGAAAACATATTATTCTCCTTTCGGACTAATCTTCAACATCTTCATTTTTCTGCAAAACTTCGGTCATATTCGGCTCAACCGTCATTCCCGGACGAATTTTCATCAAATTACTGATAATCACTTTATCTCCGGCTTTTAGTCCCCCATCAATAATCCAACCGCCTTCTTTGGTCATCAAACCGGTTTGAACATTAACGGCTTCAACCATATTTTTGTCATTGACAATATACAAATAAGAGCCATTGGCCCCTTGCATAATTGATTCTTGAGGAACAACCAAAGCATTGATACGGGTCAGACCTTCCATGACTAAACGTAGGAATTGTCCAGGTTTCAATTGTCTTTTGGGATTTGGAAATACGGCACGAAGTTTGATTGTGCCCGTACCTTCATCAATTCCCGAATTAATAAAATTAATTTCTCCGTCCAAAGGATAGAAAACATCATTGCTGAATTTTACTTTGGCAATAACTTCACTTTTATTTTCCGGATTTTTTACCAATCCGCTTCTGACCATATTAGCCAAAGACATCATTTCACTTTCCGAAGCCGAAAAAATAACATAAATCGGATCAAGTTGAGTGATGGTTGTCAGCAATCCGGTTGCCGAAATCAAGCTGCCGACGGATTGTTCTTCCATACCGGTTACACCGCTGATAGGTGCGGTCACTTTTGTATAATCAAAATTAAGCTGTGCCGTTTCCACTTCCGATTCAGCCATTAAGACTGCTGCTTTTTGTGATTCTAATTCAGCTAAAGCATCATCTCGCGATTTTTCGCTGACAACGCGTTGTTTAAACAATTTTTCGATTCTGTCCCATTCGGTTTCGGCGCGATGAAGCTGTGCCTGAGCTTTGGCCAAATTAGCTTTGGCGTTATTAAGTTTGGCACGATATTCGTTAGGGTCAATTTCAAACAAGACATCACCCTCTTTAACTTCTGCTCCTTCAATATAATTTTTCTTAAGCAAAATACCGCCGACACGTGCACGCACCTGAGTTTCCTTATACCCTTGAGCACGAGCGGAAAATTCAAAACTTAGCGGAATATTTTGCGGTTCGACTTGCACCGCATCCACGCTTATTGCCGTCGGTTTATCCGCTTCCGCAGACGCTTTCTTATCTTCATTACAAGAACACAAAATCAAAAAAGCGGCCAATCCGGCACATAGTTTACAAATTCTGAACATTTTCTCACCTTTACAAAAATGACTAATCCATGTTACTATATCCCATCTCCTTTTATTAGTCACTAGCTTTGTTGTATATACTTTTATTAAATAAAGGCATATACAACAAATTCAATTAGCAGATTGTTAATTGACTTCTTTTAAAAAAATTTTTATGTTAAAATTAATATTATTTTTTACGGGTAATGATATGTTTATACGACTGCTTTTCTTTTACTTTCTTTTTATAAATACAGTTTTAGCCGCCGATGCGGTTTATATTGATAAAATTCCGTCCTTAAAAGGTGCCGCGGATATCTCTGATATTCTCATAAACGGCTACCCTTTAAAATGCTCACAAAGCGAAAATAACAATACATGCCAGGCTCTGAGTCTTAACACAAAAGGCTATAATACCATTGAAAGCGGCGGTCAAATTCAAAAATTTAAACTATCTAAAATTTCTTCAGACCATATTTTACCTTTTACGGTAAACCATCAGTCATACAATCTCTTAACCTACCCCGAAGATTTACCCGTTCCCGAAATTACGGACAAAGGAAGCCAAAACGGATTGATTGCGACATCTTTTTTTGTCAGCCATAACGGACTAAAGCAAGCAAAGCAGCCCACATCTTATGCCGTTTTAATGACGAACAAGGGCGACATCGTATTTTATCACGCAAGCATTATAGAAGGATATAGTATTGGTGATTTCAGAAGGCATATCTTAAAAAACGGAGATATACGCTACACGTTTATGCAGAGGACGAAACCCTTACCTCCCTATGCTTATTGGTACGGGAAACTAATTGTCCTTGATGAAAATTTTCAAAAAATCAACGAATTGACTCAAATAGATGACCAACCTGATAAACGTTTGATAGAAAATCATGATGCTCTTTTAATTGAAGATGACCATTACATTCTGCCAAGATATCAACATCAATTAAAAGACAAAAACAATTACCATGAAATTGTGGCAGTCCTCAATTTACAAGAAATAAAAGACCAAAAAGTCATATTTGAATGGAAAAGCAGTCATTACCCTGAATTATATGATGAAACACTAAAAGAATGCGATTACGCCAGCGGTTATGTTCAAGATTATGTCCATTTTAACAGTGTTGTTATTGATCCCAAAGACGGGAATCTAATTTTATCCTTTCGTCACACTTCAACCATATATAAAATAGACCGCAAAACAGGAGATATTATTTGGAGATTAGGCGGCAAAAAAGATGATTATAATTTAACTCCCGAACAAAAATTTTTATTCCAACATACGGCCAGCATCACCTCAGACGGCTACCTAATGCTGTTTGACAATCAATCTACCGATATGGACCAAAAATGCGCCGGTAATTTTCAATATAAAAAATATCCGACCTCAAGAATCCTAAAATTCAAATTAGATGAAAAAAACAAGAAGGTTGTAGATTTTCAGCAAATTCAGCTTCCTTATCTATCTCAATTTATGGGAAATGTCTTTGAAACAAATTCCGGAACATATATTGTCGGATACGGCAGTTATCTCGGAATGGCAGGCGAAGAATTTGACAAAGACGGCAATAGCCTTTGGACGCTAAAATATCCCGACACCATACAAACATATCATGTTATCAAATATGATTAATCCAAAACCAAAGGATTTTGGTTTTGGATTAATCTAAAAGTCTCGCTTTAAGATACCCGTTCATCAAAAAAGCTAAAAATTCGGATATTCAATAAACAAAATTAGAATACATCGACACCGCTTTCTGGCAATTATGTATCAGATAAGTCCTTTACGGCATAGAGCGGCATATACGGGCTCATTCAAATGAAACATTTTTATCAGCTCACTTGGTTTTTTTGTGCATTTTATATCGGTAAATTGAACTTTTTTGTTTTTGATAACCTTAATGACGGCACTTGGAAGTTCGGAATGCCCGATACACGAAGAAAGATAAACAAAACATTCATCATTATCTTTCAAATTTTCAACGGCCAAACGACGAGCATACAAATTCAAGGTCAAATCCGCTTTACTGCCGTCTTTGGTCCATGGACTGCCGCCGCCGACGGGACATGCGGTCGAATAGAAATCACAGGCCAATTTTCTGCCGGTGACGCCGCAATCGGCAATCGACGCATGATAAGTATAATTTCCGGTTCCGTTAATAATGATTTTTTGCGGTTTTTCACCCAGAGTTTCAATCACAAAATCAGTTAAATCAATCGGTTCAAGCATCGGAATTGCAACAATAGCCGTTTCGATGTTATCATCATTTAAGGTAATTTGCGTTTTGATATCCAAACCTAAATTGTCAGAAGATTTTGCCTTTTGATATAGAGCTCGGTTTAATTTACGCGCCAGATACAATTCTCTGTTAATATTTTCCTCACCTTGGCAGGCATAACCGACAAAAACGCCTTGATCTCCCCAACCGTCTTGCTCAACGCCTTGATTTATCTCGGAAGACTGTTGACCGATTAAATTGATAATTGTAATTTTATCGGGTTCGATGGCATAATTTTTCCATCTTTTGGCATAATCCTGAGTATAGCCTATTTCGGCTAAAGCTGTCAGAACATATTGTCTGAGATTTTCTAAAGAAACACGACCTTTGATTTCTCCGCCCAAGACAACGGTATTATCTTTAATCATTACTTCCACCGCATATTTAAGGTGCGGATCTTGTTCTATCAAACGGTCTAATATATAACTTGAAATATAATCCGAAATTTTATCAGGGTGTCCCAAAGACACCGCTTCTGCAGTTTTTTGCATAGCTTAATCTCCTTATTTAGTCCTCTTTTGCGGGACAAGTTAGGTTAAATCCACATTACATTTTGATATCACCGATATCATTTTCGGAAACAGAATATTCCTCTGTTTTTAGAAGTTGTCAAGTTATATTTAAGCAAAATGCATGTCAATATTTTCGAGCCGCATATAATCCGGCTTCAAACAACAAATAGGTCGGGATGGTCAACAAAAGCTGACTGACAATATCCGGCGGCGTCAAGATACCGGCAATAATCAAAATCGCCACAAAAATATACGAGCGTTTGTTTTTGACTGATTCGTAAGATGTTATTCCAAAGCGGATTAAAGAATAAGTTATCAGCGGAAACTGAAACATCAAACCGAAAATCACACTCAACCACAAAGACAGACCGATAATATTGGAAATTCCCAAAACCGCCTGAATATCGGGAGTCGAAAAACTAAGCCCGAAATTTATAATCAACGGCAAAATAAAGAAAAGGCAAAACAAAACACCGATAACAAATAAAAAACTGGATGTTAAGACAACAGACTTTATAAATCGGCGTTCATTATCATACAAAGCCGGCAAAACAAACAACCAGACTTGTCGGGCAATATAGGGAAAACAAACCAAAATATCCAGTACCAATGCCATTTTGATTTGTAAAATAAAAACTTCCATCGGCGAAAAGTAATTCAAAGTCACATCATTATCACCGATAATAATATCTATCAACCAATCCATAAAATACGGCGCAACCAAAAATAACGGTATCAACCCGACCGCCAAGGCCAAAAGACATTTTATCAATGTTAAACGCAAGGCTTCCAAATGCGTGATGAGACTTTCGTCTTTGTCTTCCATCAATTATTTCTCTGATTTATTATTATCGTCTTTTTTGTCTTCTTGTTCAACGACCTTTTGAACGGTATCTTTCAAGTCCTGAGCCTCATTTTGCAACATTTCTTTTGCCTTTTTGTATTCGTATTGAGCTTTTCCCAAGGCTTTGGCCAATTCGGGAATTCTCTTACCGCCGAACAAAACTAATACCACCACTAAAATCAAAACAATTTCAGTTATTCCCAATGACATTTTTTTCTCCTTTATGCTAAAACTTTTTGAACTTCCTTCGGCTCAATTGCAATGGCTTTGACCGGACAACCGATTTTGCACGCTCCGCAACCGATGCATACATCAGCATCAACCAGAGGATAAGCCCCGTCCGGTTTACGAATGGCTCCGCGCGGACATTTCATGACGCATAAGCCGCATTTGATACAAATGTTCTCGTCAATTTTTGCCAGACCGATTTGTGTCTTTTGTTTTTGCGCCAAAGTTATTTTTTTGATAGCGCCGGACGGACAAACTTCCGAACATTTATGGCAATCATAATCGCAAAAACTATTTTCATAGTCAATATGCACGGTGCCAAAATTTTTATCGGCCTTTTTAATAATTTTCATCGGACAATTTTGCACGCAAAGATTACAGTTTAAGCAGCGATTGGCAAAATCTTCGGCATTTCCCGCGCCTGCCGGCAAAATTACTTTTTTAATTTTGGCAACGGTGTTTTGAGCAAGTACCGCCCCGCCTTTGACCGCGGCGGCAAGAACGGCGACAGCTGCCGCTCCGACAATGAATTTGCGGCGGGAAGGATTAAAAGCTACTTTTTCCGTGGGTTTAATTCCGTAAGTAAGAGCGCTCTTGGGACAAGTTCCCAAACATTTGAGACATTTTACGCAAGTTTCATTATCAACCGTTTTATGCTTAAAATCAATACTGCCACTCGGGCACTTGGAAGCACAAGCGCCGCAAGAAACACAATTGTCGATTTTGATATAGATACGACTCAAACTCACTTTTGAAACCAATCCCAACACAACGCCGACCGGACAAAGGTGAGTACAAAACCACCGCCCTTTGAACCAAACTAAGACACTGAGAATCAAGACAAAAACCAACCCGAATAACGTCAGTGACAAAGCCGAACCGAATATGGTATAAGGATCTATCAGGCGCAACAAAACAACCGTTCCTCCCAACAGTGTTCCCCATAACAATGCCGCTAAAAAATATTTATAATAACAATTGGGTTGATACGAATTTTTACGTCTGAAGATAAGCATCAGCAGCTCTTGAAAGATTCCCAAAGGACACAAGGTCGAACAATATAATCGTCCGCCTAAAAATGTAATCAGCAACAAAACAGCCGTTAACAAAACGGCAAACAGAGAAAAATCAACCATGACGCGTTGCCACAAAGCCGTCAGCTGAATATCAAAGATTTTTACGGGATAGAAGCGTGCGTAAAAAGCCCCTATTGCCAAAACCATAACCAACAATGCAACCAACAAACGAATATAATAAATTTTCTTCTTCATCTTTTAACATTTGTTCCTGACATTATAATCCGAATATAATTGCCAAACCGCAAGCCATAATCGTACCGCCGGCAATTTCATGTGCATAATTTTCCAAAGCTTCAAAACGCAATGCTTTTATTCCCAATAAGCCGAGTGTTACCGCCGCCATCATTGTAGCAATCGTTGCCACCGAAAAAAGAATTGTACTCGAAACCACGGCCGAAGTTCCGAGAACACTTGCCGCTGTTAATATCGGCAGCAAAGCTTCACAGGGTCCTAAAACGAAAATAATAAAAATAACCCAAACGCTGATACTCTTACGTCCCGTGTCATCGGGAAAATGATGATGCTGTGAATTGTGTTTATGCTGCCAACGATGTTTGAGCGCCCACAAAAGATAAGCCGCACCAAAGCCGATAAGCGTATAAGCGGCGAGATTTCCGCGGTTATCTTCAATCCACATAAAATTTTCTTGGCTCAGCCAATTAGAAAAATAGATAAAAATCAGAGCAATAACCAATGCACTGGCAATATGTCCGATTCCACAGATAAATGTCCACAGCAAAATTTTTTTCAAGCTGTAACCACGGCTTTTGGCAATTGCCACAAACGGCAGGTAATGATCCGGCCCCATAATCGTATGTACAACCGCCGTCAACAAAGCCGCCAACCAAAGAGCCGTCAGCGTCATTGCATTTTCCGTGCCTATTTGTCCGAAATCACCATGTGCCGAGGCCTGAACGGAGAACAAGACCAACAACAAAATTAAAATTATTTTTTTCATCTTTTTCCTTCCGTGTTCAAACTGTTGATTTTATCAAAACTCCCCGAACGAAAGCCATCCAAATCAAGAGTTATGTAATCAAAACCGAATTGTTTCAAATTGCGGCTTATCAGAGCGCGTTCCGCCATAATTTTATCAAAAAATATCGGCAGAACTTCCAAACGTGCTAAATTCTTATGTACCCTTAAACGAAATTCCGTTAATTGCGGAAATTGCCGACGTAACCAATCTTCGGCTTGTTTGACACGATTAAGTTGTTCTTCGTCAAGAACGGTATCGTATTCAAATCTTGTGGCCATACACGGTGCCGCCGGTTTATTGGCCGTCGGCAAACCGAGTTCGACAGACAGCTCGCGAATTTGTTTTTTGTTTATCCCCAATTCCGCCAAAGGTGAAATAATATTCAACTCACGCAGTGCTTTTTGTCCGGGACGAAATACCGTCAAATCATCGGCATTGGTGCCGTCAATAACATATTTCAATCCATGTGCTCGTGCATAATTACAAAACTGCTCAAAAAGCGCTTTTTTGCAAAAATAACATCTTTGCTTACGGTTATGACAAACAGCTTCAATTGCCAAAGGATTAAAAGTCAAAATATCGTGTTCAACTCCAAATTTTTGAGCAATATTTTGCGCTTCTTTAATTTCTTTTTCATCTTGCAAAATCGTCAGCATTGAGACGGCTTTGAGCGGAAAGTCCTCTTTCTTTTTCAATCCGGACAGAATTGCCAACAGCAGCGTACTGTCAACCCCTCCCGAAAAAGCCAAGGCTATGCCTTGCGGGGTCAATCGTTGCAAATAATCTTCCAAGCGTTTCTGCATTATTTTTCTTCTTCGGCAAGGCGGTTTGCCTGATTATAAAGATCGCGAAATGCCCGTCCGGATTGTTCCGCAACTTTTTTTACACTCTCAAATTCCGGATAATAACGAACGATATCACCCCGCCAACATTTCTTGACTTCAACTTCCCCTTCCGGTAGCTGTACGGAAATAATTTTTCTTTCCATACATGAACGCTCTACCGGATATTTTCTGAGACCGATGGTGGAAGTATTGCGGAAAATAACATCTTCAACCGCAGAAATTTTTTCAGCTTCGGCAATCACCCGCAAAATATAAGCCGGACGATTCTTTTTCATAAAACAAGGCACAAAATGAACATCTGCCGCTCCGACCGCCAACAGCTTTTCCATGGTTAAACCGAGTTCTTCGCCCGTTGAATCATCAATATTTGTTTCCACAACATACATCTGTTTTTCGGCTTTATTATCTTCAATCAGCATAACCCGCAAAAAATTTGCCTGCCCGAAATCGCGTTTACCCAAACCGATACCGATTTTTTTAATCTTATAATTTGTCGGCAATCTGTCTTTGGTTTTCAAAGCGGCAGCCGCGGCAATGCCCGTCGGGGTAACCATCTCGGTATTAATGTCGCTTGAACGGAGAACAATTTCGTATTTTTGGGCAATCGCCGCAACCGCAGGTACCGGAACGGGCAATCGACCGTGTTGGCAGGTAATAAAACCGTTTCCTTCGTTTAAGCCGCTGACAACAACATCTTTAATATTCAAATCATCAACCAATACCGCTATGGCAATAATATCGACGATTGAATCTATCGCGCCGACTTCATGAAAGTGAACTTCGTCAATCGAGCAACCATGAGCCTTAGCCTCGGCTTCGGCGACAATCATAAAAATTTTCTTGGCGAGCAAACGTGCTTTTTCCGTCATCTCCGCAGCATCAATAATCTCATAAACATCGCTCAAATGGCGATGTTCGTGATGATGATGTTCGTGATATTCTTCTTCCAGATGATGTTCGTGGTGATGCAGATTAACCTTAAAATCACAACCGCTGATGCTATATGAATTTTTACGTTCAATTTGATAATCAAATCCGCCGACTTTTAGACTTGACAACGCCTTTTCCATCTTCGCACGGTCAGCGCCCAAATCAAGTAAAGCCGCCGTCAACATATCTCCGCTGATACCGGTTGCCCCTTCTAAAAACAAATATTCAGACATTATTTTTTGATTCTCCTCAAAATGCGGCAAGCCGACACCGCCGCTCCGAAACCATTATCAATATTAACCACGCTGACACCCTCGGCACAAGAATTGAGCATGGTCAGCAAAGGAGCCAGCCCGCCGAACGACGCGCCGTATCCGACCGACGTCGGTACGGCAATTACCGGCGCCGACACCAATCCGGCCAATACTCCCGCCAAAGCACCTTCCATACCGGCAACGGCAATAATAACATCGGCTTGACGAATGTCTTCCAATTTTGCAAATAAACGGTGGATACCGGCTACGCCGACATCAAAATATCGGCAGACCTCAGCCCCCATAAAAGCCGCCGTTTTTGCCGCCTCTTCCGCTACCGGCAAATCGGCGGTACCTGCACAACATACGGCAATCTTTCCGTATAATTTATTTGTTTGACCGCAAGAGTATATCAAAATTTTTGACAACTCATCATATTCGGCTTTAACCCCGTGCTCACACAAAAATTCAAATTGTTCAACAGAACAGCGCGTTCCCAAAACGGAGATATTTTTTTCTTTGAATGTTTGCAGTATTTTCAACAATTGTTCTTTGGTTTTTCCGGCACAATAAATTGTTTCTGCAGCGCCGGTTCGACTTTGGCGGCTGATATCCAGTTTGGCAAAATCTAAATCGGTAAAGACGTCTGTCATCTATTTGTCAAACCCCAAATCTTCAAGCCAACCGGAAATTCCCAAAGTGCGACTGCCGTAACCGACCCAACCGTCTTCGGAAACCGAACAGCCTTTGCACTGGGCGCTCATATCGGTAATGGTATTTTGGGCACCGCCGCCACCGTGGGTAATGAAAGGAATAACTTTTTTACCAGACAAATCGTAGCTTTCCAAAAAACTGCTGACTTGCGGTGTTATTGTTCCCCACCAATTGGGTGAGCCGACAAAAACAACATCATATTGCGCCATATTTTCGACTTGAGTTAAAAGTTTCGGGCGATAACCTTCTCTTATTTCTTTTTGTGCCTGTCTTGTCATTTGCCGATATTCTTCGGGATAAGTTCCCTCGGTTTTAATTTCGAATAAATCACCGCCGACTTTTTCGTGAATTGCCTCGGCAACTTCTTTGGTGTTGCCGCTGTACGAATAATAGGCAATCAAAATTTTACCGTTTGCGTGAGAAGCTGTTGTTTGGGATTGAGCTTTAACATTACAAGCTCCGAGGACAACTCCTAAAACGGCAACCGCAAAAATAAAAATCTTATTCATGTTCGTTACTTCCTTATGGTTCAAATCTTATGCTTCAAAAGTTTTGGCGACTTCTTTCATCCAGCGACTGATTTCAATATGTTGCGGACAATTCTTTTCGCATAACCTGCAACTGATGCATTGCGAAGCTTTTCCATGAGTTTTGGTCAAATTTTCATAATACATGGCTTGGGCGTTAAACGGTTTACCGTCTCGCTCCTGTTTTTCCGCATTATAAAGAGCAAAATAGTCCGGAATGGCAATTTTCATCGGACAGGCTTCAACGCAGTAGCGGCAAGCCGTACAAGGAATCGTAATTTCATTATGTAATGTTTTCAACGCCGTTTCGACAACACGCAATTCTTGTTCGTTCAAAGGCTTAAAGTTTTGCATATATGAAGTATTGTCATCAACTTGGTCTAATGTACTCATACCGCTCAAAACCATCATAACGCCTTCAAGGCTGGCGGCATAGCGAATGGCCCAAGAAGCAACAGACATATTCGGTTCGGCGTTTTTAAATATTTTTTCGACTTTAGGCGGTACCATGGCCAAACTTCCGCCTTTGACAGGCTCCATAACAATTACGGGTTTGTTATACTTTTGAGCAATTTCATAGCATCTTCTGGATTGAATAGCCGAATTATCCCAGTCGGCGTAGTTAATCTGCAATTGTACGAATTCAACTTCGGGGTGTTCTTTTAATACTTCTTCCAAAAGTTCGGGTGTATCGTGGAAAGAAAAGCCGATATGTTTGATTTTGCCTTCTTTCTTTTTATCGGCAATAAATTTGAAACTGTCATATTTGCGAGCATTACCGATGGTATTGGCATTTACGTTATGAACCAGATAGTAATCAAAATAATCAAGTCCGGTTTTTTCGAGTTGTTTGTTAAAGATTTCCTCTTGATGTTCGGCACTTTTAAGCATTCCGATAGGTAATTTGCTGGCGACGGTAAATTTATCTCTCGGGTGGCGTTCAACCAAAGATTTTCTTAAAGCCACTTCGCTTTCATAGCCCATATACATCCATGCGGTATCAAAATAAGTAAAGCCGCGTTCCAAAAATAAATCGACCATTTGGTTCAAAGTCTTATAGTCGATAGAGGTTTGATCCATAGGGTTGGTGTGAGGCAGACGCATAAAACCAAAACCGAGCTTGTTTGCGGGATTAACTTTACTTTTAACTTCATCGGATACGGGAATTACATCGGCGATTGTCAGTTTAGGAAGGGCCGACAGAGCAAAAGCAGCCAAAGTTGTCATTAAGAATTCACGTCTGTTCATCATAAAATCTCCTCATAAAAATTTGTAATTTGTAGACAGTATAATTTTTAGAGTTTACTCTAAGTCAAGTATTTTTTATTTTTATAAAGCATGAAACTGCAAAAAACTGGAAGGATTTTTCACACCGTTCTTTTATGCAACAAACATGCATTAATATGTAAAGATATATGTCAGCCTTAAGATAAGGCGATTGAGCATTTTATCAATTCGGATATGACATCCTTCGTCAGCTCTTAAATTGTAAACATGATTTAGCATTAAATCAAGATTATCTGATCTTAATCTCTCACAAAATTGAAATATCTTTTACTCAATCTTTTATTTATATTCAGCTTCTTAAAATTGAAAATTAATTTACAAAGACTTTTCAGAGCATCATTATAGTGATGCTCAATAGAACCTTATTTCAATTACAAATGCCAATTTTGTAAGACATAGCGCCCGCCGCAAAACAAGGCAATACACAAAATGAAATAAATGTTAGGATGCTTAAGCAGAGGACTTGCCGGAGTGAGTTTTTTTTCTTTTGAACTTGGTATAATCCCAATAAACGATATTAAAACAAAAAAGACTAGGCGAATATAAAGCGAAACATTTCCGAAGTAAGTTTTGTAATTTTCTCCTAAAGAAACCACAGTTATCCAATAAACGAAATAAAGACTAACTATTAAAATCGGAAGAGTCCCTTTATAGTTAAAGTCACGACATCTTTTTTGGATAGAAGCCAACATAATATAAAAACAAATAAACAAACCCAATACTTAAACATTTATCGTTTCAAACAATTTTGCGGTTGTAATAATAAAGTATCCCAGACTCAAAAAACAATAATATAATATTCTTGGGCATCTTCCACTAAAAGAAAAAGTATAATGCAATAAAATCCATATCTCTATAAAAGTTTCTTTAAAATTTTTCATATTTTATCCTTGATACAAATGTATATATAGCCGTTTACTTTCGAGTAAAATAACTAATAAAATTGATACATCAATTACAACCATTTTTATTAATTTTGTATAACTTTATACCATATCATAATTTTATTTGCAATATTGTATTTACTAGTATTGACTATGCTTAAAACAGCATAATCAATCAAATAAAGTAAAACCACAAATCCGATAATAAATTACTTGCCGTATTTTGAAATCATAATTACCCTTTAACCTTATTTTCAACTTTTGAGATTATAATTCTTATAATTTAATCTTAGGAGTTTAAGCATGAAAAAAGTGTTTTTGCTGTTTTTTAGTATGTTATTGTTAAGCACCAATAT
>CALXPO010000008.1 GCA_944390315.1 uncultured Alphaproteobacteria bacterium
TCCGCTGTTATACGTTTTGTTCCAAACAATTACCGAGAAAGTATCTGGTCCTACAACAGTTAAAAAAGCATAAGACAGAAACAAGAAATTCCCCTGCATAACGCAGGGGAATTTCTTTTTATGATTCAAACATAACACTACCTGCGTAAGCAAGTAGATGTAGACATACCAGCCCAACCACAAGGCTTACGGAGCTTCTGGGCTAGGCGAAGGAAGTTAGAATAGGCTAATACCACTTGCGTCAGCGAGTGGAAGTTTATGAATAAAAGGCGTACGGCATTCACAAGACAAACAAAGATTTTTGAACACGACAAATGCAATTTTCAAAAGTTATGCTAAACAAAACATTGTTTGCTATATTGAGGCTTTACAAATTGCTATTTCTTAAGTTTACGACAGTAAATGGGAATTTTGCATATTTTTACTAAAACACGGTGTTTTTTTGTAACTTTGTATTGAAACAAAAAACGCATCAATTTTAGCCTTATGGTCTTTAATTTCCACTTTTGACACTTATCAAATCCCTTTAATTGATACCCTTGCGCATGGACCAAACAACCAAAAATTCTTTCCACGATATGTCCCAAGGAGCCATTTTTAATATTTGCTTTTGTAAAGTCAAAATCCGTAAAACAAAAATTTTCTTTTATTTTTTGCAGTAAATGACTGCGAACCCAAAACATTGTACCCGGCACAAAAACAATTTTTTGTTCTTCCTTGCAACCCAGTTGTAACATAAGTTTTGAAATATCGTATTTTAGACCTTCAGATAATCTGTCATCGTCAGTTATTAAATAGTGAGAGGCTATCATACCAAGTTTCGGGTCATTCGAAAAATGTTTCAAATTTTCATAAACTATTTTTTTGGAACCTATTAACGCATTAATTAACAAGAAAAACCAACTTTTTCTATCAAGAAACCAACCATTAATATGAATGCCTTCGTTTGTATATATATTTTTAGCATGAATTTTCAGTATCAAATCATAATTTTGCAAATTTATCTTATGCAAAAAATAAATAAATGGTCCGACATCATAGCCACGATTTTCAATTATAAAAATTTTGCAATTAGGAGCAAAGGTACGAATTTCTTTTTCAAGAGCAGAATTTTCTTGAACCAACGTCACATACAAATCATACGGAACTTCCTCAAGGTTTTTCAAATAAGATTTCATAATATGCCACATTTGCGTATAGTATAAATGCAGATGTACGGCAATTTTCATTTGTTTTTGAGGGAATAGATTATTTTTCATAAGTCAGCCACCGATAAACAAGCAAATTAAGACTTAATATAGGTATAATTAGAAAAGTTTTTTTCAAGGTATTGTTTGATAAGTTTTATTAGAATAAAAAAATCCCCTGTTTTATTCAACAGGGGATGTGACACGACAAACACCTCGCTTTTTACGAACGATTCCAAGGCAACTTCATCAAAACCTGTGCCATAGCGCAAGAATTACTGATACCGGCATAAATCAAACCGCAACCGACAAAAACAGACAACAATGCAAAATAAGGATTGATAAAAGACAACAATCCACCGAGAGCAACCAAAGAACCGGCCACGATTCGCACTTGCCTTTCAATAGACATAACCGAACGTCGCTTTACCAATTCCGGATTTTTAGCAACCTCCGCCATACCGCCTTTAATTATGGCAACATTTTTATAACCGAAATCTTCAAGTTTTTGCGCCGCTTTGGTCGCCCTCACCCCGCTTTGACAAAGCACATAAATTTTTTCCCCTTGCAAAGAATATTGACGAACAAAATCTTTGGCATCAAAACTCGGCAACTCAACGAAGTAATGTTTTCTTTTCAAAGCAATATCCGAATGCTCGCTGCCGTTTCTGACATCCAGGATAATGGCATCTTCGGGCAAATCTTTTATATCAATCTGGTTTTTATACAATTCATTACTCATTTTTCTTAATCCTTTTGCAATGACTTATAGAAAGTCCAACCGCCGGCATAACTCAAAACATTGTCAAAACCGCTTTGCATCAAAATTCTGGCAACCACATAACTGGTATAGCCCTTAAAACAATGAACCATAATGGTTTTATTTTTCGGCAATTCATTTAAGCGGGTACGTATTTGTGCCGCGGGAATATTAATTGCTCCTTCAATATGCTCTTGAGCATAAACGGCAGCCGGTCTGACATCCAAAACCACCATATTATCAAACTCTGTTCCGAAATAAGGTTTAACCAACCCCTGACGAACGTTTTCAATTGCCATACCGATAAGATTGACCGGATCTTTAGCACCCGAATAAGGCGGTGCATAACAAAGTTCAGCATCGCGCAAATCAGCCGTTGTACCATTTAGCCGCATAACCGTTGCAATTACATCGATTCGTTTATCTATCCCCTCTTTACCGACGGCTTGTGCTCCCAAAATTTTTCCTTCATCCGTATAAAGAACTTTCAGCGTTATGGCTTGAGCATCGGGATAATATCCGGCATGAGAATTGGCTACAATAATCATTTTTTGATATTTTATACCGGCTCTTTGCAATTGTTTTTCATTATTTCCGGTAAAAGCGGCGGTCAGGTCAAATACTTTGACGATTCCCGTTCCCTGTGTTCCGGTATAAGGATAAGGATTATTTTGTGCAATATGATCGGCAATCAAACGCCCTTGTCTGTTAGCCGGTCCGGCCAAGGCAACTGTTGTTATTTGCTGCGATACAAAATCTTTTACCGCCACACTGTCACCACAGGCATAAATATCGGGATAGTTGGTCTGCATAAATTCATTGGTAATGACGGCACCTCTTTCGGTCAGTTCAATACCGGCAGCTTTGGCAACTTCGGTTTCGGGACGAACTCCGATAGCCAAAACAACCATATCTGTTGCAATTTTTCGATTGGAATTCAGAACGACACCGTCGCTGACAATTTCTTTTAAACCGTCACCGAGATAAAGTTCAATTCCTTTGGAACGCATTTCTTTATGAATTTGAGCTGCCATATCTTCATCCAAAGGCATCAGCACTTGCGGCGCCATTTCTGCCAACGCGGTTTCAATTCCTAAATGACACAGATTTTCGGCAACTTCCACCCCGATAAAACCACCGCCGATAACCACGGCTTTTTGCGGTTTATGTTCAGCAATAAAAGCCTTTATTTTATCGGCATCGGCCAGAGATTTGACGGTAAAATGCGGTAAATTATCAAGTCCGTTAATCGGCGGTACAAAAGCCTTGGCTCCGGTAGAGAGTACTAATTTGTCATATTCAAAAACCTCACCTTCAGCCGTAACCACATTCTTATCTTGCGGATTAATTTTTAGCACCTCGGTACCTAAATGAATATCTATATCAAACAGTTTTTTCATCAACGCCGGACTTGCCACCTGCATATTATCACGATTTTCTATCACACCGCCGATGAAATAAGGCAAGCCGCAACTGGCAATAGATGTCTCGTTACTTTTTTCCAAAATGGTAATTTGAGCATTATTATCCAGTCTGCGCATTCTTGCCGCAAAACTGGCACCTCCTGCACCACCGCCGACAACCACAATTTTCATAAAATTCTCCGTTTTAACAGGTTATAAACTTTTTTCAGTCTACACTAAATATAGCTGGTTACAAGCAATTGTATTATATTACGCACAAAGAGACAAAATCATGACACTAGAACTGAAAAATAATCCGACCTTAAAAGATTTTCAAGAATATGTTTTACAAATGAAAAAAGAACGCGGTTTTAATTTAACCGACAGATTCTACGAATGTTGTCTTTTTGCCGAAGAATGCGGCGAACTGATTTCCGCCATCCGCAAAAATTCCAAACACGGCTCCATCGGCAGCGGTTCACACGTCGGCAACATTGCCGAAGAACTGGCAGATGTTCTGATTTATCTCTGCTCGCTGGCCAATATGACCGGCGTTGATTTGGAACAAGCCTTCCGTGATAAAGAAGAAAAAAACAAAAAGAGAGTCTGGACACGATTGGGAGATGAATAAATATTAAGGCAAAACTTCAATATAAGCCTTAAAATTAGTTTTTTCTGCCGCCAAATTTTCTAAACCATCGACAACTTTTCCGAGCGGAATTAGATTTTTGTCGGGAATAAAAGAGTGGTTTTCATAAAAAATACCCCAATTTTTCCACGGCGCATAAACAAACACTCTACCCTTGACGGCCATCATACCTCCTTTGGTCTTTTCCAAAGAAACAGGTTGAGGAAAATAGGTAATTTTTTCTTCTCCGGCAAAATCTCTGAACTCAAACTCTGCCGGCAGCATCTCCGCAAATTGCCGAACCAAATCATTATCTTCCATTTCGACAATTGCCGTCTTGTCGTTAAAAGTCATCTTGATTTTTAACATTTCACCCTCCTCGGCTAAAGTAGGCATTCCAAATAAACAAGTTATAAAAAATACCAAAAGAGCTTTTAACATTTTCCTCAACCTGCCCATAATCAATGCAAATTTTGTTTAAAGAATTGAACTAATCTGTCAAACGGAATTAAGGGAACACGGTCATATAAGTCCACATGTCCCGCATTTTTGACAATCAGCAATTCTTTCGGTTCGGCCGCTTTTTGATAAGCATCTTCGCTAAATTCGAGCGAGTGAGCGTTTTCTCCGGCAATAAACAACAACGGACGCGGAGAAATGGTTTCAATATCGTTAAACGGATAAAAATTCATAAATTTAACATTACTGGTTAAAGTAGGATGGGTCGTTGTTTCCGGAGTAGCTCCTTTGGGCGTAACTTCTCCGCGCGGCGTACGATAGAATTCAAAAAATTCTCGCTCTATCGGAGTTGAATTTTCGGTCAACTGATGAACGGTGCCTCCAGTATAAGCACGTTTTCCGCCCAAAAATTCGACATAACGTTGCTCAGCCGCATCTTTCAAAATTTGTTTTCTTTGTTCCAAAGTTAAAGAATTGTGCAAAGCATGTCTTGTTGCCGCTCCCATATCATACATACTGACCGTAGCAATAGCTTTGAGTCGGGGATCTATTTTGGCGGCACTGATGGCAAAACTTCCCGAACCGCAAATACCGATAACGCCGATTTGTTCACGGTTAATAAAATCTCTTGTCCCCAAATAATCAACCGCCGCACTAAAGGCCTCGGCATACATATCCGGAGAAACACTGTTTCTTGGCGTACCGCCGCTTTCACCCCAATACGGCAAATCAATCGCTAAAGCGGCAAAACCGTTTTCGGCCATTTTGGTAGCATAAAGATTGGCACTCTGTTCTTTAACCGCTCCCATCGGGTGACCGACGATAATTGCCGCCAATTTTTCTCCCTCTTTTCTCTGCTTGGGTAAAAACAAATTTCCGACAATTTCGATATCATACAAACTGTTAAATTTGACTTTTTGTTCGGTTACGGCATCACTTTTATAAAAATTATCAGCTCCGTTTTCCATAACATTCTCCTTTGCATAACTATTTGTGATATTAATTGACAGTAACAAAATCATCAAAAAAAAGATTGATTTTTTCATCTTCGCTCCTTTTGTTGCTCAATAATCAAAGTTAAATCAAATTGATAAATATAAAATACCACATGGCACATAAATAGCAAATACTTATATCTTATATCTTGATATGCTTGACAAGCATATTAAGATAAGGCACAATCAATATGGAGAAAAAAATGGAGTTACGAGTCCTAAAATACTTTTTGAATGTTGCACGCAGCGGAAGTTTTACTCTGGCCGCCAACAATCTTCACATCACTCAACCCACCCTCTCCCGACAAATAAAAGAACTTGAGCAAGAAATCGGACACCGGCTTTTTACCCGAAAATCTCACAGCGTTTCCTTGACCGACGACGGAAGAAGATTTTTCAAACGTGCCGAAGAAATTATGGATTTGGTCAACAAAACCAAAGCCGAATTTCAGACCGCCTCTGATACCGTCAGCGGTGAAATATATATCGGCAGCGGCGAAAGCGACGTTATGAATAAAATCGCCGAACTTGTATCCGAGTTGCAAAAAAAATATCCGAAGATTTGCTGTCATTTGTACAGCGGAAACGCCGAAGACGTATGCGAAAGACTTGATAAAGGATTGCTTGATTTCGGTGTTTTAATACAACCCGCAGACTTGTCAAAATATGATACGTTAGAAACCTCTATTACAGACGAATGGGGATTGATTATGCATAAGGACAATCCACTCGCTCAACAAAAATATATTGAGAAAAAAGACTTGCTCAAACTCCCGCTCATCTGTTCTCAACAATTTTTAAATCACTCGACAAATGACAATTTCTTCAGCAAATGGTTCGGAAATGATTTCAATAATCTCAACATCTCCGCCACCTACAATTTACTTTTTAACGCAACACATCTGGCAGAAAAAAATAACAGCTGTATTTTGGGACTAAATAAACTGGTAGACATCCGTAACGGCAATCTATGTTTTCGCCCGCTTTTTCCGCCTTTGGTTTCAAAGATTAACATTATTTGGAAAAAAGGACAAATCTTCTCGCCGGCAGCACAAATTTTTGCCGACCTTCTACAACAAGAATTTGGAAAATACCCCACCGACTAGCGACAAATCATTTCTTCGATTTGAGCAAAAACATAAGGATAATATTTTGATTAAAAAAAATAATGCCCCATAAATGCCACATAAGAAGATTATAAATATAGACATCTAAAACCAATATGCTACAATCAGCTACGCTGTCAGTGGGCACATATATATGTTGCGACTGGACATCTAAAACCAATATGCTACAATAATAATGACCGAGATGTCCGCGGAAGAATTGTTGCGACTGGACATCTAAAACCAATATGCTACAATGCTGTTGATGGTGGTATTAGTTTAGACGAAGTTGCGACTGGACATCTAAAACCAATATGCTACAATTGATAGACTTTTGAAAATTATGTAGGGAGAGTTGCGACTGGACATCTAAAACCAATATGCTACAATATTTCAAAAATAATAGTAATTATTCTTCTAGTTGCGACTGGACATCTAAAACCAATATGCTACAATGCCGCAACGTTGAATTACGGTACACCGACAGTTGCGACTGGACATCTAAAACCAATATGCTACAATTAATAGCCGTAGAGGAACGCTGATCATGCAAGTTGCGACTGGACATCTAAAACCAATATGCTACAATATGGCCAAGATAAAAGCGACCACGAATGATGTTGCGACTGGACATCTAAAACCAATATGCTACAATTGCCAAAGACTACGGAATACCGCAGAACAGGTTGCGACTGGACATCTAAAACCAATATGCTACAATCGTGATTACGTTGTTCATGACGATTTCGTGTTGCGACTGGACATCTAAAACCAATATGCTACAATCCATAATATTGTCAACCGGTGTCGGTTCGGTTGCGACTGGACATCTAAAACCAATATGCTACAATATCACTTCTTCATTTGTCATCATGGGCAAGGTTGCGACTGGACATCTAAAACCAATATGCTACAATCAAAAAGCCGTTTTAATGGGCGTACAACGGGTTGCGACTGGACATCTAAAACCAATATGCTACAATCTGGATACATAAGAGGCACCTACGAATATAGTTGCGACTGGACATCTAAAACCAATATGCTACAATAATTATGTGGTTTATCCGCAAAGTAATTACGTTGCGACTGGACATCTAAAACCAATATGCTACAATTTTTCAACAAATTGTTTTGGTGGTTTGAAGTTGCGACTGGACATCTAAAACCAATATGCTACAATCGCAAATTCTTCCGGCCGGATGCCGTGGTGGTTGCGACTGGACATCTAAAACCAATATGCTACAATCCCAGTTGTTATTTGATTTTGCTAAGTGCGGTTGCGACTGGACATCTAAAACCAATATGCTACAATACATATCGGCTTCAGAATTAAGGATATTAGGTTGCGACTGGACATCTAAAACCAATATGCTACAATTGTTTTGAATTGGACAGGTATTTCGCTAAAGTTGCGACTGGACATCTAAAACCAATATGCTACAATAGATAAGCTCAAAGCCTTTATTTTCAAAGACTTTGAGCTTATCTTTATCTCCAAAAAATGACTTTTTTCAAGCCTATTTTCTTGCTCTTTTTTCATTTTTTCTTAAAAATTTTTTCCTTCGATTCTCTCTTAAAATCAAAATAACTCAAATTGTGCCGGCTCACTTTTCAGCGACTTATCCACACGATTTTCTATATGTATTATATTCGAAAATTGTTTATCTGTAAAAAATAATATATTCACATCACCATATTGTGGATTATTTTTCTTTATTGCCCGAACAAATTTTTGTGAACTTTCCCACGTTCCCGTAAACTGAACATAAACAGAAAACTGAACCATTTCAAAACCTTCGTCTTGCAAAAATTTTCTAAATTTTGATGCCGACTTTCTTTGTGAAGGGGTTTCGGTCGGCAAATCAAACATCACCATCATCCACATCATTTTTCTCCCGTTCACATAATCTCTTTTAGTCTTCAAAACAATCCTTCCTCGAATAACCAAGCATTAAAATTCAACTTAATTTCTTTGGTTCTGTAAATTCCGACCAAATCCCATACCAATTGCTGTAATAACATATATAGCGGAGAAAATCCTTCTCCGTTGTAAAACTCTTTAGTCAAAAGTCCCGATAATTCCGCTTTGTAATGTGAAGTCAATTCCGAAAAATCGCATCCCTTTTCATATAATTTATAAATATGACAATCTACCAACGGACGAAACGGCTCAATCAAATCATCAACCAAGCAAAACGGATTTAATTTGTTACAATGTCCTATTCCGTAACACGGATTAAGCCCTGCCGCGACCACATAACGAGCTATCGCCGCACGCAAAATCGCATAACCGTAATTTAAAAAAGAATTTATCCCGACCATATCTTTATTACGAACAAAATTTTCACCGAATAACGCCTTAAAATAAAGCCTTGCTGCGTAGGCCTCACGGTTACTGCTGTCACCTGACAAAACCGTCTTAACGATATGTTCCAACTTATTTTCTTTGGCAAAAAGTTTCAGAACCTTCGACTGATTCTTAATTTTTTCCTTAACAATCTGCTGCCACAGTTTTTTCTCTAACGGTTTTTTATTTTCAATCTGCAAATATTGAATTTCGGTTTGTTTACTTTGTCCGACATATGAAAGCAACATACCGCTCGGAATATAATTCTTACCGACAATAATCAACGGGATATTGTCTTCGCAAAGGCGTTGCAACAAGTTGCCTGTATAAATAACATTAAAAGCACTGACAATAACCGCACCGATAGAATTAAAGGGAATATCCTTTAAGATATTCCCTTCTTCTTCCACACGCAAAAAACCGCGATAAACACTGAGTTTTTTATTATTACTGGCAATTTCTATTATATTGTTAACCATTTTTTATTCTCCCCATCGGCGTTACCGCTACTTTGCGGGTTCGATAAGTTTGCATGGCTCCGGCTGATGCCGACCAAGATTTGGTATCAGCCTGCTCTTTGGCAATATCATGCGGAGTAAATGTAATTACACCACTAACCATCTTTTTAACTCTAAACAAAACATCGACTTGCGTCAGTAACGGATTTTGCTCAAATTTACCGCGCACATATTCGCAAATTCCTTTCGGAAATTTATCGGCATAAGCCTGCTCTTTGGTAAAAGTTGCCGTCACCATATCATTTCGGCGCAGACGCATGATTTTTTTGGCATTTGGATATTTATAATGCCAATAGCCTACATTCTCTCCGCGTCCCTGTCGAATCGTCGCATTATAATTGGACACAACCTCCATTTTCCACTCACCGCGATTGTTGGTCGGAACACCGCAAATTTTATTCTCGGGATTTATCTGATATATTTCCGCACAAAAATTACCGCCACCAATAAACCATTTGAACGCTTTTTGCGATGCCGCTCGTAAACGCGCAACGGCCTGTTTTTCTTTTTCGGCAACTTCTTTTTTACACTGTTTTTGTTCTTTTCCCTCTGCCGCCATTGTTGAGGATTTTTTATCTAAAACAAACCATTCTTTATAGGCATCGTAATATTCCTTTTTATCGGCTTTGTCATAAAACATCGGAATATATTCGGTAACGTCTTTTTCCATTTTTTTCTTACCGAATTTAAACACGGCACCCAATCCGTCGTCAGATATAAACCTTTGCAAACCATAAGCACTATCTTCGTGTAATTGTCCTATGGTAGAACAAGGAGATTTAATATTTTTCAAATTCGGTTTATGGGAAATATTAATACCTGATACCCTATTCAAAATATCTTCCACACACATTGCCGCGGGCATTTTAAAATATTCGCTTATCAGAGCAAGAGTTCGACTTTGTTCAAAATTTTTAATTCTCTTCTTTAAGGCTTTTTTTTCATCATCAGAAACTTTATCATCTCTTAATTTCGGAAACTCATCCTTAAATTCCTCAATCACACTTTGAGAAACTTTCTGCAAAATTTTTGCCACCGAAGCAATCTGCGAACGCTCAATCGCCGAAACAATAATCGCATCAATGGCGTGATGATTATGAAAAGCTCGATACCTTTCATCATCTTCTTTATTTTTATATAAATCGAGTCCCCAAGCTTTTCTGACCATTGAAGTCAAAGCTCCGACCACCGCCTGAACGGTTTGCTTGCCGTCCTCACGAACAATCGGTTGCAAATAATCGTGCAACAAACGCGTCATATAACGCGTATCATTCAAAGAACGGGCAATCGGACCGACTTGTTCTTCAAATTTTTTCATTGCATCGGGAGCAAAACGCCATTGTTGTTCCGCACTCAATCTTTTGGCTCTTTGCTTAATCTCTTGCCAATTATATCCGTCTTTACTTTCGCCGAAAGCCTCAAACGGCGTACGATTTCCCTTATAACGATTGGCATCGACATAAGCCAAAACTTTGTTGTTTAAACTGTCGTCCAAACTGCGGGAAAAAGGTATCAAATGTTCAATTTGTACTTTTTGACCGTTCATCAAATCTTCTATGGAAATTGCTCTTCCGGTAAAAGGACATTCTTTAATCAGCGGATTACCGTCTTTACTGCCTAAACGTTTCCATATTTTATATTTCTGAATATCACGCTTGCTATAAGCTCTGTCCCCGATTTTGGAACGCATTTCTTTTTCTGCTTTTTGATTTTCCTGCTCGTTGGCATCCCTCGTATCACTCATTTTTAAGCGCTCTTTGGTCGAAGCGGGTAAATCTCTAGCATATTCAACCGCAATATCGTAGGGTTTGCCGTAAGTCGCGATAATTTCGTTTATCAAATACCGTACCTGATTAAGCGCCACATGAACCGTAGCATTGCCAATTCTGCCGTATTCCTCTTCAACCGTTTGCGGACAACTTTTTTTGCCCGTACAATTTTGTGTTAACAATTCACCGTAATAAGGCAAAAAATCTAAATGTTGTTTGTTTTCGGACGGATAAAGTTCTTGCCAAGCATCGGTATAAGCAACCCCGTTTTTCATCAGATACAAAATCTTAGAAATCGCTTTTTCCGACAATGAACCGAAATCATCTTCCAAACTTATATCAAACAACAACTCATCAGCAGCTTCGCATGATAAGCCAAACTCCTGACATAGATATTGTAAAATCAAATTGTTTTCATCATCTATGGAAATTTTTCCCAACGGATAATCTATATAATTTTGGGGTCTTGAAAGAACATTAATTAACTTTCCTCGTTGTTCAACACTCATCTTTTGCCAAAATTCCGCCATATATTTGGACTTGTCCATTGACAATTGCGTGGTATCAACCAACAAACCTTTTTCCAACTCCGAACCGACTTTATTGTTTCTTTCAAAATTAAAGACTCCGTTCTTATCTAATCCCAGAGCTTTTTTAATATTGGCATATATCACCACCCCTTTGGCATTGGGTTTTAGCGGTAAGGGGTTCTGTAACAACTCCGCCAATTTTTCGTGTTCCTGTTTGCTCAAAGGGTGATAACTCTCATCACTTTCACCGCAAAACGACAAATTCAAAATATTTTGCCAAATTCTGAACTCCTGAAACAAAGGGTGAGCTCTCGGAATTCTTTTTTCGCCTTTTTCAAATTGACATTCACCCTCTTCTGCTTCTTTAAGCGGACGTTGAAAAAAGATTATCTCTTTTATTTTTCGATAATTTTCATCATTAAGTATTTCGGGATAATACTCTTTTTGCTTTTGCCATATCTTGTCAAATTCCTGTTCATACACTTCCCTAAAGGGGAACAGTCCCCCTTTATATTTACCGTTATCGTCAAACAGATTTTTCAAACGCACCGGTTGATGTTCTTCCAACAGCATTGATAAATATTCACCATATGTTCTCGCTTTTTTCTCAGCCATAGCGGTCAATAGTTCCTGATAACCGATTTTAAGCTTACCGCCTTCTTCTTTATTGTCTTTGCGGTTAGATTTAAAACCTTTGCGCTTGCCGAGTTGAAGTAAAACGCGTCCCAATTCAAACGGTGTTAATTTCCTGTCTAAGGCAGCTTTTCTTAAAAAATACGGATTTTGTTTTTTCAATTCTTCCTTTTCTGACTTCTCCATCGGAAACAAATTCAGAGCCGTCAGTTTTTTTAACAATTCATCGGTTTTAATATGGCGGCGATTATTTAATCTTCTAGCTCCTCTGGCATTTCTTCTCTTGACACATAAAGAGGCTTTACTTTTGTCTTCTCGTCCGTCATCAAAAATGCGCACACCGAAATCAATCAAATTCTGATTTTCAACATCAAAAACAGACCACCCGATTGATGTGGCTCCCATATCAAGACCTATTCTATACTTCATATTCCATACTCCGCATTAAAACTTATATTTTACATCATATAGAATATTTTTTAAAAAACAAGTTGACATTGTTCTTTTTATAAACTAAATTTTCCTTAGAAATAAATTTCGTAGCATATTGGTTTTAGATGTCTGTCGCTAATAAGAAATTTATTTCGACATTTAAGCTCGATTACTTCGGTAATCGAGCTTTTTTTATAAAAACATAAAAAATTTTCAATTCAGACAATTTAATTTTGAAATATTGATAATATATCAATCCCATTGCAAACTATCAATAACTTTGAAGGACTTTTTTAATGGGAATATTTACCGACTTTTTAAACTCCAAACACCCCCAAAAATTAACATCTCCAACCTCTCCTAATGCTGACTATTTGTCAATTTGCGCCATTATGAGAAATGAGGCTCCATACTTAAAAGAATGGATTGAATATCACAAAATTGTCGGTGTCGAACGCTTTTATCTTTTTGATAATGAATCAACCGACAACACTAAAGATGTTTTGCAACCTTATATAGATGCCGGATTAGTGATATATACATATGCACCGGGCGATAAAAAAAACGGTTTTCAATCACAAGCGTACAATCGCTGCATTCAGGAACACAAAGATGATACTTGGTGGTTGGCAATTATTGATATTGACGAATTCTTAGTCCCTATGAAAGATGACAAAATATCCGATTTCTTAAAAAAATGCGAACCTTACCCAGGAATTGTCATTAATTGGTTGATGTTTGACTCTAACGGTCACATTAACAAACCTCAAGGCGGCGTATTAGAAAACTATACCCGCATACATTATCAAAGAGACCATCACGATAATATCGTTACCAAATGCATTGTTAATCCCAGAGAAATTTCTTCCGCAGGAGGACATTTCCATTTTTATAAAAACGAACAAGTACATGTCAATGAACTTTTTCAACCGTTACCGCCCATTTTACCTGAATATGTCAGTGCGAGACATTTAGAAAACCATATTCGCATTAATCATTATTGGACAAAATCTTACGAAGAATTTTCAATTAAAGCTAAAAGACCGCGTTGTAATGGGCAAGAACTCAAAATCAGAGAAGAATATTGGAATTATCCGGATTATAAATATGATTACTCTATTTGGAAATTTGTCGCCCAAATGCCGGGACATAATCGACAGGAAGAATATCAGCGTTTTTTAGACTGCCAACAGAAAAATATCAAAATAGAACTCCATCACCCTCACCTGCTTAGTTTAGATGACTTTATTGATGAAAAATGGTATTTTAAAAAATATCCTGAAGCAAAAAACATAGGATGCTCCGCTCTTGATCATTATCACTTTTACGGGTGGAAAAAAGGATATAATCCATCTAAAA
The DNA here is from genome assembly GCA_944390315.1 of uncultured Alphaproteobacteria bacterium. GTDB lineage: Bacteria > Pseudomonadota > Alphaproteobacteria > RF32 > CAG-239 > JAFUYI01. The sequence goes on from CALXPO010000008.1 coordinate 14,127, forward strand.
AGTTTGACACATCATTTTATTTAAACAAATATCCCGATATCAAAAATGCCGGCATAGACCCCTTGTATCATTATGTATTTTTTGGACATAACGAAGGACGCGAGCCAAAATCTTCAACTCAAAAAGCAGATTATAATACAATTAAAAAATCCACTCTGTTTGACGAAAAATGGTATTTAAAACAATATCCCGATGTCAAAAATGCAAATCTCAATCCCATAAAACACTATCTTCATTTTGGCTGGCGTGAAAACAGAAATCCCGGTCCTTTATTCAATACAAAATTTTATTTAACAACTTATCCGGATGTACAAAAAAATAATATATGTCCTCTGTTGCACTATGAGAAATTTGGAAAAAATGAGGGACGAACAATCAATAAACAGTCAATTAATTTACCTTTGCTTAAAAAAACACACTCCTCTTTTCTAAGCAAAATTCTATTTTGGTTTCAGAGACCGATAAAATTCAGCATTGTCGTTGCCAGTTATAATTATGCCTCCTACATTACCCAAACGCTTAACTCTTTACTGGCGCAAACATACAAAAATTACGAAATCATTGTTGTTGACGACGGTTCAAAAGACAATTCTGTTAAAATCATCAAAAAATATGCTCAAAAATACAAAAACATATTCTTATATCAACATCCTAAAAAAAACAATAAAGGACTAAGCAAAACGCTTCAATTAGGAATTTCAAAAGCAACAGGTGATTTTATTTGTTTTTGCGAAAGCGACGACTACTGGCGGTCTGATCATTTGGAACAAATATTTCATCTCATAACAGATTTTCCCAAAGCAAAAATTATATCCAACAATGTAGAGTTATTTGAAGATGTCAATCAGGAAATTTTAAAACATATGCAAACAATTTATAATTTGCTTAAAAGCAACGTCAATTATTTAAATATTCTTGAATTACCCATCAATCCGATTGCAACATTTTCGGCCGTTTGTATAAAAAAAGATATTTTGAAAAATTGTAATTTCAATTCTTTTATCATTCCGGCATGGCTTGACTGGTGGTTGTGGCGACAAATTCTGATTAATACCCCTTTATATTACATTCCCGAAAAAATTACCTTTTTCAGAATACACAACAGTTATAATTCTAAAGAAAAAAACGCCGTTTACATGCATAAAATTAAAAAATTTCTGCACCAAAGCAATCAACTCATTATCACAAAAATCGGCTATGCAAGTTTATACCGTAAATACCAAAAAGACAAAAAAATTTATCAAAATGAAGATATTAATATAATTGAAGCATCAAAGTATTTTGATGAAGACTACTACCTCAAAAACTATCCCGAAAGTCTATTTTCCGCAAATGCCGCCAAACACTATCTCGAAACTGGCTGGAAAAAAGGATATAACCCTTCATCACACTTCAGTACCGAAAAATATCTGCGGTTTTACGCAGATATACAAAACGCTAATATAAATCCATTACTTCATTACGAAAAATACGGAAAAATTGAAAAACGAATGACTTTTGACATTCAAGAAAAACATATGACTTATTTTGCCGATAACTCTAATAAGACCTCTAAAAAAACAATTATGCTGGTCACGCATATTCTTAATTATACTGGAGCTCCGATGCTGCTTCTCAGCATAGCTAAAGTCTTTCAAAAAATGAAATATAAAGTCATCTTACTTTCTCCCGAAGATGGGGAACTTAAAGACGAATTTCTGAAAAATGGCATAAGCGTCATTATTGATGCAGATGCATATACCAACGAATATGCTTATAAAAAATATCAAAAAATGGGCATAAATTTTTGTTTATTTAATACCTATCTAACTTATCTGCCTTACAGTTTTTTTGCTCCACATATTCCTTCGATTTTGTGGATACACGATAATTTGTTACCAAACCAAGTTCATTCTCAACTAAAAGCTACATTAAAAAACTCAAATGATATTTATGTCCCTTCTGAGTTAACAAAAACTTATATCGAAAAATATGCAACTTCAACAAAAATACTGTCATATCCCATAGAAGACAGGGTTGGCAGCACATTTAAGGCAAAACAAGTTCCTCAAACGCTCAAGATAGCAATAATTGCAACCATTCAACCGCGAAAAGGACATGACATCGCTGTTCAAGCCATTAAAGCACTGCCGCAAGACATCAGGCAACAAGCATCTTTCACATTTATTGGTGAAGAAATTTCTTCACAATATTTTCAATCACTCAAAAATGAAACTGAGGAAATAAAAGAAATTTCATTTAGACCAACCATCAAAGAACGAGATAAATACTATCAACTATATAACGAATTTGACATATTGCTTTGTCCATCGCGAGAAGACCCATATCCTTTAGTCGTCATAGATGCTCTTATGTATGGTTGTCCCGTTATATGTTCCGATCACGTCGGTCAAAAGGATATTATTGAACGTACCCAAAGCGGTTTTGTTTTTTCTAGTGAAAATTCGGGAGAACTCGCAAATTTGCTGATTGAGATAATTACCCACAAAGATAATCTTCCGGTTCTTTCAAAATCAGCACGTCAGGCCTACCTGAATTATTTTGATTTTGAAACTTGCGCTGACAATTTGAAAAAAATTGTGGAGGGAAAATGCAAAAAATAGTTATCATCGGAGCCGATAGTTATTTAGCTGCCGGACTTAATTCTTACCTGCCGGACATAAGCATATGCTATTTACATTTTTATGACTGGATGAAACATATTGATGTTTTACAAAGCGCGGATTGTGTCATCAATTTCTCTATCGCTCCCGAATTTTCCACCTCTGATATGGATATTAAAGATATAATTGATGTTAAAATTGCAGAACGGCTAAAAACTTTTAAAACTCAATATATTTTCATCAGTTCGCGCAAAGTTTACGGTTCCGACAACGAAATAAAGATATATCGCGAAACAGATAAACTGACAGGAATAGATTTTTATGCTAAAAATAAAATTAAGACAGAGCATAAACTCTCGGAGATTTTAACTGATAATCTGACCATATTAAGAGTTTCTAACATAGTAGGAGAACCGATATATCGCCGTCATTATAAAACATTTATGGGATGGATATGTGAAAATATAATTCAAAATCAAAAATTGATAGTCACACAAAACGAAAATGCCGTTAAAGATTTTATAACAAAAAATTTTCTGCATCAAAACATTGCTCAGGTAATAACCCAAAGATTAACCGGAATCTATAATCTTTCTGCCGGTTTTGGAACTTCCGTAAAAAATATTTTATGCGGTTATGCCGGCAGTGAAAATATAATTTTTGCCGGAAGTCATGAAAAAATTCATGACGAATTCATACTAGATAATTCAAAATTATGTTCTCTTACCAAAATTTATTTATCCCCTGAGGAACTGTATAGCTACTTACATCTCTGTCAAAAACAACTCCTGGAAATGACTTATCGTTTAGCTAAAAATAAAAACGCTGCTTAGATGAAAAGGTATAAAAACATAAAATGACTTTTTCCAATTACCCACTTTATTTATTAAGATTTGTTGCTGCAACAATGATTGTGTTGCATCATTCAACCCCGTATTTTTTTAATTATAATTTATCAACAAAATATAATTACAATTTAGATGTGGCGGTTGATTTCTTTTTTATCCTTTCAGGATTTTTAATGTACTGTCTTTATCCAACGATTAAAAGTAAATCCGAATTCATTATAAAACGGTTATGTAAACTCTATCCGCTGTATATATTGACTGCACTTACGGCATGGCTATTTTTTGACAGCAATTTGGGCTGGCGACCGATTTTAGCAAACTTGTTTCTGATACAAACTTTTTTTCTGAAATCGGAATATTATTTTTCACTTAATGACGTCTCATGGTGCGTATCGGTAGAACTATTTTTCTACATATGCTATGCTGTATATTATAAAAATATTTTTAAAGCCTTTATAGGTTTTGCTGTTATTAACTTATGCTTATACATCATTGCTTTCAACGGAAATTTACCTCTTTATGCAAATACGACCCCTAACCAGCCGGATATCATAGGCATCATTCAAATTTTTCCGCTGACACGAACATTTCAATTTTTCTTTGGAGCTCTGATTGGTTATTTATACAAAAGATACAAATCGTTTACAAATTTAAAATCAAATACCAAAATCATACTTGGGGGCATATTGATACTACTGGCAGGTAAAAACATTTTTGGTTTTTTGGAATCCGCCGCCCTCAATCGTTATATCTATCAATATTATAAGTGTGTTTTAATTGGCGTCGGCATCTTTTTATGTACATATAAAGAAAATATAATTCCTCAAAAAACCGCATTATTTTTAGGAAAAATCAGCTATGCCGTGTTTATGGTACACCAGTTGCTTGTTCATGCTTTTCAAAAATACAAAATTTTAAATTCATATTCAGCAAGCACTCGATATGTCATCTATCTTATTTTTACACTAATTATTGCTGTTTTGGCTTATAAACTCATAGAAGAACCGTTATATAAACATGCCAAAAATAAAATTGAAAATATTAATGATATTATCCAAAAGATTTTATTATACATCAAAAACAGAGCAAACGTTTTTGTAATCGGTATTTTTATCGCTCTTGCAATGACTTATGCATATTTCAACAACAATAATATTAAATATGTAAATATAAATTTTAATATTGACTATACAGCCAACCAAGCACAACCTTATATTAAAATCTATTATACACCTGATAAAGAAACACCTTTTTCAGAAAAATATACTTTATCTATTCCCTTATCTCCACATCAAAAAAAAGTCACGGCAGCAATTAATACCAATCAAATTTATATGCTGAGACTGTCGATGGTAAATATCAAGGACGCTGTCATTTCTAACCTTTTTGTCAACGGAACAATCATAAAAACGGTTAACTACCAAAATGTATTTACCGCCGACTGCACATATAAACCGCAAAACAACGGCTTTACATATCATTCTGATAAACCCCATGGCTATATTGTTTTTAGAACAGCTCTTAAAATAAGCGGAGAAAAATTTCTAAAACGAAAAATCAAAATATTCACAACTTTCATATTGGGCATATTTATATCAACAATTATTTTGATACTGATTTCTCTCTCAAAAAAATTCTTATCGGTAAAAATAGATAAGGAAAACAAATATGAACGCTTATAAAACAGAAATTCTAACGATTAAGGCATTAGCAAAAGACAAACCACGCTTTGTCAAAGATACTATTCATTTTAACGGATTTGATTGGATAATTCCGGATATTGCCAGTTTCTGCGCTCAACTGCAAGAAATTTTCATAGATGAAGTTTATGCTTTTGACTGCCCGATACCTCATCCGACCATTATTGATTGCGGTAGTAATGTCGGTGTCAGTATTGCTTATTTTAAAATTTTATACCCTCAAGCTCATGTCATCGGGTTTGAAGCAGATCCGGAAATTTTTGCATATCTTAATCATAATACAGAACGATTTCAAAATTTAGAATTGTATAATCAAGCTGTTTGGTACCAAAACGGACAAATGCGCTTTTTTTGCCAGGGAGCCGACGGAGGAAGTTTGATTAATCCGTTCAATAAAGAATGTTTTGTAACAACCATTCGGTTAAAAGACATTTTGTTAAAATACAAGCAAATAGACTTTTTGAAAATAGATATTGAGGGCGCAGAAACCGAAGTTCTCAAAGATTGCGCCGATAGTCTAAAAATAGTAAAAAATATATTTATTGAGTACCATTCTATAAACGGTCGTCCTCAAACTTTAGATATTATACTCAATATTCTTAATCAAAACGGATTTCGGTACTATATTGAAGGACTTTCAAAAGGACAAAACTCACCTCTGATAACGCCTTTTGAAAATGTCGGCATGGATTTGCAGTTAAGCATATGGGGAAAAAGAACTAATATTCTCTGATATGCAAGTCCCAAACAAAGTTTTTTCCAAACGCTAGATTAACTTTCAGGATTTTAAAAAAATCTTTTTAGCCGGACAAGCACCAAATTAAAAATTGCCGCCTGATATAAGATTTGCTTTAGAACAATTTTCCACATCTTCAAAACGACGAACTTTTTGCCAAATTTCTGCAACCAAAGTCGGCGTATAGTGTCGATAAACAAAATCCACGCGATAACAAGCGGCTTTAACATCTTTGGCTTCACGGGCAAAACACAGCGGTTTTCCGGCAAACAACATCGTTTGACAGTTTTTGGACAATGCCAAATACTCTTTACCTTCGTGACGAAGTTTCAACCATTTTTCACCTTTGGGACAATCTTTGCAAGCATTGGCTCTGATGCAAACCGCACTTGTAAACAAAGGCGTATCTTGGTAAACAGGCAAACATAACGGAAGCGATGACATATCAGCTAAGGTCAGCATATTTGTCAAACAATCTTCCACCGAAAGCGTTACTCTGTTTGCTCCCATTTCTTTGGCTGCCTGAATAGCTTGGGTATTAAGCATATATATACTGCCGTCAAAACTTAAATCGAGTCCGTGCTCAGGCAACATTTCCAATCCCCACCAATTGCCGATTTCCCATTTTTTGTAGCCACCGGACAACAATTTACGCACGAGCTCGGCATATTTGAGCGGAACGCGTTCTAAGGTCGGCAAAGCCAAACGAATTTTATTTTTAGGAAAATCTCTTAATTTTTCCAAATCAGCTTCGGGCGAAAGCAAATAAACAATTTCGTCAACTTCCTCAAGATTTATATTTTGCAGGCAAGTCAAATCATCGGTTCTGATTGCCCAAATCTGTTTTTTTACGACATAAGGTTCTCCCGTCTGCGGCAAATCCCCTGCATTATGCACGGGATTGATTTGAGAATATAAATCGCGGCGCAAACCATTGAGTACAGACATCGGCACAAAAAGCCCCTGCTTATTTTCAATTTCAATATCCGCTAATTCAAAAACCGTATCACCGGTCTTGGCAAAGGCTGTTTTTATGGCCTCATTTATTTTTGCAACGTCATTTGCCTTAGAAAATTCACCGGCAACAGTTGCCGATACACCGCCGGCTTCAGCCGAAATTTTATTTTCTTCTACCGTCACTTTAACTTTCAGCGGCAATCTTTGGTAAAATTCCCCTTGCTTCGGACGCTGGTAATCATAAGAACCTTTGACTTTGCTCGAAGACGCTAAATAAACTGTCATGCCTTTTTCCAAACGCGGTGCTTTCGGCGGCAGCATTATAACGACTTCTTCTCCGGCTTTGGCTTCAAATACATTTTTCTTTTTAACCGTCATTCCCTGCAACGAAAAACCAAACGGTTTTTCATCTCCGGCAACATCTATTTGGATACCGTCGTGACGGGCAATATCGTGCTTAAGATGCAATGTAATTTTTCCGGTAAAGACTTGCTCTATTTTACCGATAGGCAAACCTCTGTGACCGACAAAATCTCTGTCAACCACGGATTTGTCTTTGCCGTGCAAATGAAATTCCGACCATGGACGAGAAAAAATCTGTTTAATATTTTCTTCACGAATGCTGTCTGCGCCTTTACCGTCCAAAATCCGCCGATAATAATCGGTAACCGCAGCCACATAGAGAGCGTTTTTCTTTCTTCCTTCTATTTTCAGCGAAGTTACGGGCATTTTTAAGATATCTTCTTTCAAAGCCATATCTTTCATTGAAAAATAGTGTTTTTTTCCGCTTTCGCCCTCAAATTCGGAACGACAGGGATAAAGACATTTTCCGCGATTTGCACTCCTGCCGCATTCTAAAGACGAAAAAAGACATAATCCGCTGTAGGAATAGCACAAAGCCCCATGAATAAAAGCCTCGGTTTCAAGCCCCGGAATAGAGGCAATGTCCTTAATTTCTGCCAAACTCAATTCTCGTGCCAAGACCACACGCGAAAATCCGAGTTTTTGCAAAGCTAAAGCTCCTTGCTTATTATGAACGGCCATTTGGGTGCTGGCGTGCAATTCCAACTCGGGATATTTTTGTTTTATAATGCGCGCTACCCCAATATCTTGCAAAATAACGGCATCGACATGACAACGAGAACATATATCCAAACTATTTATCAGTTCAGAAAGTTCATCTTCTTCAACTAACGTATTAATAGCGGCATAAACTTTTTTACCTTTGCTATGTGCAAAGCCGACAAACTCGTTTAATTCACTTTCATCAAAATTAGTTGCCGTTGCTCTTGCCGAAAAATGCTTCAGCCCCAAATAGACGGCATCGGCACCATAAAAAATCGCCGCATATCCGGCTTCCATATCTCCTGCCGGTGCCAATAATTCTTTTTTCATTCTTATCACCTACTTCAATTGACTTCTGTACAAAGATGCATAAACACCGTTTTCTTTTGCCAAGAGTTCTTCATGTGTTCCGCTTTCGACAATTTCGCCGTAATTAACCACCACGATTTTGTCGGCATTTCGCACGGTCGACAAACGGTGAGCAATAATAAATACGGTTCTGTCTTTCATCAAATTATCGATAGCTTGTTGCACCACAGCTTCGGATTTATTATCCAAAGCGGAAGTTGCTTCGTCTAAGATAACAATCGGTGCATTTTTCAAAAAAGCTCTGGCGATTGCAATTCTTTGCTTTTGTCCCCCCGAAAGCAAAACGCCGCGTTCGCCGATTTCCGTTTCCAACCCCTTGTCCAAGGTAGAGATAAATTCTTCCAAGCAGGCATTTCTAACTGCTGCTTTAACCTCGTTTTCACCGGCATTTTCATTACCGAGCAAAATATTTTCTCTGATGGTACCGGCAAATAAAAAGTTATCTTGAAAAACAATAGCAATGTTATCACGCAACGAATTGAGGGTAAAATCACGAATGTCACGTCCGTCAATCATAATTTGTCCGCTTTTAACATCATAAAAACGCGGCAACAAATTGACCAAAGTTGTTTTGCCGCCGCCGGAGTTACCGACAAAAGCAATTGTTTCTCCGACATTAATTTTCAGATTGATATGTTTCAAAACGGGATGATGAGGATTATATTCAAACGAAACATCTTTATATTCTATACAATTTTTTACATTTTTCAAAATTTCTGCATTAGGTTTATCTCTAATTGCCGGAATACGTTCCAACTTATCAAAGACACGTTCCATTGCCATAAATGCCATTTGAACATTGTTATAGTTATTTCCGATAGATTTAATTGGATTATAAAGCATAATCAAGGCACTTATAAAAGAAACGAAATTTCCTGCCGTAATTTGTTGGTTGACAATCAAATAACTTCCCATCCAAATTACCGCGGCAATACCCAATGATACAATAAAATGCATCAAGGGCGACATCATCCCCGTTCTTTGTATCATTTTTATTCCGAGTTTGAACACCGAACGCAATGTATCGCGAAAACGCTTACGTTGATAATCATACAGATTATACGAAGCAATAATTCTGTTTCCGTTATATGTTTCATTGTAATGGCTCATGACCGCCGCGCCGGAAAAAATAGTTTTATCCATAACGGACTTAATCCGACGCCGAACCGTTGTTAACGGATAAAGAGCACCAAACAAAACCGCAACGGCAATGAGAGCTAATTGCCAAGAATTGTAGAACAAAACAAAGACCAAAGATACTGATGAAAAAACACGGGTTGTAAAAAGTTTCAAATTTGACAACAAACCGTTACATGCCAAATCAACATCATTATTATAGGCAAAAAGGACTTGTCCCGAAGTTGTTTTATCAAAGAAAGCGGCTTCACAAGCCATTAACTTATCAAATAAATCCATTTTAACATCATTGGCTATTTTACGCCCTACCCAGGTATTGAGATAAGTTGCGGCATAATTCAGAAAACTTTGCATACAACTAAAGACAATAATTAAAATAGGAATGTAGTTAGTTGCCGACGCACTTTTTTCAAGCATAACCACATCCATATAAGGCTTTAATGACCATGCGATAACGGCATCCATACTTCCTATGGGGATAGTTATTAAAATCGACAGCAAAGCACGTACCCAATAAGGACGCACATATGGAAATATTTTTTTATAATTTCTGATAACACTGAATGAATTAAATTTTTCTTTTAATTTTGCAAACATTTTTTAACATATAAAATTAACCCATTTGCACTATATTCAATTTTCCCCGTTTTGCCAAGCAGTTTATGCACTTACTCATAACAATTTTCTAATTCTTGGCGCAATTTATTTATTCGAGCCAACCACTCCCAAAAATTTTCGTACCCCTGATAGGGAAGATTTTTAAGTTCTTTTTCTACTTTTTCACCGGCAATCGGGTATTTTGCACAATAATTATAATTTGTTGCCGCGCATGAGCTCAAGCAAATCATCGCGAGTAGCATTGGGCTGAGAATAAATATCTGCCTTTTTCTTTTCGACATAGCGAATAACCTCCACTTCTTTTTCTATCACCTGAATTTTTGCCTTACCCTCACCCACCGTTTGGCCTACTTGGTAAAACGCAAAACAAAGAGCGGCAACGACGAATAAGGTTGCCGCCCAACATACCAACTTATTTACCACAATACAAATGCAGTCAAAAGACCGCCCCACAACCATTCACCAAAATTCCACGCTGCTTTACCGCCCAGCTTTAACAAAAATTTATCTATAAAATAACTAAACGAATAGCATAACGGCATCAATAAGCCGGCAAACATCAGTATAACATCATGCAAAGCCAAACCGATTAAAAAGCTCCACAACAATCCGCGTAAAGCTAAAGCCGCAAATCCCCATAAACAAGGATAATCTCTCAAATAAAAGATTTTTTTACCCAACGTTATTTTAACGGCATTAACAATTTCATCTATTTCAGAAACTTCTGCCTGTGTCGGAGCTGCACCGTAAAGTGCACCGATATAAGTTCCCCAACCAAATTGTTGTCCGACATAAGCGGCGAAAAAGGCGCAAACCATAACTTCAAAATTTCCGCCGAACAAAGATAAAAAAAGCGGAAATAACAACTTATTTCCGCTAAAATCAAATAATCCGCCGCGAATTCTGTTCAAAAATCCGCCCACGGCAATACACAAAAGTTTTAAACACAACATTTTTTTCTCCATATCAAATTAAACCACTCAAACCAAATCTCCAGGCACAAATGGCAATAACGACCAAGATTCCCCAAAGTAACCAATATATTTGCCAATGTTTAAGCGCTAATTCTATCAACCAACGCCAAAATCGATATCGACATTCATGATGATTGTTTTCCATTTTATCCTCAGCTTACATCGTTATAAAACAAATGATCTCCTACCTCATAACAAGGACTTTTATGCTTCGCCCAAGACGGAGACACGCTTCGGTTATGATAAAACGTGGCATTGTTTGTAAAATCTTCTAAATTACCGGATATGGCTTTAGCCGCAAGTTGCAAACAAGACAAATATAATTCATTTTGCTCATTCAAATTTTGCAATAACTCATAATTGACGTCATTTTTATTCCAACAAGAAAATTGTTTTGGTTTGAGACAAGTTTCCGCAACTGATGGAATTTTTATACCAAACTCAATTCGATAACCTGTAAACCACTTCTTTGCCCGATAGCGATTCATAACGACGCAAGCCACCGCTTCCATTCCTTCTTCACCCTCACCTCTTGCCTCGCCGTATATAGTTTTTGCCAAAATTTCAATATCTCGATTATTCATCTTTCCGCTTCCTTCGATTTTTATCTGACAACATCAAATCCAGTTTAACTTTCAGTTCGGTTAAAATTTCATTTTGCTTGTTTATCAACAAAATCAAACCTTCAACTCGACCATCATAGCTATCCTGACGTTTTTCCAACCCATCCAAACGTGTTTCCTGCCTTGCTTTCCATTCTCCTATTCGAATAAAATTAAACAAAACGCCCAATAAGGCAGAAACTCCGCTCAACAATCCCCAATCCATAATCTCCTCCACAAAAAAAGGGGCTTCATGCCCCTTTCCAACTAACAAAAGTTTTTATTTCGGAATACTCAAAACCATCACTTTTGGGAAAATCTCGCAAATATTGCCGATATCGGCGATACAACTCTCGTTCTTCTTCCGTAATCGGATAATCCGAAAGCATGTATTTATCAGTTGATTTTAGTAAACTGTTACGCTCAAGACGCTTATCAAACTGTTTTCTCTCCTGACTTTTTTCGTTTAATTGACCATTGTTATAAGCCAAATCGCCGTTTTTGATTAATTTTTCTTGTTCATCTGAAATAAGAATATCTCCCACTTTAATTTTTCCGATATAATCAATTAAAAAAATTCCATGACCATTAACTGCCTTGTGCTGCCTATAATCTTCAACATATTGCCACTCATCTTCTGTATAAACGACGCAAAATCCGTCTTTTGCTTCCAAAGGTTTGGTAAAAGTTGCATTTGCAGGCAACAGCCAAACATCTTGACCTTGTCTTTGACTTGCCATAATGTCTTTATTAGCTTCTCGCTCAGCTAAAAATTCTTTTGTTTTTTCATCAAAAAAGTAAACTTTCATTAAAAATCTCCTTAGTACTTAATGCAAAACAATGTTTTAATTGCCGGCGGCTGAACCGTTGACGATGCACCATAAACAGAACTTGAGGAAGCAGCATTAAAATTCAGCCCTCTATATATAGGAGAAGCATCCTGTCCGTCTTCATAAATGCAGCTTACTGTATTATCTAAAGAAAAACAGCCTGTCGAACTTCTGAGCACACCAAACTGCACTGCCCCCGAACCTGAACCGACATCAATTTTACCTGTTATATTCGGCAACCCAGCAGTTAAAATAGTTCCCGAAGCCGTTCCTCCCCAAAAGGTACGATTTACATAATTGGGAACATTAAATGTAGTTGAACCATTTCCCGAACCGTATTTGGTACCAATTACCGCAAATAAATCCGTGTAATCTTCACGATTGATTTCCGAACCATCACAAACCAACCATCCATCTGGCGGCGTATCCCCTGCAAAAGCCATTAACGCACCCGCAATATATGCCTTTTGTGAAAGCTCTGCCCAATACTTAGAACTTCCGGACGTACAATCTTCAATTTCACCGATTGCCCAACTTTGAGCCAGTTTGGCATTTTCAGATGCATTCTGCATAAACTGCTCAGTATTATTTGCCGCTTGTAAAGAATTATTTTCACTTGCCAAAGCGTTTTCCGCACTCCCTGCGGCAGAAATGGCATAGGCCTGAGTTTGATTGACGATTGTTTGTAATTCTGTTTTTTGATTATTTACATATTCGTCAATTTCAGGCTTAGCTATTTGCATAGCAACTTCGGCCATAATCGGTTCTGCATGTGTTTTAACATAACTGTCAACTTCTTTTTTTGAAACATTATTAACATAATCTTGTATTTCTTGCTGACCTGATTTGACATACATCAAATGCAAATCGAGTTCTAAATCGACGGCATCTTGCCAATATACATTAAGAGTTTGACTTTCTGCCATATTTATCTGAACAATATTACTCATGAGTGACCTGCTCCGTTATTCTGAAAATAGCTATTTTATTTATATCGGCCGGAAAAATAGTATGGACTGTTCCATCATCAAAAGTAAGTTGAATATCGGTTTTATAATCACCGACATCAATATCCGTTTGCTCAGGCGTCAGCAATAAAGCAACCTTACCTTTTTTTATATCTATATCTGCAGCCTGCAAATCAAACATCAACTGGTTATCATCAATTTTTCGAACCTGCATATTGATTTTTGCTTTGGACAAATCAATATCTTCGCATCCTTTTTTAAGCTGTAATCTGATTGTAAATGTGTCGCCTTGTCTGACGGCTATTAAATCAGCATTTGGATAAATATAACCGGTCATTATTCTTCCTCCTTAACTTTAATAAAGAAATTAACAGCTTGGTTAATCGGCGTAACGTGAGAAGATGCACCATAAATGGCATTGGATTTTGAAGCATCAAAACCAACTGTATTTTTTCCGACATAGTAAGGACTATTTGAAGTCCAGAAAATAGCTTGACCACTTGCCGAAAAGCATCCTGAACCACTATTTGCTCCTAACTGTTCTCCTGATAATTGCCCCGTAATATTAGGCAATCCTTCTGCTTGAGTTGTTTGAATATTTCCGGCAGAATCTCCTCCCAAGCCACGTAAAAATTTACCGCGATAATCCGGTAAATTAAAAGTTGTTGTTCCGTCACCTTGTCCAAACTTGGTACTGATTAAGGCAAATAAATCGGCATATTCCGTACGACTGATAGCTTGCCCGTTACATAAAAACCAGTTATCATGATTAGCATCTTTAACGGATGCTTTTATATCTCCGATTTTCCAAAGTTTATTCAATATTGCCGTTAAAGAAGAAGTCACATGACTTGATGTTTCATTTAATTGTGACTTATTAACCGCATCCGTATCATCAGTTCCTTTGCCCAATCTGGTAATTTTGAAACCGCCCAAATTTAAGTTCCCCTGCATCGGAGCAATACCCGTACGCAAAAGACATTGATTTAATCCTTCCGCAAAGTTGTCATCCTCTTCATCATGATGATCCGTAACAATATCAATGTCATCTATTCGGTCTTGTTCCCAGTTATGCAATCTCGTAAAATTTCCTTGTGAATCATATGGCATTTTATATCTCCTAAAAAAACAAGGGACATATTTTAATATGCCCCTTGACAATTTTCTTATTATCTAATGTTAGTCACACGCTAATTTATAATTAACACGCCAATATCCATCTTCTCCTTTTATAACGGCTTCAGGTCTAAACTCTTTAACCTCTTGAGCAATCAAACCAATTTGAGTCTGAGGGTTGCCTATATAATTAAAGCGATATACCGTCAAACCGTTATCAAGTTTACCTACCGGACAGATATTCTCTTTTAATCGAATATCTGACAAAGCAGCAATCAAAGCAGCCGCATCGCTGGCATCGGCTTTAACACCTATCGCCGACGAACTCCCTTTGTTGACTTGATCGGAGGCTTGAGACATAGCATTAAATATATTATTATATACATCATAGCCGCTAATGCTGTTTTGCAAAGTTTGTAAAATTTCATTAAGCGACTTTTGGCGAGCCGAATTAGTAAAATCAGCCGCATTAATTGAATCGTTTAAGCTGTTTGAAAAAGCATTTTGACCCTGTATCACACTTTCATAAGCCGCATTTGTCAAAGCGTCATATTGATTATTTTGCAAATTGGACATAGCATTATTATATGCTTGACTGCCAACGGCAATTCCCTGATTTTGCAATTTGGTATTAAGATTGGATAAATCTTGCTCAAATTGCTGATTGAGTTTGGTACTTGCCTGATTATAAACAGCATTTTCCATTCTCTGACGCGCATCATCTGACGCATCGACATTATAGATATAGTTTGGTAGATTAGATGACAAATTGTAAGCATTACCCGCAATATTTTGATAAGTCTTATCAACTACCGACGTATCCAATCCTTTCAAATAATTTTTCAACTCATTGGCCGCAGCTAACGCCTGCGGATTTGAAGTTGTTGTTTTACTACTTCCCGAAGCAAAACTTCCTGACATATTATTTCTCCTTTACGCTCAAAAATTTACACTCATTTTGTAACATTCCGAGAATAAAGACATCTTTTCCGTCTTCTCGATAGTTACGTATTAGTCCCTCAATTTTGAAACCAACACCGATAGCCAATTTAAGGGATAAAAAATTGTCTACATCAATCAAGGCATTGATTCGTCGGCAATGCCAAAAATTAAATGCCACATCAAAAATGTTTTTTAAGACACGGCGACAGCACCACCGCTTGTCTTGTGCCAAAATACTTATCCATACATCTTGTTTTTCTTGCAAATCAGAATAAACAACTCCGCCGACGAGCTTATCGTCCAGCAAAAAGCCCAAACAAACAGCTATATTTTCATTGTTGGCGTCCATTTTAAGTTGACGACAAATTTTCTCGGTCAACTTTTCATCTCCGACAACTAATTTACAAAATTCCACTTCCTTGCTCATAACGTATCCCCGTATTATGCCACTCAATCAAATTGCCTTTGGTTTTGGTTTTGAATACAACCGATAACTTAAAACCGCTTGCGGAACAACATATCCACTGACTGTAAATAGCCCCCTTCAACGTTGCCCATTTCGTACCGATAGGATTGCTCAAGCTACTCCATTTTGTTTTGTTATTTTCAGAAGCCCATTTAGTTAACCCGCTACTACCGATATTTTCTTGATAGGTTCGCTCCTTATCATCAAAATCGGTATTGAGATAAATTCCCAAAGCAAACTTAGTAGAACTTTTCGTTCGAGGATTAATCAGTTGAACTTTTTTCAAATGATTGGAACCAAAGTTTGAATAAGCCTGATGAATATTTCCCTTAATTGACAAACCGTTATCCGAGTAACCTTCATCAAACAGATAAACGCCGCTCTTAGAACCGAAATAAAGTCGACCGCCGAGCATTCCCCAACAAAGAGAAGCAATATCGGTAAATCGACACCAAGCTCCGGAACTCAAATTAATGACATGTTGCTCAAATTGTTGCCTGACCGGTACATTAAACAAAGCATAACCACCGCGAGGATAAATAATTCCCTGCCATCCCAATGACTTTTTGTTATCTTTGACACGTTCAAGCACCAAGCCGCGAATTTTATCACTATAAGCCTTTGCCTGAGCCCCGCTTTGAGCCAACGGCATAACTTGAGATAAAGGAATATATCCGTCTTCGGAAATCATCACCACATCGCCTTGATATTGAATAACACAGCGATTTCCGATTGGCTTGCTGACATAATATTTTCCTCTCAAACTCCAATCATCGGCATTGCTCGGATCAGAGCCGCTATAAACCAAAACTTCACCTTCGGAAGTGATAAATAAGGTCAAATCATCAATTCCCTGACCGCCGTCTTGCGTCCAACAGGCAATTGCCTGCAAATAACCACCTCGACTGACAAGGGTTGAAAAATCAAGAGCAAGCAAATTGCCCTGAACTTCTCCGGCTTCTTCGGAATACCAACAAACCAAGGAATTTTTTTCAACAAAAAATAAACGTTGCTTTGAAACGGCAACGTTTATCAATTTTTTCTTATCCAAACCGTCTCCGGTAAATTCGGCCTCTTGCCACGCCCAGATGCCGCTTTCGGTTTCAAGCCAAGTTAACGGAACATCATAGCCGTTGCAAATAATCAGGCGTTCTTTGAATTGTGCATATTGCCAGTTATTATACAAATTGCCGCTATAAACTTCTTTAACGGCAACAGAAGAAGACACATCCCAGATTTTTCCGTTTCCGCAAGCAAACAACCTGTCTCCGTCACCATGATGAAATTCAATCAAAGTCTCTGTTTTTATATTTTCATCATTCAAGGCATAGGCACGATAACCGCCCCGCAAACAAACTTTTGTTTCCGACGGATAATAGTTATCCATAACAATGGCATCGGTTTCATCCATCATGTCATAACTGTCACGGGCATTCAGTCCGCCGATGGGAGCCGGTAAGATATAATCATAAGAACGAGAGCTTCTGTTAACATTTATTTTTCCCATAGACAATCACTCCGTCATTTATTTTGTTTATATCATCACCGCCTGCCAAACAAATATCTTTGGTAGCCAATGAAGCTCCTAATTTTTTACGACATTCACGCTCATATTCGGCATATTCTTCGGCATAACTCTGTCCGTTTCTGGCCTGCAAACGCCATCTGATGGCCAATTTTACCAAATATTCGTCAAAAACGGGAATATCCGTATCCGCGCTTAATTCCGTTTTTTCGGTAAAAATTTTGCCGTCATAAGCAATAACGGCCGAACGATACTGAAAAACAATTTTTATATTCGGCGGCGGCGGCGTTAAGAAACGAAACATAGAATTTTGGATCTTAAATTTAATATCACCGTCGGCATTATGAAAATATTTATCACGTTGCCACTGTTCGGGCGTAATCGCACCGATAACTTTTTCCGCGGCATCTTTAATATAAACGGTATTGTTCAACAGCTGATAAAAATCGGGACAAAAAGAAGCTATCGGATAATCACTTCGATTTTCACAGGTAAGCAAGACGCCGTCTTTAGTCAGCTCCTGCCAATCACCGTATCGCAGTAATCCGTTCAAAGCATCAGTCGCGACACTTAAAAATATTTTGTCATTTTGACCGTCGGAACCGAATAATGTCGTCGGCGCCTGTACACAAGCAACTGCCGCCACATCCTGACAAATTTGTAATATATTTTTCATTTACTCTCCTTTCTGGCTTTTTTGGCGGAAGAAGATTTTTTATCTTTAGATAAAACGGCAAGTTTTTCTTCCAACTGAGCAATTTTTGCCAAATATTTTTCTTCTTTTTGTTGCCATTTTTTAAGGGAAAGATTGTCTTTGGCCTGCAACAAAAATTTTTCTGCCAACTGTCGTTCTTTTTCAACTCCGAGCAAAACAGCCTTGTCCGAACTAAGATGAGCCAAGGTTTCGACCGTAAAAATACCGTGAATTTTCAAACTTTCGATTTCGGCTCTGTCCAAAAATGCAAACTGCTCCAAAGGAGTTCCTTCGGCCACTTGTTTTTTGGCCAATTGATAACGGGCATACTCCACCGGAAAACGTTTGATTTTATCTTCGGTTGCCGGTTGATCGAAAACTTCGGAAATATTATCTTTAATTCTGATTTCGCAAAAGCAGACCTGCTTAAATTTCGGCAGACCGTTATCACCGATTTCTTGAGTTTTGACCGTACGGTCGTAAAAACGAGCCACAATTCCCTCTTCACTGCCGGAATTGTTGGCCACTTTTTCAAACATGGCAAAATCCATTATTTTTCTCCGATAAAAAAGAAGAAAGCCTGAAAAATTTCAGGCTTTCTTACTAAGACAATTATTATTCGCTCTTATCAATCAAAACACCTTGCAAGGCGGCATTTGACATAGTCATATTACCGGCCCAGCCGACAATTTTGTAGATGGCATCTTGATTAACGGCCATTCTCTCACCGCCGATAACTTTCATATCGCGGTCTTTGTGACTGCGCAGATAGATATAATTGGTGTTAAGAAAATACATTTTACCGTCAGGACAATTACCACCCTGACCGCCGTCACAAACAACATCGGCGCCTTTGTAACGTAAAGCGGTAAAACCGGCATCAGCCAACTTAGAGTCAGTAAAACGCTGTTGAGCCGTCAAAGACTGTTCAAAAAGCGAATACATGTCATTGCCGGCAATAATCAAATCCGGTTTGTCCACACCGCGGCTCAAAGATAAGTACATTTTATCCATGGCCAAGCGAATATTATCCGGTGTCAGAGCTGCATCGGCAGTCATGGATTTATTGCGCCAAAACTCATTACCCGGTGTAGCACGATCAATACCGCCGACCGTACCGGTTTCGGGAGCATCGGCCACCAACAATTTCAAACCGCCGATTGCCTTACCGCTGGCATCGGTTCCGTCTCCGTAAATAGCTTCCGCCATTTTATTTGACATGGTTTTAACGGCGTTATCAATACGTTTTTCAAACAAATCCATCAATTGGAATTTGCCTGAGTTTTTAAGCATATCTTCACCCGAAATAGCCACCGGAACGGCGCAAAGTTTAAGACTGTATTCGGCCGCAGTGAACAATTGTTTAGGCGTATATTCGATTGAATCATATCCCGAATACCAACTCATATCACCTTCACCGTATTCCAACTCTTCCAAAATTTTGGAACCACCATAAATATAACGATTATGTCCTTTTTCGCGCAATCTATTCAAAAGAGCGTTATTTTTGGAAACGGCATCGGTCATGGTACCGCTGCGATTTTCTAAAGTAGTTGTAAAAATTTCATTATAAGTTTCATTTGCCATTTTCATTTTCCTTATTCAAATAAATTGTTATTCCGGTTTAGTCTTCCAATTCCGCAAATTTTCTTTCCAAAATCTGACGCGTAGTCATATTTTTGAAATCTTCTGCGGCCAAAGCCTTTCCCTTAGGGGAAAAACCGGCGGCTTTGGCTTTTTTGGCAGCCTCGGCAGCAGCGGCCGCGGCAGCAAAATCTTTTTCTCTTTGTTCAAAACGAGATTGAAGTTGAGCAAGAGACGATTGAAGAGCCTCAATTCGATAAAGCACATCAGTCAGCGGATTTGCTCTTTCGTTTTCGCCAAAATCCACACCATAAGCCTTTGCCAAGTAACAAAGCATTGCTTTGGGTGAGGCCTCGAGCATTTCTTCGGCAAAAATCAGCTTTTCAATCCAATCTTTAGGTGTTTTAAAACCGTGACAGCAGCCTTTGGTTTTGAATTCTTCATTCAAAAAACGCTCAAGCTGCAATTCTTCCTCGCAACGTGAACAATAATTTTCAAATTCCTTCTCACGTTGATGAAGATAACGGCGCATTGACAACGGCAGAGTTTTAAATATCTCCGCGATTTCGGCGTCATATACGCTCGGAGCCTGCAAATATTCATCTGCAGGCTCCGTTTCTTTTTCGATTTCAGACTTTAGCTCGGCTGATGCTTTAGCTTGTCTGGCTTTTTCATATTGTGCAAACTGTTCCTCGAGGAACCGTCTGGTTTCACTTTTTTGCATACCATATACTCCTTTTGTAATTACGAATAAACTCGGCCCAAAGTTCTTTGCGCCAAGTCCGCTCATTATCAAGACGAACTTTTTTGCAAAATTCGTCCGAATAATCTTCCTTAATAGCAAGATTATTTGCTCTTAAAAATTTATCGACATCTTGTTGACAAGATGCCGATGTCCCGTCCGGAAGCAAGATTTCTTCCGTCCACTGTTTATTAAAATACGTCATTTTTTATCCGCCTCTTTAGCTTGAACCGCCACTTTTTTGGATTGAATGGCCGCCTCAATATCAAGCTGGCGATTTTCTAAATCGATTTTTTGTTGTTCGAGTTTTTGCTTAATATCCAATTCTTTGGCTTTCAGTGCATTCTTTTGCATTTCAAGCGCGATTTGCGGATTGGCTTGCGGTTGTTGTTTGGATTGTTGTAATGCTTGCTGTTGCTTAAGTTTTTGTTGATTGTTTAAGAAATTCTCAATATCGGCAAAAACCTTTTCCATCGTCGTTTCAAAACTGCGACCGCGCGGCAAGGTATCCACCACCGCGGCAATCATCAATTTATAAAGCGGCAAAAGCAAAGGCTGCGCATCAACAACCGACATGGCCGTGGTAATCATTTCATTTATCACCTTAACCGCTGCTTGAACTTTGCTACTCTCTTCTTCCCGATTAAATACACTTTCGGTTTCAACCGTAAAAACCATTCCGCGGAGCTTATCCGTTTTCAAAATTGACAACGCAGCCGACAAAAGGACTTTGTCTTGCTTTTTGTCATCGCTCAAAAAAGATATCAGCCGATTTTCATCAAACATTTCACAAATAATTTCGGCCTTTATTCGAAGCAAATCGCGAATAAAACGCTGCATGTCATTTTGACGATCCTGATTGCGCAACGTCCCAAAATTTGTCTTTTTGGTAACGGCCGTGGCGGTATCGGTGGCATTTGAAGAACCACGCATAATATCGCTGACACCGGTAACATCAAAAATACTGGAGATAACTTCTTGTCGACGTTTTGCCAATTGTTCCAAAGCCGTCACATATTGCTCAATCGGTGCAAAATCGACCACTCCGCCGATACCGCCGTTTTCACGCAATTTTGCAAAATCACTGACCGCAACCAAAGTGACGTCTTTGCTCAAAATATCAGCCAATTCGGGAAAAGCATTATCATAAGCCCCGCTGACTTTTAACGCCTGCATGGTCAAACGCATTCTGGAGGTAATTCCGTTAAGCTCGTTGAGCATTTCTTTAATCATGCAATAATCGGGAACAGGAATAATACTATTGTTGGTCAAAGTTGCATAAATCGGTTTTGGACATGGGAAAAAACCGCTTATTTTTAACAAATTATCGCTGACTTTCAAAAATCTTGAAGTTACGGATTTTGACAACCAATAAACTCTTTGGCTGACTTTATCCCAAATTTCATAAACGCAAATATCCTTACCGCCGTTTTCAAGCGCAAGCAAATCTTCATTTCCGAATTCTTGCCACGCCGTTTCTTTATCCATATAAATCTTGCGAGCCACCCAATCAACATCTTCCCAAACCCCGACCCGATTGGTATCCGTCAAAAAATATTCTGGGTCCAAATAAACCGATTCAACCGTTTCACCTGTTTTAACCGAGATTTCTTCGTCGGGATTAAGAATATTGACGGTTGTTTCAATCTCCGGCTTATATTGTTCCCAAACAATCCCTGCCCCCGAAATTAGAAAATCGTTACGTGCATATTTGATAACGCTGTCAAAATCGAATTGTTCCAAATCCCATTTTAAGGCTTTTTCAAGCATTTCACATGCCAATTTTTCAGCTTTACTTGCATTTTCATTGCTGCGTTCAACATAAAATTTCGGTTGCTTAAAATAAAGAAAAGGCTTTAATGTTTCGACCGAAGACCAAAAAATATTATATTTGCCATGTTTATTTCCTTTGGCATCTTTATAAAAATCTCTGGCCTCTTTGACCAAATCATAATATTTTTGATAAATTTTCTCGGCTTCGGCAATTTTTTGCAACCAAGTTTCAACCTGTTCGCGTTCACTTGCTGTTTGCTCACTCATCTTGATATACTCCCAATACGCTGTTTTCCCTAATCACCGCCAAATCTTTTTCAGGTGTTTCCAATTCGTCAAAGACGTGAAATAAAATTTTATCCCCCTCTTTGACCGTCGATACTTTAGAACCGACGCTTTCAACAATTCCGATATTTCGACAATCACCGATATCGGCAACGACATAAATTCCGCCGTCGGTTTGCTCCGCCTTCGGTTCCAACCGAACAAAAATACGGTCTCCGATTGCTTTAATTTTCATTTTTTCTCCTTTGCTAAAAACATTTGATTTACCAATCAGTTGATGAATTTTTATTAGCCGAATTAAACAATTCTTCGGCGGAAATTCTGCCATTTCCGTAAAGTTTCGGCACGCCGTAATCATAAACCGGCTCGGCAAAAGTCAGAGCCAAAGCATCGGCCAAATCCGGCGAACGACCGAGCTTTTTTTTAATTTCCTCTTTATCCTCTAATTGTAACCTGCCTTTGGCATCAAATTTTTTGTTGACACTCACAAGCTCATCAAACAAATCTTCATTATGAGGCAGCTGGGGCGGCGGTAATTCTTCCAACCAACGGTTAATTTTATCCCACATCTCAGCTCGACGATTAAAATATCTATCCGCCTTCAAAGCCTTTTCGCCGAAATAAATACCGCGGATTATTTCTCCAAATCCGCGGTCTTTCAAAATATCGTATACACCGGCTCCCTGCCCGCCGATATCCATAAACATTCGCATAGGTCGATACTCTTGAATAATGTTGGTAGCAATATTGGCCACTTCAACATTATTTTGCTTTTGATAACTCAAAAACTTGCTGCATAATCGCCCTTTGCGGAAACAAAAAGTCGTTTTGTCACTGCCGAAACGCGCAATATCAAGCCCGATAACTAACGGCGAAGTCGTGGAAGCAATTTTGAATTCAAATGCCTTGCGAACGGCCGACGCATTAATCAAACGTTCGTCCGCTTCCGTCATCGGTGCGCCCATCCATATATGTTGATAGCTTTCCGGATTTTCACGCCGACACTTTTCCGCCAAATAAATCATTTCTTGCGGACAAAAAGGATTGTCGCAATAATTGACACGTTTTATCCAAGTTCGTTTATCGGGATTTGCCGCAACCGCCACCCATAAAGGATCATTTTCATACAAACGATTCATCGAAATCCAAATTTCTGAACCGTCTTTTCGAATGGTCGGCTCCAAAATCTCCCAACTTTTTTTGCTGATGGTTTGAGCTTCTTCAATCCAAGCAATGTCAACACCTTCCAAAGATTTTATCTTTTGACTGTCTTGTTCGCGCAAGCCCTTAAAGATGAAACGTGTTCCCGTAATCAGATTGTCGATTCGATCTTCATAGACTTTATAATCGTTCAGACCATAAAAAGCTATTCTGTCGGCAAGCAGTTTGTGAACGGAATCTTTAATACTGTCCTGAATTTCGCGTAAACAGGCAATAAGCAACTTTTGCTTTCGACCGAGTATCAGCAAACTGTCGGCAAAGGCATAAGACTTTCCGCCGGCACGACCGCCGTAGCAAAATTTAATTCGATATTTTTTGAGCATCAGCGGCGCAAAAACTTCAGGTATTTTAGCTGTTATTTTTTTCATTACTTTCCTCACACTTATTTTTAAGCTCGCTTTCTTTGACAAATCGAACCAATACTTGCTTAAGCTCTTCATCATTTCTATTTTTGACATCCCCTTTATCCACCCAACCGTGAAAGGCCTTAAGAGCGGTGATTGACATCGAAGAATTGTAAAATCCCAATCCTGCGGCATTCATCAACCATTCTTCCTGATAAAGAAGAGCCTTAATATAAGCCTCGGCAAATTCCGGATATTTGGCACGCCACTTATCCAGAGAACCGATAGAGACATTTATTTCATCGGCAAAGCGAACAAAAGTCGGACAAGGCGCTGGAATTTTTTCTGATATTTGTTCACATTTATCATTTTTTTTATTAAGGATACTTTTGGTTTCCAAATGATAAAGCGGTGCATTTTTAAACCACGCGACCAATTTTTGAGCATATTCGCTTTTATATTCATCTGTTTTCAATTTTTTTAGCATTTTCTCCGCCGATATTAACTTTTGTTATTTTGCAACAAAAAAAGCACCGTTTAATAAAAAACGATGCTTTTTCATTGTAAAAATTACCACATAAAAAAAGGATGAACTGTCCTTAAAGCCAATTCATCCATTATGGAAAAAATCTATATCACAAAACGTCGTAAAAATCAATATTTTCTATGCAAGATTGTGGATAACTTTTTATAAATTTATTTTTTTCAATAAAAAACAACACATTACACTCATTCAGCAATAATCATTTTTGGATTATATATGTCTTGATGCATTGCATGTTTATGCAATTTATTTAAATATTCCACACTTTGCTCCAAATTGTCTGAAACACCAAGAATCAATAATGTCTCTTTGCTTATTGTTTCATATCGGCAAAGCAAGGCCTCTATCCCGCATAATAAATTATATGTCTTTATTGCAGAACGTGTTGTTAGAGCAGAAACATCTATTGAGGAAATTAATTTGTGAAATTCCTGATGCAACTCATTTGGATTTTGCAGTTGATTATACTTGTTAACATATTGATATTTTTTAATATTCATCTTTATATTCCCCTATATTAAACAGTCTGACTACAAATACATTAATACACAACCTTTATTTTTAGAATACTTTTATTACAAATAATAACAGTTTTTTTACATAATTTAATATATATTCATTTTAACATATAATGCTGTACAAGCCGATCCAACCCGCGACACAAATCCCTCTTGTATGAAAAACTCAATTCTAACTTGCGTCTGTCCGATAATCCATTCGGCAGCTCCGGCTCAACACCCTCTAAACATATTTTATGAATGACAGATAAAAATTCATCCGGTATCTGCTTAATTGCTTCAAAATATCGATTTCGGGCTTCACAAATAAATTCTAATTCTTCAATGCCGTTGGCCATATTGCAATCTATCTTTTGCCTCGCTCCCGAAGCAGAAATCAACATAAATCGCGACATTTCATAATCTTGTTGCAATGCCTCGGCAGCCTTAAACCTATCTTGTGCCGAATATTTTTCGTTGCCATACTCAAGCCAACCCTTGAGATAGTACCTTTCTAAAAGCGTTATCTTGCATATTCCGCTTTTTGTTTTAATAAAACCATGTTTGAGACAATCTTTTTTAGTAACATATTTTGGCATTTTGACCTCCTCTGTACAGAGGATATACATATTGTGTATTTTATGTCAATACTCTAAATGTAATTTACAAAATGTTTTTTTCTACATAATATGTAAAAAAGGAGTTTGGTATGAATAATAAATGGACATGGCTTAGAGAATATATGCAAAAAAATAATATCTCTCAAGGAGATGTGGCTGAAGCTCTTAAATGGCAAAAAACAAGAATATCGGAATTACTCGGCGGCAAAAGAGATTTTCCCGTTAACAAAGTATTTCCTGCCGCAAAATTTTTTAATCTCGATTTGGAAGAATTTACAAAATATAATTCCGGTCTCTCAAAAGAAATACCTTCTCTTGACGGCAGACAACCTCAACAAAAAGAAAACGGAAACTTAGAACCGATAGATATTGTTACACCTGTCGAAAACTCATCAAATATTACTTTTCACAAAATCGGACAGCAACTTATTACAGAATCTATCCTAAAGAAAATTACCCTTAGTTACCCAGACAATATCAAAATTTTAACCGCACACGGCGACTCAATGATGCCTACCATTAATGACAACGATTTAATTTGGGTCGATACTTCTATTAAATTTGCCGCCGGTGACGGACTGTATCTTTTTGCTATCAACCAAGAGCTTTTTATAAAAAGATTACAAATAGACAGCTTTAATCAAACGGCAACACTTCTTTCGGATAACCCTCTGTATCCCCCCATAAATATTACAAAACCAACCAAAATATCAACCTATGGAAAAGTTATTGCCGTAACGAAAATTTACCGCTGATTTTTATAGAATTATAAGTCTTGACCCCAAAATAAATCTTAAGTTCAAGGCATAAACTCCTTGCTTCAAATAGATCTGCATTGTCAAACCAGACTTAAAGCATACGGATGTCTTTTGGTAACTACATATTTTGATCTTAATTCATTTTAAAGATAACCTCCGGTACAAACCGGAGGTTATCAAACGGCTTAAAGCCTCGTGGTCTGACCATGTCTATCGACATGGAGCATCATTATAGAACAACTGATAAAATTATTTTTTGATTTCTGCTGCAATATCTTTGTTATAATCAATCATTAAAGGAATTGCACCTTTAGCACTTCTGAGATAAATTGCCAAATCAATAACATTATCTCCTAAATCAATTCCCCAAGGTGAACTATGATATGTACCACCGTGGATAACAAAGCCACGTCTTCCTTTTGTATCCGTAGCCAAATCCGGTAAGAGCCATACTCTGTAATCTCCCCACATAGCATAACCTCCGGGCCATTCCCCGCGACCAAAATATCCTTTCAGTCTTTCCCATGCGGATGAATCATAATATTT
Source organism: uncultured Alphaproteobacteria bacterium (assembly GCA_944390315.1). Lineage (GTDB taxonomy): Bacteria > Pseudomonadota > Alphaproteobacteria > RF32 > CAG-239 > JAFUYI01. The sequence goes on from CALXPO010000008.1 coordinate 41,191, forward strand.
TTGCATTTGATCAGCCGATGCCCACCATTTTCCCTCTGGAATACGACTTTCATCTCCATTTTCGCTTTCGCCGTATTTTTCGAACAATTGATTTCGATTATATGTCGGCATATATGAAAAAACGGCAGCCGAAAGCAATGGCAAAATAGAGAAGATAAAAGCCGATTTGGTATATTTTTTAAACCACAACCAGCTTGCTCCAATCATGCATAACAACATTGACGACAGATAAATAACATTAAATATTAAATATACCTTATGATCGGCATACAGCCATCCCCACTGCGGATACCCCCAATAGACAAAGGTATCTGCTAAATATTCTTGATAAAAACTATCGGCAACCAAAGTCAAATAGGCAAGATCGAACACCCCGATTCCTATAAATAAAAAAAGAAAAATTTTATGTTTCATCCTTCTATCTCCCTAAAGAAATAATCATATGTTTTTGCTAACAATACATTAAAAAGTAAAATAACCGGTGTTCCAAAAACAATAGTAAAAATATTATACATATGACAATATTCGTCAGCCTGAGCCAATAAAGCCAACAAAACTTCAAAAACTATGGTTATAAACATCATCTGCCAATAATTGCCTTTTGTTCGACAAAATGCAGTTTTAAACGAACCGCTTCTTCCCAACAGTGAACCTATCCAAGCCATCATCGGCCGATAAAAGACAAACGGAGAAATAAGCAAGATAATACATATGGTAATTGTATCTACCACTTTTGAATCTTCCATATAGTGCTGCAGATAGAAACTATACTTCATGGCCCAAGTCGTTCCTATACCCAAAAAGGGTGGAATTAGAGGTAAAGCCAAAAGTATTGTAATAGCCAATAAAGTCAAAGCCAACATTTTTGTAGAAGGCACAAAAGTATCAAATAACTTAGATGTCAACAAATATGGGCGACGTCCGAAATAAAAACGAAAGAAAAAGCACCAAAACAAATAATAGACTAAAAGCCAAGGCAAGAAAAAAGCATCATGCCAACCGTCAATAGCGTCAAACCCAATATACATCAGCAACGCATGCACAATTGCAAAACAACTCATATGGAGTTTATTTTGCCACATATAAAAAACACTGTCCCGCAGCAATAAATTCAACGGAATTGTTTTAATATCTGCCATAATCATATCCTTTTCTAGCGTACTGTATGACTAATCGGGTCAAAACGCAAGAACATTGTTTTCCACATATCATACTTATCCGCATGTTTTTGCGACAAGATGTTATACGGAGCACAGATATAGACGGCACGTTTGGCGCTATCGGCAACAGAACGGAAAAAGGCGTCATTGTGATAACGAGCACTATCTAAAATATCAACTTTTTGAACAGAACCATCACGGTTAAGATAAGCTCTTATTTCAATAATCATTCCCTCAATTCCCATTGCCCCGGGATCAAGATTCCAACATTGACGGAGTCTTGCGGCAATGGCATCGGTTTCGGAGATAGAAAGTTCACTAAAATAAGACCCTCCCGAACCGCCTTCCACACCCATATTAGCGACTTCCGTACCTTTTTTGATGGTTGCTTCGGTTTCTGAATTTGCCAAATCTTTTTCTAGAGATTTCACAGAATCCATCAAATTTTTCAAAGCACTTATTTCCGGTTTAGCTTTTTCCGGTTTTTTCTCCGGCGCTGTTTTTTTAGTTTCAGGTTTTGGAGCTGGTTTAACCGGCGTTTCTTTTTTAGGTTCCGGCTTTTTCTCAGGCAACTTTGGTTTTGACGGTTGAGGAGGAACCATAAAATCTTTTTTAGGCGGCAGTGGAGCTTCTTCTGGCTCAGATTTTGATGTGTCCTCAATCATTGTCGGTTCTTTTATCGGTTCTGGTTTAACCTCAGGTTTTGGCGCCGGTCTAGGTTGAGGTTTATTTTCAGGAACGGGAACTACTTTTTTAACTTTTGCCGGAGTTTTATCTTCATCGGCAAACTTTGCCTTAGAAGGCAAATTAGTAATTTCTGAAATTTTTACTTGCTCCAAATCGACAATAATCGGTGGTTGGCTCAATGTCATATCCTCATGCCAAAACAGCGGCAAATCTATTGCAAAAAGCAAAAAGACGACCGCGTGCAAAGCCAAAGATTTATAAAGAGCCGATTTCATCAATGTTATTTTTTCCCGATTATTTGGTTTGGACTAGGTTCTGTTTTTAACCCTACTCTTTCAAATCCGGCATTTTTAAGCATAGCCATCAGACCGATAACACTACCATATTGAGCATCTGTATCTCCCGAAATGACCACACTTATATCAGGATTTGCATTTCTGACAGCAATGACTTTAGCCACGATTTTATCGGCGGCAATTTCTTCTTTACCGATATAATAGGCTCCGTTACTGTCAACACTGATATTCAGAGAAGTTTCTTTCCCTGTCAAATTTTGCCCGCCGACTTTAGGCAAATTGAGAGCAATTCCCGAAGTCATGAGCGGAGCAGCCACCATAAACACCACCAAAAGCACCATCATAACATCCATCAGATTGGTGATATTGATTTCGGCATTACGACGTTTTGGACGCCGCCTATTACATTTTTCGGAAGAAACAAAATAAACCATTATTCACCTGCCATATCAGCTTTAATTGCCGTATCATCGATTTCGCGTGACAGAATGCTGGAAAATTCCGCCATAAAATTTTCCAAACGATTGGCATAACTATCAATATCCGAAGAAATTTTATTATAAGCGACCACGGCGGGAATAGCTGCGATTAAACCAAAGGCGGTTGTAAATAGGGCTTCGGCAATACCGGGGGCTATAGCTGACAAAGAATTGCTTTGCGTTACGGCAATTGCATTAAAACTGTTAATGATTCCCCAAACCGTACCGAACAGTCCGACCAACGGAGCAACTGAGCCGGTTGAAGCCAAAAACCCCATACGGGTATCAAGTGCATCAAGCTCTTTATCCATAGAAACGGTCATGGCTTTTTCAATACGTTGCTGTAAAGACACACCACGCAAACCTCTATCCGTTTTAGATTTTAAAATATTTGTCCGTTTCCACTCACGCATTGCGGCAACAAACATTGCCGACATAGGATCTTCGGGACGGTTACCGATGCTGTCATAGAGTCTGTCGAGCGAGCCTCCCGACCAAAATTTAGATTCGAAACTGCGGGACAAACGCTTAACTTGACGCAAAGTTCCGATTTTTTCAATGATTATTGCCCAGGACCAAACCGAGGCGGCAATTAATCCAATCATCACGACTTTGGTAACGGTATCCGAACTCCACACCATATCCCACATAGACATTTGTTGAGCAGCTTCTGCCAAATTCTGCGTATCCATATTCCACCTCATTACGAAAAAATAAAAAAATGGGCAAAGCCCTGTTATTTGCAGGCAAGATATCACAAATTATTAAACAATCAATTAATTTTATCGTTAAAAATTTGACAAAATAAAAATTTATGCTAATTTTGAATTGTAATATAAAATCATAGAAATTATGAACTTAACAACAGATTGGTTATGCCTAAAAGGAATAATGTTCCTTGTCGCTTTTGTCGCAGGAATAGTAATCTACAAACTCAGAAAAAATGACCACACCGGTCTCGGAGTGTTTGTATTTCCACTGATTATGATTGCTTTATCTTCAAAAAATGAGATGATATGGCTCAATATGATAGTATGGGTAATCGGTATCATTTTAGGATATAGCCTTCAATGGATTATTAAAAAGAAAGCTCTGTTTTAATTAAAACAGAGCTTTTGCTATATAAAAACAATTTTCGTTCTGAGTTTTAATATCGAAGCAAAATTGACATCAACAAATACCTGCCTTTTTAAAATTTCGACAGGGCAAAAAGAATATGCGGAGAAACTTTACCAAGACGAATAAAATCGTGCAATTCCGGCAACGAAAACCAGCGAACTTCCTCCACTTCTCTTGGTTGAATTTGTAAATTTTCAATCTCAACATCGGCTTTTGCCAACCACACATCAACCATACCGCCCCACGGATCAGGTTCGGGATTTTGGTATAGCAAACACATATCTTCAATACTTAATCTCAACCCGATTTCTTCTTCGGTTTCGCGTAGTGCGGCTTTAAGAGATGTTTCACCGCTTTCAACCACACCGCCGCAAACCGACCACAAACCGGGGTCAACTTTTTTTGACATCACTCTTTTTTGCATCAAATATAGATTATCCGAATTCTTAATCCATACATTAACACACAAAAAATGTTTTTTCTGTTTAAAAAACTCCCCGCGCGGCAAAACTTTTCCTGTTTTTTGCCTTGAGAGCGTAATCTCGTCAACCAATTCTGTTTCAGACATTACAAACTTTCTATTTTCTTAATTAACTCATCGGGAATACGAACCGGACGCTTACGACTTAGGCTGACAAAAGCAAGCTGCACCGTCAAAGTTACCAAGAGTTTATCTTTGCAAAAAATTTCTTGTTTAACTTCCATACGCGCACCGCTCACGCTCAATACTTCGCAACTGATTGCCAACAAATCGTCTAAAATCGCCGGAGCTTTATATTCGATATTTAAGCTCCGAACCATAAAACCGCACATATCTTCGGCAGCTAAGCCTTCGTGTTGGTTAACTCCCAATATTCTTATAAATTCCGTGCGCGCACGTTCGGCAAATTTGAGATAATTGGCATAAAAAACCACACCGCCGGCATCGGTATCTTCATAATAAACTCTTGCCGGAAAATAAAATTTGCCGTCAATCAATTTTCCTTTTGGGGCATCAACCAAATTTTCCATTTATTCTACTCCTCAAACAAATCATCTTGATAACTTTTTACCGTTTTTCTGACTTTTGGCAAACCGAGATAATCATAGCCCACATCTGTAATCACACGTCCGCGCGGTGTTCTTTGCAAAAAGCCGAGCTTAAGTAAAAACGGCTCAACCACCTCTTCGATTGTATCTCTTTCTTCCGACAATGCCGCCGCCAAAGTATCGGCACCAACCGGACCGCCGCCGTAATTCTTTGCAATACAGTTTAAATAACGTTTGTCAAAAGCATCTAACCCGTATTTATCGACATTGAGGCGACATAAAGCATTATCGGCTAAAGCAGCATCAATTTTTCCGGCAGCGGCCATCGCTCCGAAATCACGCACACGACGCAGCAGACGACCGGCAATACGCGGCGTTCCGCGCGAGCGGCAGGCAATTTCCTCCGCTCCCGCATCGGTCATCGGCACATTGAGCAATCTGGCACCGCGTAACACGATTTTTTTCAAGTCTTCGGGCGAATAGAACTCCAATCTCAACGGAATACCGAAACGTTCACGCAACGGCGTAGAAAGCAAACCCGAGCGTGTGGTCGCTCCGACCAAGGTAAACGGCTGCAAATCTATTTTGACCGAACGTGCCGACGGTCCTTCACCGATAATCAAATCGAGCTGAAAATCTTCCATTGCCGAATAAAGCACTTCTTCAATCGCCGGATTCAAACGATGGATTTCGTCAATAAACAAAACGTCGTTAGCTTCTAAATTTGTTAAAATCGCCGCCAAATCTCCCGATTTTGAAATCATCGGTGCGGAAGTTGCTTTAAAATTAACATCCAACTCTTTGGCAATAATCGAAGCCAAAGTTGTTTTTCCCAATCCCGGAGGACCGAATAATAGCACATGGTCAAGCGCTTCCTTTCTGATTTTTGCCGCTTCAATAAATACTTTCAAATTTTCACACACCTGACGTTGACCGACAAACTCAGCCAGAGAAGTCGGGCGTAAACTTACGGGTGCGGAGCTCGGCAAATCATCTTCGGGTAACTGTTTTGGGGATACCAATCTTTCTTCCATCGACTACACTTCCTTATTTGCAAATTCTTTCAAAGCACCTTTAATCAGCTGCGACACATCGGCATCGGGCATTTTTGCCGCCACGGCATTAACCGCCTGATAAGCCTCAATCCGCTGATATCCGAGATTAACCAAGGCAGAAATGGCGTCTTCTGCGGCTCTTGCCGATTTTTCTTCCGCTTTTGTTTCAGCCGGTGTATTTTCTTTCATCTCAGCCGCCAACTCTGAAGCATCGGCATTATCGGACACAAGCACCATTTTACCTTTAAGTTCACTGACAATTCGGGCAGCCAATTTGGGACCGACGCCGTTGGCACGGGCAAACGAGCTTTTATCTTGTGCGGCAATGGCTTGTGATAGCTGAGAAGGTGTCAATACCGATAAAATACTTAAACAAACCTTGGCACCCACGCCCTGCACTTTGGTCAAAGTCAAAAACCATTCTTTTTCCAATTGTGAAGTAAAACCGTACAGACTGATGCTATCCTCTCTGACAACGGTTTCAATCCACAAAGATACTTCCGTTCCCTTAACCAATTTTGACAATGTCCGCGACGAAGCAAATACCAAATACCCTACGCCGTTCACGTCAATGATGACATAATCATCGCCGAAACAGTCAACCAAACCTCTTAATTTTGCAATCATTCAATATCTCCCGATTGTTTCTGAGATTATAAGAAAACTCCCCTACTCGCAACCGTTTTTTAAAATTTAAGAACAAGACAAGAACAAAATATTTCACTCATCCAAATAATCGTGCAAAAATCTTTGCCAATCATCAAGCCCTTGCTCGGCAAAGAAATTGTCTAAAAAATCAACCATAATCTGATGACGTTTTTGAGCTTCTTTTTTTCCGCTGTCGGTCATCATCATATTTTTAAGTTTGAGCAGTTTCTCAAAAAAATGGTTTACAAAATTATCACTGCGACGGTTTGGCATTTTATATTCTTCGGCACTCAAATTCCGTTCCGGCCACACATTTTTTTCAAAAATCGGCGCATTATACTGATTGCAACGCTCTAAAGCAAACTGCATGCAACGAACAATACCGCAAGCCCCGATGGCATCAAGCATATCGGCATCGGACACAATTTTTCCTTCCAAACTTGTCGGACGGATACCCTTGAGACTTTTGGAATAGCCCATTGAACGGATAATATTGAGCACTTTTTCTTGCATCGCAGAAGGCACGTGACTATTTTTCATAATTTGTTTGGCATTACTCAATTCTTCGGCTTTTTCAACTCCGACCAGTTTATAGTCATCACAGTCATGCAACAAAGCCGCCAACTCTGCCACCTTGCAATCGGCATTTTCTTTTTCCGCCAACAAGCGTGTTAAACGCCAAACTCGTTCAACATGTTCAAAACCGTGTCCGCTTTTGTCGGCTGACATTAAGCGCCGCACTTCTTCTGCCACATTTTGTATCATTTCAGGTCAATTCCCACTTTTTGTGCCATTTTGTTCACGCCTCGGAAATTAAAATGGCAAATAGCAATTGCCAAAGCGTCGGAAGAGTCGTTATTCTTTGGTTTACAACCGGGAAGCAAAATTTTGACCATATTTTCAACCTGATTTTTAGCGGCCTTACCAACTCCGACCACCGCTTTTTTAACTTTGTTCGGCTCATATTCGGTAACACTGATGCCAAACAACGAAGGTGCTAAAATCACCACCCCTCTTGCCATACCGAGTTTGATGGTTGATGTTGGATTATCATTCAAAAACACTTGCTCAATCGCTGCCTCGTCAGGATGATAAGCTGCCAAGACTTCATTTAAGCAATTGTGGATTACTGCCAATCTGTCGGCAATGCTCATTTTAGCATCGGTTTTTATAAAACCATCTGCCACATAGCGCATTCGATTATTTTCTGCTTCAATAATTCCCCAGCCTGTTGAAGACAAACTAGGGTCCAACCCCAAAATTCTGACCATACTTCCCTCTTGATAACTAAGGATAACATTTATATTGAAAAAGCCAAGCATAAACCGATATTTTTAAACATCTTGTCTTTTAGCATTTTATTTGTTATCCCATATCTATCAAGAAATTATTAATTTAATTATATATGAAAGATGAAAAAAAAATTATTTTTTACCCTGATGGTTTTATGCTTTATCATCGTGGTTATTGTTCCATCTTCAATACTTGCCTTTTTTAGAAAACAGATTAAAAAACGCAAAGTTAAAATTCACAATATGGAAAAAGCAGTCAAAATTCAGAAAAAGATGTCTGAATTGGCAGGTCAAAAAATCTTTTATGATATAAAGAACAAGACCTATACCGATGAAAATGGAAAAGATATTCCTGAATTTAGCGGACTTGTACCGGAGAGAATTCCGCCTCAGTCCTCAGATGGGATTGTTCCTGTTTTCATATATAAGACAAAACAAAAAAGGTCTCACTCATGAGACCTTTTTTGTTGTTTCAGCACATTTGTTTATTATAATTTTGATAAAACATCCTCAGCGATCTCTGCATTGTGATATACTTGCTGTACATCATCATCATCTTCCAAGGCCTCAATAAAATCGAGGAATTTTTGAGCTGTTTCAACGTCATTAATATCAGTTTTAACCATCGGTTTCCAATCAAGACGAGAGGCAGAGGGAGTACCGAACTTCTTTTCCAAAGCCTCGGTAACAGTTCCCAAATCCTCAGGAATGGTTTCTATTTCATGAAATTCCTCATCCGAAGAAACATCGTTTGCTCCGGCTTCCAAAGCATTTTCAAACATTGTATCGGCATCGGCAACGGCAGCGGGATATTTGATATAGCCGATTCTCTCAAAATTGAAAGCAACGGAACCGGTTTCACCCAAAGCACCACCGCGTTTACCGAAAATAGTACGAACATTACCTGCAGTACGATTACGATTATCGGTCAAAGCCTCGACAATAATAGCTACTTTTCCCGGACCAAACCCTTCGTAACGCATAGAAACATAGTCATCACCGCCTGCTGTTTGTGTAGCTTTTGCAATAGCGCGTTCGATATTATCTTTAGGCATACTTTCGGCTCTGGCCGCTTGGATAGCCAAACGCAAACGAGGATTTTTATCCGGTTCAGGCAAGCCGCTTTTGGCAGCAATAGTGATATCACGAGCCAATTTAGCAAACACTTTGGCTTTTTTAGCATCTTGTGCACCTTTACGATACATAATATTTTTAAACTGGGAATGTCCAGACATTGTAAAATCTCCTACAATTTATTTTTATATTATCTCACAATCATATATTCTATTTTTTCATCATTAGCTTCATACACTCTGATTTTCAAGCCTCTGATGTCGATTTCGCCGGGACGATTTGGATAATTGTAATTAACAAATTCTCCGGATACACCTTTAGGATCATACTCCATAACGGTAAGGATAATTCGATTTAACTTTAAGCCGGCATATCTGATTTCAAATCCCCAAGTCATCTCACTTTGAACAACTTTGCTGGTAATGACCGGTTCAAAGCGAAAATCTTCAGGTTCTATTTTATATTCTTCGTCTAACAGTTTGAGGCTGTCACTTCGGATTAAGCCGACGCGATTCAAAAGACTACCGTCATTTCTGACCAAAAAGACATCTTTTCCGTTCGGATTAGGAATTAAAGCGTATACAATATCATCAATTTCTGTTCTACCGATAATATCATATTTTTTTCCGCCTTCAATTGCTATCGGACTCAAACTGGAAACCAACGAAGCATTTTCAGGAGCAACTATTGATTCTTGGGTATAATAATTGCGGATATATGATTTTGTATTAACCATTGAATATCCCTTATAAGCCGTCAACATTTTATTTGGCATAAAATCCGAATCTGTAATATTTTCGGTTTTTACCAGTTTGGGCCCATCTTTATCAAGGTACTCAATACTATAGTTGCCAATACCTGCTATTAAATCGTCACGTTCGGGCAAAAAAGAAATTTCTCCGGCATAAATACAACCGCTTAATATCAATGTCAATCCTAATACTTTTAATGCTCTCATCAGTTTTCTCTTTAAAATTTTTCACAATTTTTAACTTTTATATACTATAAACTTCATTTAGTAAATAACAGATTATCAATTATAGGACATTTTTTATGGGCGCACAATCGGGTAACAGTTGGCAAATTGTATTTACACCTCAAGCTGAAAATAATTTTTTGTTAGAAGAATTTATTGAGAATTTTTTTACGGCCAGCACTTGTGATTATAATGAAGACGGCAAAATTTTGTATACCGGATATCTGGCAGACAAATCGCAAGAAGAGGATATGAAAAAAGCTGCCGTTGCTTGGGGGCTCAAATTACCCGATTATAAATGCGAATTTATACCTGCCGCCAATTGGCTCACTAAAAATGTTATCAAATTTCCACCGCTTGAAACGCAAGACTTTTACATATACGGAACCCACGAAGAACAAATTCCCGATAACACCAAACACAAATTACGCATTTATGCGGCAACGGCTTTCGGTTCGGGCCAACATCAAACCACAAGATTGTGTTTAGAACTGCTGAGCCAACTCTATCATCAGGGATTTTCACCAAACAATATTCTTGATATGGGATGCGGCTCGGGTATTTTGGCTCTTTCCGCACTAAAATTATGGACCAACGCGACCGCCGTTGCTGCCGACATTGATAATGAGGCCGTTATCGTCAGTCTGCAAAATGCCGCCGACAACGACTTGCAACAACGCTTACTCGCAGCTGCCGGCGACGGCTATAACAATGACACTGTCATTAAACATGCCCCGTACCAATTAATATTTTCAAATATTTTAGCTCGACCGCTGACGGAAATGGCACCTCACCTTTCCTCTTGTCTTAATATTGGCGGCTACACCATATTATCAGGCTTTATCAACGAACAAAGCGAGTGGGTACTTGACGCTCACCGAAAACAAGGTCTACAATTGGTAAAAATCATCGAAAATGAGAACTGGCGCGCCGCGCTGATGGAGAAAATCAAATGAATATCAATGAAATCAAAGCCTATTTAACCGAAAAAAAATACGACGCATTGCTGATTACCCGTAACAATCAATTTTTGGGACAAGATATTCTGGAAAATGAAAATCGCATTCAGGCGCTAACCGGTTTCAAAGGATCTGCCGGTTCACTGATTATAACCCCGCAAAAAGCCTTTTTATTTGTCGACGGACGTTACGAAATTCAAGCCAAACAACAAACAAATGCCGAAGAAGTCGAAGTTATCTGCGGCAGAGCAAATATAATGACACAATGGCTCAAAGAAACTTTTAACGGTAGAGCCAAAATAGAATATAATTCATGGTGTGTCTCAGCTAAGCAAATTGATCGCTGGAAAGCTGTTTTGCCCAAGATAAAATTTATGGCAAAACCGGAATTATCTGAGCTTGAATCTGCCCATGTTTTTGCGCACGAACAACAATATTGCGGAAAAACTTGTGAAGAAAAAAAGAAAGAAGTTATTGATTTTCTAAACAAATATCAATGCAAGGCTTGTCTCATTTGTGCCGCTGACAGTGCTTCTTGGCTGACAAACTTACGTTCCGACGCCCTTCCCGATACTCCGGTTGCACGAATGATGGTTCTTATCAAAGACAGCGGTGAGTTGACTCTGTTTGCGGATAACCTCGAATTTCCGACAGATAATCTATATAAAATCTTGCCTCTAAGCAAATTAGATAAGGAGTTGTCAGCCCTGAAAGAGCAAAATCTCGCTTTGGATTTGGAATATACTCCCGATGCCATTCGTAAAATTACGGAAAAATACGACATCAAAATACGTAATCTGCTTGATCCCGGTCTATCTTACAAAGCCATTAAAAATGAAACCGAAATAAAAGGCATTATCAATGCCCATCTCCGTGACGGTATTGCTGTTTGCAAGCTCTTGTATTGGCTTGAACAAAATAAAAGCCAAGAGCTAAATGAATATGATGTTGTCGAAAAAATACATGAACTTCGTCGTCAACAACCGCTTTTTTATTCCGACAGTTTCCCAACTATTGCCGGCAGTGGCAGCAATGCAGCCGTTATTCACTATCAACCCGAAAAAGAAAGCTGCGCTCCGCTATCTCAAAATTCGGTTTTACTGCTGGATACAGGCGGACAATATTTTAACGGCACAACAGACATCACACGCACAATTGCCGTCGGAGCCCCCTCAAAAGAAATGATTGAAAAATTTACTATTGTCCTGAAAGCTCATATAACCTTGGCTTCCGCGCATTTTCCCAACGGTGTTTCAGGACTGGTATTAGACACAATTTGCCGCAGCATCATGTGGCGTCAAAATTTGGACTATAAACACGGAACCGGACACGGTGTCGGATGTTTTTTAAACGTTCATGAGGGACCGCAAAATTTGAGCACCTCCGGCGCCAACTATCCCATCTCAAAAGATATGATTGTTTCAATCGAACCTGGATACTATCTGGAAGGAGCTTTTGGAATTCGTATCGAAAACTTGGCAAGAATTATTGAAGATGAACAATCTCAAATGCTAAAATTTGAAATTCTGAGCTTGGTACCCATTGATAAACGCCTGATTGATAAATATTTATTAAGAAGCGAGGAAATCGAATGGTTAAACAAGTATCACCAAAATGTTTATCAAAAAATTTCACCTTATTTGGAAGAAGACGAAAAAATCTGGCTGAAAGAAGCATGTTCCTCGCTCTAAAATAAATTTTATAGCGGAGAATACAGAAATGAAAAAATTGATATATTACCTGTCGATAATCCTAATTTCGACAAATGTAAATGCGCAAAATCTGCAATTTGAAGGTCCGGCTTCCCCGACGGAACCGATTGAGCAATATTTTGAAGAAGAAAATCCGACCTACGAACGTTCACTGATTTATGTTTTTTATAATAATGACGACTGTTATGCTTGCCCGCAAACAATAGAACTGATTGAACAAATATATAATCAGTATTATCAAAATCGGTACACTTTTTCGATAATCAACTACCAAGACGACGATGAATATAATTTTATTGAAACTTACGACCTCTCCCAACCGCTCAGCGTTGTTCTGGTGAAAGTCAACGATGGCGCGACATTCGGCTATGAAAAACTGGATAATTTGCAAAACCTAATATCCGATCCTACTTCTTTCAGCGAATATTTCCGCTATCGCGTCGATTCTTTTTTGGGTAATAATGGCTAAAAGAACAAATTTTTCAACCTCGGTTATACCGAGGTTTTTTATTACCAAAAGCTAAAAGTTTATTAATATAACTTTATGCCAGAGAGCGATTAAACCGGAGAATTTTTAACTTATGGATATTCGTCGGTAAAATAGAAAATTAAATCAGCCACAAACTTCACGGTTTGACCACGCTCGTCGGTATGAAAACTGATTATTTGACATCTGTGTATTGCGCACATATAAACTCAGAATTTTCGCTTATAGATATCCACCGGCAAACTGGGGGTTCTAAATCAGCCGCAAACTTTACGGTTTGACCACACTCGTTGGCGTGGAACGGTGTCTAACGACACCTTAGCATTCAGC
>CALXPO010000009.1 GCA_944390315.1 uncultured Alphaproteobacteria bacterium
CGAGTTATGGCTCTTTTTTTGTTTTAAATTCTTTATTTTAGAAAGGATAAAAAATGAGCTTTTTTAAGAATTACAGAACGCCGTTCGGTTATGTTGCCGACGGCAATCAAGTTGATGCTTACGGTGTCGACCACAGCGGATTTTCAACACGCGATGAAATACAATATCAATTTGCCCGTCAGGAACGAGAAAAACAAATGGCTGACAACTTAAAACAACAAGGGATTGAGCCGGAAAACTATCCTCAATTAGGCACTACCTTTTGGGGCAACAATCCTGAAAATAACTACGGTTTTGGTACTTCCAATATCTCAGCTAATATCGAAAATAGGCAAAACCAAACACCTCTGCCTAACGTCGAAAATATAAATCAAGGTATTGGTATAAATCATAATCCTACCATCTCCGCTCTTTCTCAAGTTGGGACTAGCAGTTTTCTAAATGCTTCTCCTTTTGATAAAACAATGTTTTCTTATAACGATAGCAATAAAGCATCAAAACAAATCAATGAGCAGAATCAATACATCTATTCCGCCTTATTCCCAAAATCTATGGCTAATGATAATATGTCTTATAAAGTGGCTCAAAATACTAACCCTAATGCGGCAAATGATGTAAATGCATTACGGCAACAAACAATTCAAAATGTTTCAAAAGACATCACTGTCGATGAAGGTATCTCGCAAAATGTTTATTTAGATACCATGTGTAAAAAAACAATAGGAAAAGGAAAAAATGTAAATAATTGGGATATTTTTAGACAGGTAAATTTTATCAAGCCGAATGGAACACCGGCAAATGAAGCGGAAAAACTTGATTGTTTTAATAAATTTGAGCAAAGAATACATAAATTATGTGATGGAAAACCGGTTGTAGACGGTAAAAAGATTAATTACATAGATTCATATTATGCAGATGTTTGTGATTTAAAAATAAGTCCACAGGAAATAGAGCGTCTAAAAAATGAGCATATAGAAGATGATTTGAAACGTTTGGAACGACATGTGGATAATCTTTACAGTTATCCACCTGAAATAGTTAATGGAATTGAAAACCGTCTCTATAATGTTGGTTGGGGAAATTTTAAAAAATTAGATGTTATTCCAATATTAAATGACTCTCAACTGACGTTGGAAGAAAAGAAAAAATTACTTGAAAAGAGGTTGTATCAAGGAAAAATATCACCCAAACGCTTGCAAGATTCACGAAAACGTCTGCTAGGCAATTAAAGAAATAATCTAACGAGGAAGAGTTTTTACTCTTCCTCATCAACCATAAAAAAGTAAAAACTCCCTTCTTTAGATAAAGTTTCGCAATCTAATTGGGTTTGTTTTACTTTCCAGGTCAAATCATAACAATATTCTTTTTCGGGTTTGCATTTCCAAATTTTATATTGATAACAATCCGTAACATAACTTTCTTGCAAAATATTAAAATAAGTACATTGCAATGTTACGTAATCCATATTGTTTTGTAACATTTTACAAGTTGATACATCGGTTTTGCCATCATTGCTGCTCACTTGCAAATTAGGTGTTAATTTTGTTTCCCATGCAATTTTAGAAATAGGTAATAATGTTTTATAAAATAGCGGATTTACAAATTTTTCTTCAGTTGTTTTATCAGCTTTTTCGGAAGATATTTTATAAATAACATCTTCATAGTAGTCTTCATGAGGCTCCATATTTTGAGTAATCAACCACTCATTTTTACCACCGGACTTTATGGTATAAGTAAATGTCGTCATTATATTTTCATCATAAGCTTCATAATAAATCGGACACTCCAGTACAATTTTATCTTTTTGATTGATTTTTAGTCGGCAATTATAATCGCGTGAAATAAGTTCATTTTCTTGAATGTGAATATGCGTCGGCGTTATTTGTGCTTCAAATTCGGGATATTCAACGGATATCATTTTTTCATAAAAAACCGGATTTAAGAACTTTTCTTCCGAAGTTTGGTTGCTGCTATCTGCTTGAACATTAGAACCGCTTAGGCATAAGCTAAAGCATATAAAAAATAAAACTCTTTTCATCTTTCAAACTCCGGTTGATATTATATTACACCTATAATATTTCTTAAGATTCAAAAATACAACGAGTAATTTATAATCTACCAAATTAGACCTTTTTGCATATATTTTTTTCAAATTTATCTTTTTAACTTTACGGGTGATTGGGCAAAAAATAAAACTTGCGTGATTGATTTAAAATGGAAAAAGAGAAAGCATAAACTTTCTCTTTGCTAATTGACAATATTCGACTTAGAGTTAACAAGCTATTTTATTCCATGTCCATAATTATTTCTTCTTGCAAATATAGAGCAAATGAGCGCTATAGCCTTGTTGATCAGCTCTTTCACAAGTTAAAAAATGCCATTTTAAGAATGTTTGATAGCCTTCATCAGATAATTCTTCAAGCCGTTCTTTCATGGCGTATGCTATGCCGTCTGTTGCAACATTCGTAATATATTCTGTATTAGTCTTATCGAATAACTTTTTGAAATCTTCAATATTAAAACAACTAAAAACCTCTTCGGGAACATCTTTAAACCGTCCGATTTCATCCATTAGATTCTTTAAGTTTTCTGCTTTCAGATGGCACAGTCCGTAACCTAACATAATTGCAGCGCAAGGAATATATGCAAACATACATATTCCTTCTTTTCGGGCAACACGAATAGTTTCATTAATAGCTTTTTGCTTATCTGCTTGGTTGAAAAGATGATACATGGGACCCAAATTTAGAACCAGGTCAAAGGCATCATTTTCAATCATACTTAAATCCAGAGCATCGGCAACCATACATCTAAAATTATTGATTCCCTTTGATTTAGATTTCATTATTTCAACATGTTTGGGAGTTAAATCAACAGCCGTTACATTGTACCCCATCTGAGCTAAAGTAATAGAATAGCGACCTGTAGCCGCACCAATTTCTAAGATTTTAGCTCCCGGCTTTAAGAATTTTTGAATATATTTCATGGTTGTTAAATACTCGACATTATGTCCTCTATCACTTACTAAGCGGGTGTCCTCATCATATTCCGTATATTTATTTATAATGATGTCTTTGTACTTATTTACAATCATACTTGGCATTCCTTTCAAAACTTCTTTTTTAATAATTGTGTCATTTTTTTTCATAAAATAATAATTTTAAGGTTAAATAATAATCAATTTATGCATTTATTATATTTAGCCCTTTGAAAAAGTAAAGAAAAATAAATATAGCAGCTCAAACTCAGGATTGAGACGATTTTGTATGAGGCAAAGATCAAGATGTTGAAACAATACTGTTCCTTGCCTTTGATTGCAGTCAAACCGCATGGTTTGTTGCTGTTATAAAATCCCCAGTTTATTGGGGGATATCTATTGGTTACCAAAGTTTTGAAACAACATCGCTCCACACCGACGAATGTGGTCAAACCGCATGGTTTGCTGCTGATTTAGACCCACAGTTTATCGGGAATATATACTATATATTGAAAAACAGCGAGTTGATTTATTTCAATCAGCTTAAACCTTTTATAAAAATATAATAGAAATTTGTTGTATAAAAATTTTTGAAGTTGCAACTTAAAATATAATATGTTATAAAATTTCTTATATAAAAAATGGAGAGACGAAAATGCTTAGATTCCTAATTTATGTTGTTTCCGGTATAATGTTTGCATTCCATGCATATGCCGGAAATATTGAATATGGTTATAATGCTCATGGTGACTATGTTCCAACTTCCATCAATGGCAAAAGAGTTGAATATGGCTATAATGCTCACGGTGACTATGTTCCGACTTCTGTCGGCGGTAAACGCATCGGATACGGCTATAATGCGCATGGTGACTATGTTCCGACTTCGGTCGGCGATAATAAAATCGGGTACGGTTATAATGCACATGGCGATTATGTTCCGACCTCAATAGATAATGACAATGTCGGGTACGGTTATAATGCGCATGGTGATTTCGTTCCGCTTTCTATCGGTCTTGATCAAGTAGGTTATGGTTATAATGCTCACGGTGATTTTGTTCCGCTGAATTTTGGAAATTAAGTAAAATGGCAAAAGCCGCAATCTTTAATGAATGTCATTAAAATCGAGAAATGAACGCCATAAATTTTTTGGGATCTTAGGAAGAAGAAATATAGAAAGTTGTAGGATAGTTTTCTTCTTCGGATATCGGTTCGTAAGTGGCAAGCAGCTTGTTGAAACAATTTTCATCAATAAAAAGTTCGTTTGAGTTATTTTTTGTTCTTTCAATAACTCTGTTGCGAGCAATTTCAATGTCACAACAGACAGCATAAAATTGAACATTTGGCGTAAGAGATTTAGCCCAAATATAATATTCTTTGCGTTTTTGCTTTGTCCAGAAGCCGTAATCCAAAATAACATTTTTACCGTTTTGAATAGCAGTTTGTGTTTGATTGCGTATAAAACTATCAATTTCGATATATTTTTTCTGAAAATTATCAGGAGTGCGTCCATAACGTTGGCACATGATTTCATCATGCGTAAAACGAACGGCCGGCAAATCTTGTTCCAATTTTTTGGCAAAAGTTGTTTTTCCAAATCCAAGAAAACCGCATATCAGACAAATAGACGGATGAAAGCGAATGAGTTTGTGCCTAAACCATTTTTCTTGGAAAGCCGTTTTTTGTTCTATTTGTTCATCAGAAACAGACATATTTTCAGGAATAACAATCAGTTTGTCATCATCATCGTCAATGCGTTCAACAACAGCAATACATTTTCCTCGAAAGCTGCTAACGGGATAGTCAATACCTATAATGTAAGCATCAAGTTCTTCTCCGTCACCGGATACGGAATTAGGAACATAACCATAATTAAGTTCATAAACAAATCCATATTTAGGATGTTTACTTCCCAAAGGTCTGTCGATTTTAATATTTACAGTTTGTCCTAAATATTGTTCCGAAAAACGCATTTATTTTCTCCTATATAAAAATATAGCTGAACTCATATAAAACGCAATCGGTTTTATAAAATTGACACGGTCAAAAGGATGTATTAAATTTTGAAAATAGGCACAAAACAATATGAAAGTTAATGACATTAATGCGAATAATTAATATTAACGGTCCAATAAACTCAGGAAAATCAACAATTTCTAAAATGCTGGCTGAAATATTGCCGCAATCACTCTTTATAGAAGTTGACAATCTTTTATCGGATGAAGAGCAAGCCGCAATGAATTTGTCAATGGAGCAAGGTTGGGGTGAAAGAATTGAAAGATTGAATGTATGCATAGAGAAAGAAAAGCAAAAAAAACATTATCAAAATATAATTTTTGCTTATCCTATAACTGAAAAATTGTATCGACGATGGGTGAGTTGGGAAAACGGCGATACTTCTTTTATCAATATTACTTTATCTCCGAATATGACAGTTTGTTTGCAGGACAGAGGAGAAAGAAAATTAGATGAATGGGAAAGAACGCGCATTAAGGAAATGTATGGGCAAGGATACCAAAACCCGCAATGTTCTGATTTTGTGGTTGATAACAGTACACAGACACCCAAAGAAACGTTAGCATTAATTTTATCATTTTTAGAGGGAAATATATGAAAATAAGAAGATTTATAAAAGAAGATTTGGACCAGATATTAAATTTATGCCGAGAAATCAGAGAATATCATATTAATATCTTGGGAGGATACTTTACACAACAAAATGATGCAATAGAACAAGAGGGATTTTTGGCTTCATTGTCGGATATAAAAACGGTTGCATTGGTTGCGGAAGAAAATAACAATATTTATGGTTATTTATTGGCGGAAGAAAGAATTTCGCCTCATTTGCAGCATCCGAAAATTGCACATATAATTAATTTTGGAGTTATGGAAAAATATCGCCGCCAGGGTATAGGCAAGATGTTGATGAATGTTTTTTATGAAATTTGTTCTGAGAGAGAGATTGATGAAATTCGGCTAGGTGTATTTAATATCAATCAGAGAGCCTATAAATTTTATGAAAGTTATGGATTTGAGCCTTTTGAACAACGTATGAAACTGGAGGTTAAAAAATAATTTAAAATTTTTTGCAATCCCTCTTGCGTTTTAATAAAAGGCATCCTACATCAGAAATAGACAGTGATGAACTAAAACAATAAAGAAAGTAAAGGAGATTAAGATGTCTGATTCATTAATAAACAAAAAAGAAAACAGTCATAATACTCCGATGCATTATGGCTATCGTAATGATTTTAACGATTTAGTAAATAGCTTTTTTGGCGGTTTACTGGATTTTCCGCATGAAATGAATAACAATAGCCGTCAATTGTCGCCGAAAGTCGAAGTTGAAGAAAACGAGAACAATGTTGTAGTTTCTGCCGAACTTCCTGGTATTCCGGAAGACAATATTGATTTGGAAGTATCTTCTGATGGTTATTTGACGATTCGCGGTGAAAAGAAGCAAGAGAAAAAAGAAAATCATAAAGGAAGTTATTTTTCCGAATTTAGCTATGGTTCATTCAGCAGGACGGTTCCTCTGCCTTGGGATTTGAAGTTTGATGATGCCGACGCAGAATATAAAGACGGCATATTGAAAGTCACATTTCCTAAATCTCAAAACGAGCAAGGGAAAAAGAAAAAAATATCTATCAGTCGTAAATAATTGATATAGATATAGCAAAGGCTCGGGTTTATCCCGAGCTTTTTGTTTGCGGGATAAGGGAATAAGCTATTAAAAAAAGATTTAGGAAAAATGAATGCACGATATATGGAATCCATGGCACGGATGTGTCAAAAAAAGTGAAGGCTGTAAAAATTGTTATATGTATTTTCTGGATAAGATTCGCAATCAAGACGGCAGCCGCATTTATAAAGTGCAAAATAGTTTTGATTATCCTTTGCAGAAAAACAAATTTGGACAATATAAGATTCAAAGTGGTGAACAGCTCAGGGTATGTATGACTTCTGATTTTTTTTTGGCAGAAGCGGATGAATGGCGTTCTGAAGTGTGGAAAATCATAAAGCAACGATCTGATGTTTTGTTCTTTTTACTAACCAAACGCCCTGAACGGGTAGAGCAACATTTGCCTCCAGATTGGGGTAAGGGTTGGGAAAATGTTTTTTTTAATGTAAGTTGCGAAAATCAGAGACGAGCCGATGCGCGGATACCGCTTTTGTTATCGCTTCCGTTTAAGCATAAGGGGGTTATGGTTGCACCTTTTATAGGAGCAGTCAGTATAGCAAAATATCTTAAGGAAGGAAGAATAGAACAAGTTATTTGCGGTGGAGAAAACTATGATGGTTCACGACCGCTGAGATACGATTGGGTAAAGAATTTGTATCAAGAATGTGTTGAAGCAAACGTAACGTTTTGTTTTATTGAAACCGGAACAAATTTTATTAAAGATGGGAAAAGATATCATATGCCGAATAAGAGATTGCAAAGCCAAATGGCATACAAATCCGGTCTTCAATATCAGGGTCGAGCGATTGATTTTAAATTGCCTCACACAGGGCAGGGTAATCTTTTTATTTCAGATAAGACTTATGTAAAACATTGGCGAGATATTTGTAAAACTTGCGGAAGTCGTTTAATTTGCAATGGCTGTTCCGATTGTAATCTATGTCAAAAATAATATATTTTGAAATTTATTTTACAAAAAATAAAAAAAAGTTGATTTTTGTCTAATTTAGTGCTATAAAAAAAGAGCAATTAATTTTTAATATTTATTAATAAAGTTTCGGAATATGTAAGAAAGTTATTTTCCCAAGGATTTCGAAACATTCTAAAACCAACCAAGTCGAGACGCGAAAGTGGGTAAGATCTTGGTTTTAAAAATTTATGAGAAAAACAAAAGCAAGCGTAATTATCGTAGATGCGTACGGTGTCTTTAACTTCGGTCAGGGGATCTCTCCGAATGCTATAGCTACTTTCAAGCAGTGGCTGGAGGAAGGAAAAAAGGTGTTTATACTTTCAAACACCACTGCCCTGAACGAAGGGGCGATAAAAAGCTACGCGAAGAAAGGCGTTATTAAAGGTGTTCACTACACTGGCATGATGACCTCAGGCCAGTACGCCAGCGAAGACATCCAAGCGGGTAACTTGCCGGTTAATGGCAAGAACTACTATGTTTTTGGAACTGCCAATTTCAAAAGCACCAATCCGGTGCCGGCGATTTTTGAAGGTTCTGAATATAAGGTTGTCGAGAACATTGCCGATGCCGACTTCATTTACTGTGGTATCCCGCAGCTCAAAAATGAAAACGGTGAGGTGTATGATACAACGGAAGCCGAAGATTTCCGCGCGATGGTGGAAGAATTATCCAAGAGTGGTCTGCCTATGGTTTGCGCCAACCCGGATAAGACAGCCAACGAAGGCGGCCGTTTCGTGGTAAGGCAGGGAACAATTGCCGAGATGTACGAGCAGTTCGGCGGTAAGGTAATCCTCTATGGCAAGCCCGATAGAAGGATTTTTGACGCTCTTGTTGAGCGTTATTGTCCCGATGTATGTCGGCAGAATATGCTGATGATCGGAGATACCGTTCGTACTGATATAAAAGGTGCAATAGCAGCCGGTATTCCGTCGGTCTTGGTTCTTGAGGGCGGCGTGTCTGCCAGGGACATGGAGCTTGAGCATCTCTCTCTCGAGATGTATCTTGAGAGAGAAGGATATGTTCCAGAATATGTCTGGGATCGAGTTTGCGAAGAACCTTTGTTCTAAGAATCTCTCATAGGGAAAGAGGCATCGAAAGATGTCTCTTTTTTTTGATAAGAAAATTCAATATTAGGCATGTGAGGTATCTTTTTTTTGTGGGTTAATGTAAATTTATTTGAAAAACAAAAAAGAATATGTCAGACTAAAACATCAATTTTTTAATAACAACGGAGACAATAATGATTATCAAAAATATATTTTGGGATGTCGATGGTGTTTTGGCAAACCTAAATTATGCCTATTATAATTTCTTAACCAAACACCCTAAGTATGCACCAATGTACGGTAATATCAAATGGGAAGATTTACCTAAAGTCTTGCCGATTGTCCCCAAATATGGTGCTTTGGAACTCAAAACTCATCCTGAAATGGGCAAAGAAATGGATTATGACTTTTGTCATTCTCCCGAATTTTTTACCAATCGTCCGCTTTATCCTCACGTTATCGAAACCTTGAAAGAATTACATGATAAAGGCTATCGCCAATTTACGATGTCAGCCACTTTTGATGTGGAAACCAAAAAACGTTTTTTGAATAAGCTGTTGGCCGATGTTACAGATTTTTTGACAATTGAATGTGTTCAACATGGCAAATTTATGCATGACTCGGCTAAAGAAGATATGCTTAAAAGTTGTTTTGAAAAATATGGTCTGAAAGCAGAAGAAACCATTTTGGTTGATGACCGCATCTATAATCAATATGCGGCTATTAATGTGGGAGCTCATCCAATACGTTATCGTTGTGAATTTACAACGGACTTACCGGAAGATTTGAACTGGATTCCCGAAGTTCACAGCATGGAAGAGCTTAAAGAATGGCTCAAAAATAATACAACAATGGAATAATTGACATTAGAATAAAAATAAACCACCGATAAATTCGGTGGTTTATTTTTATTAGTGCTTTACAGAAAACCTAAATGCCAAGGTGTTGAAACAACACCGTTCCACGCCAACGAGCGTGGTCAAACCGTAAGGTTTGTAGCTGTTATAGAACCCCAGTTTACCGGGGGATATCTATTGAATAGATAGAAGGTTAAGAAAGTTTATCTATTTTATGAAAATCAGGGGCAGTACAAGAAGCATGGCCAGAGCGCCAAATACAAATTGATTTTTCCACGATTGCTCTTTATACTTTATTGCCGAGATAATCATGACGACAGGCGCGGCTATACGCATAAATACGGCAACAAATGAAACCGGCAGAATGTTGATAGATGCGTAAATAATTAAAAATTCGGATACGGCATAAACCACACCGGCCAGAACAACTTGTTTATTTTTGAAGATATTGAGATAATCCGTCTTAGATATTCCGTGCCATAAACAAACCAAAAACATAACAATGGTTGAGAATAAGAGATGCGAGTACCAGCCTATTTGCGGAATAGCCAAATGGTCGGTAACGCTGAAAGTTGCACCAAATAATACAATCAAAGCAAAATAAATTTTGCCTTTAGAAGATAAACGTTTGGCATCTCCGCGTAACACGAAAAATAATCCCAAAATTCCCAGCCCGCAAATGCAAATCAAATGTATCAATAACAGTCCTTCTTTAAAAAAGATGTTATTTGCCAATGAACCGAGAGCTAAAGCGATAAAGCCGAAAAATACGGAAGAAGAAGTGCTTTCTTTATTGATAAGTTGTTGCAATTTAATCATTAGCCATAGCAAGCCTCCTTTAAGAACACTCAGCAATAAATAAGGCGAAGTTATAATCGCATAGGCTCTGTCCGTAAACAAATGAGAAAAAAGCGGAGCCGTTACGGCAAGAGCAATCAGCAACCAGATGCTTGTAAAAGCCACCGACAACTCAGCCGGAAAATATTGAACACAGGGTTTGTAAACGAAAGGTCTGATGACCATAAACATGAGAATAATCAAACCTATGGAAAATTGAAAAGCAGTCATATTTTTATATCCTAAAATTTAGATTTTCTGATTATAAACATATTATTGGCAAAATGACAACATATGAACTGAGAGAATTTATAATAAAACTTGAGTTTTTAGGGAGCGTAGGGTATTGTATGCGTATTGATAACAAAAGGAAAATAGTCATGACCACGCCGTTTATTTCTGTAATAATCCCTGTTTATAATGCCGAACCTTTTCTATCGCGATGCATGGAAAGCATACAAGCGCAAAATTATTTAAATATGGAAATAATTTGTATCAACGATGGTTCCACGGATAACAGTTTGGAATTATTAAAAAAATTTTCGTCACAAGATAAAAGAATTAGAGTGCTGACACAAGAAAATCAAGGACAAAGCGCTGCTCGAAACCGAGGAATGCAAGAAGCTAAGGGAGAATATATATCTTTTATTGACGCTGATGATTATATCAAAAACGGCTTATACGATTATTTTGCTGAAAACGCTGCAAAAGTCGAGCCGGATGTTTTTATGTTTAATGGGGATATTATACAAGAAAATGAAACGACATCGTTTTTTCAGCAAAGTATGTTCTCGGATAATGTGAAAGAGAATGATGTTTTCGACTATCGTCAAATAACAAACTATTTTTATGGAAATCAGTCAATATGCAATAAGATATATCGACGTGATTTTTTATTGGCGAATCATCTGAAAATGATTGAGGGCAAGGTTTTTGAAGATACATATTTTAATTTTATGACTTTAGTTAAAGCTCAAAAGATACAATATACCCTTCAGTCATTTTATGTGTATTGCAATAACAATCCAAGTTCAACAACCAAAACATTTTCAGAAAATGCCTTTGGATTGTTTGATGTTTTTGAACAAATGGAGCAAGAAATCAAGAAAATGGATTTGTGGACATATTTTCGATATGCCATATTCCAACTTGAGTTTGAAAAGCTGATAGAAACATTGGGAATGACGGCAGCACAATATCAAAAGAAATTTTTTGAATTGAGCCAAAAACTGCTAACACGAAAATTATTTTTGTTAAATAATAAAATATGCCTAAAATTAAAAGATTTTCACCTTTGTCATTACCTGCTTAATTACAATTTTAATCAATTTCGGGATTTGGTTTTGTTGGAACAAGAAAAAAACAAAGGCGGAGTATCTGTGAATCCTATACCGATGTTTTCAATTGTTGTTCCGATTTATAATGTTGCCCCATATTTACCAAGGTGTATCAAAAGTTTGCAACAGCAAACATTAGGCGACTATGAAGTGATTTGCGTCAATGATGGTTCAACCGACGGCAGTGGTGCAATAGCCGATGAATATGCGGCAAAGGATAAAAGAATAAAAGTTTTACATCAGGCGAATATGGGATTGGGTGCAGCTCGCAATAACGGTGCGGCGGAAGCTAAAGGGAAATATCTGATATTCTTGGATAGTGACGACTGGTTGTCGGTTAACGCTTTAGAAAAAATGAAAGAAACTATTGAAAATTATAATTCGCCGGATGTCGGTCTTTTTGGTTTTGAACGCTATGTGTTGGAACAAGGGGCTTTTGTTGTTGATAAAAATATTGAGTTATTTCCAGAGGATAAGATATTTAATTTTCATGATATAAGTGATACAATGTATTTACATCCTTGTGCATGGAATAAATTTTACCGTCGTGAATATTTTCAAAAGAATAATTTTAAGTTTCCGACAAAAGTTGTTTTTGAAGATTTGCTGGTTCATACGCAAGTTTTGGTTCAAGCGCAGTCTATAACTGTTTGCAAATCTGATTTATATTATTATACAATCAGAGAGGGAAGTATTATGAATTCGGTTGTCGGAGATAAAAAAATACACGATTTGAAAATTGCCGTAAAAAACACCTTGTCTTACTTGAAAGAACATCAAGTATATAATGAGCTAAAATATTCATTTGGTGTTTTTGTAAAAAATGCATTTAATATGCATCTCAGCAAAATGAGCGAACAGCAAAGAGATATGTTTTTGCAAAGTATAAAGGAAGACTCAGAAATAACAGAATTGTTGCAAGGAGCGATTTAGTTTTTTGGGAAATAAAAGCAAATGGAGATAAAACTCTCGGATCATTTTACTTATAAAAGGCTATTGCGTTTTACCTTGCCGTCGATTTTGATGATTGTGTTCATCTCGATTTATGTCGTTATTGACGGATTATTTGTATCAAATTTTGTAGGAACGCAGGCTTTTGCGGCGGTCAATTTCGTATTGCCGTTTATTATGGGTTTGGCTTCGGTCGGATATGTGTTTGGCGTCGGCGGCAGTGCGCTGGTGGCAAAAACTTTGGGCGAAAGAAAACGCTATAAGGCCAATCGTATATTTTCGCTGATTATATATACTTCGGTTGTCGTCGGTGTTGCACTCTCTGCGGTGGCTATTTTATATTTTGAGCCGATAATCGGTTGGTTTGGGGTTGACGGCACAATGCTTGAGTATTGTTTAACCTATTCCTATATTTTGTTGGCGGCACTTCCGGCGTTGATTTTGCAAATTGTCTTTCAGTCTTTTATGGTGGTGGCCGAGCGTCCGAAATTAGGATTATATATTACGCTGTTGGCCGGTTTTTCAAATATCGTTTTAGATGCACTGTTCATTATTGTTTTCGGTTGGGGCTTAAAAGGAGCGGCTTGGGCAACGGTCTTCAGTCAAATTGTCGGTTCCGTTTTACCGATTTCATTTTTTATTTTTGCCAAATATTCCCCGATAAAGTTAGGTCGGACGGCTTTTTATCGCTCGGCAATGATAAAAGTGGTGACTAACGGTTTCAGCGAGTTAATGTCTAACATCTCCCTATCCATCGTTGCGGTTTTATATAATTACCAATTGTTAAAAATCGCCGGAGAGAGCGGGGTGGTTGCCTTTGGAATTATGTCTTATGCCAACTTCGTTTTTCTGTCTATTTTTATCGGCTATGCGACCGGTAACAATCCGATAGTCAGCTATAATCAAGGTTCCGGAAATCATAAAGAGTTGCAAAATATCTTTCGCAAAAATTTAATTATGATTGGTTGGTGCGGTCTGTTTTTGGTGGCAGTATCGGAGTTATTAGCTTATCCTGTTGTACAAATATTTGTAGGTTATGACCGAGAATTGACCGAATTTACGGTTCATGGATTTAGAATCTATGCTCTGGCTTTTTTAATCAGTGGATTTAGCATATATGCTTCGGCCTTTTTTACGGCCTTGAATAACGGGTTGATTTCGGCGATTATTGCTTTTGTCAGAACAATGATTTTTGAATGCGGCTGTGTGTTGGTGCTGCCGCTGATGTTTGGTGTTGACGGAATTTGGAGCTCTTTTGTGGTTGCCGAAATAATGGCACTGTTGCTAAGCATATGGTATTTTTATAAGTATCGCCACATATATCATTATATAAAATCTTAAAATAAGAAGGGATAGATTTATGATAGAGAAATTTGAATATATCGGAGAAAATGCAGGAATATCATTATTAATTTTGGCGGCCGTTCACGGAAATGAGACTGCGGGAACAATAGCTTGCCGTCGACTGATAAAAGAGATTGAAGAAGGAAAAATAAAAATTAAAAACGGCAGATTAACGATGGTGCCGGTATGCAATCCCGAAGCGTATCGTCGAGATGTCAGAGAAATTGACCAGAATCTGAATCGAGTAATGCACGAACATGCCAATCCGCAAAATTATGAACAGAAGTTGGCAAACGAAATTTGTCCGCTGATAAAGTCACACCGTATTTTGCTTGATTTGCACTCAACCCACTGTGAAGGAGATGTCCCTTTCGCTTTTTGTGATTATCCCGATGAATATAATCAAAAACTCATTGACGGGTTAGATGTAGGCTATGTTTTGGAGGGCTGGCCTCAAATTTATCAAAACCAAAGTGAAATTGAAGATTATTCCACCGAACATTGCGCTCACGAATACGGCAATACCGCGACCACTTTGGAATGCGGATATCACAAATCTCCGGCCGCCGCCGAATTGGCATATCACGCCATATTAAGCACTTTGGCAAATTTTGATTTGACAGCAGCTCCAAAGCCGCAATCAAGAGCCAAAAAACATATTGAAATGAAAAATTTTGTTATCAAACAAAGAGCAGGGCAACTAAGTAAAGCGTATAAGCATCTGGATAAGGTTAAAAAAGGCGAGGTTGTCGCCCGCTACGATGACGGGGAAGAGCTGACGGTCGCGGAAGATGGTTACATTTTACTTCCGAACTTAAATTGTGCGGTCGGTGCGGAATGGTATTATTTCGGCAGTGCCAAGTAGCGTTATAAAGCAAAAAATAAGCTCCCGAATTTTTGGGAGCTTTGTTTTTTTAATAAGTATATTTGCCGTCTTTTTTCTGTTTAATTGCCCAGTCAAAGATTTTGTCTTGAGCTCTGCCGCTTGATTGTTTTTTCCAAATCAGGCTTTGAGTTTCTTTGTTAAGCTCAACACCGTGATAACCGCTCTCAATCAGGTATTGCATTTTTGAAAACAGAGCGGGAATTTTTTTATGAATATTTTCACCCAAAAACAGAGAATAACTGTTTTGGTTGCTATAAGCCGGTTGAATGATAGGTTGATGAGTGATTTTCTTTTCCAAATAGACAACCTTGACACCGTCGGTGGGATCTCTGTCAACTTTGGTGATGGACATGCCGTGATGCAGGGCGTTTATCCAACTGGCAGGATTGTCAATGGCGATTTGAATGATGGCATGTTTTCTGCCGTTGTCAATAGCATGAGCCTCAATAAAGTCGAGCATTTTTTTCATCAAACCAGAACCTCTGTATTGCGGATTGACCAAGATTGCTTCATATAAGACCAAATCTTCGTTGGGAACATCGGATTTGAATTCGGGCATATCTCTTTTTTCACCGTTTTTAGGCATGGCAAATACGGTTTGTGCAATTAGTTCATCACCGTCGAATACGCCGAGCATATTGGAATTGGAAGAGTTGAGAGATTTCATGTAATCTTCTTCGGTCCGGTGTAAAATAAAATGTTGTTCGTCGGGATGCAGATTTTCAATAATTTTTTGTTGAAGTTGCATGACGTTTTGAAGATTATTGATACCGAGTTTTTTAACGGTTAAATGTTTTTTATTCATTGAAAAATTCCTTTTGCATTCAAATTTGACATAAAAAAAAGATTTGAGAAAAACCCAAATCTTGCGACTGATTTATTCTTATAAAAAAGTATAAATCATCGTCGCATATCAAATCTGCGGAGGCGCAAAGCGCTATTTGCAAAAGTTAAATTCATTCTATTATCCATAAAATTCACAACAAAATAAAGCTGACATATTTTTTTTATTTTTGCAAGCATTTTTTTAAATGGTTCTATTCCATATTACGTTTGAAAGTCAGAGCGGCAAATCCGAGGGTAGAAACGGCAATGATAATGAGTGGGACAAGATTAGGTAAGACGTCGACAAATCCCATATCTTTTAGGAACAATCCATTACCGATGGCAATAAAGAAGCGGATGGGGTTGGCATAAGTCAGATATTGTAAAACCACGGGCATATCTTGAACCGGAGAAACAAAGCCCGAAAGCAAAATCGCCGGCATCATGAAAGCAAAAGCCCCCAAGATGGCTTGTTGCTGGTTGTTGCAGATTGATGATATGAACAAACCGACGCCGACAAAAGAAAGCAAAGCGATAAAAGAAGAAAACATAAACAACGGAAACGAGCCGGTAAAAGGAATTTTAAAAAAGATTATGGCCGAGGCAACCATTGCCGACTGCATCAAAAGAGCAATAATCATCGGCGGCACGGTTTTGCCGATTAAGATTTCAAAAGCGGTGTACGGACTGACGATTAATTGTTCAAAAGTTCCCAACTCCCGTTCACGTGCAACCGAAAGCGAGGTCAGCATCAAGGTAATGACCAAAGCCAAAATGACGATTAAAGAAATAACCAAATACCATTGATAGACGGCATTGGGATTAAACCAAACACGGGTGCGAATATCAATTTGCGGATTTTTTATTCCGAGTTTTTGAGCAAAATTTTGCGAATAAGTTTGGGCAATTTGGCTGATGTAGTTGTTAATACCGTTGGCAATTGTCGGTGTTCTGCCGTCAAGGATAAGACGGACGGAGGCAGAGTGTCCGGATTTAAGTTGACGGGCAAAATCTTGTCTGATTTGTAAAATGGCTTCGATTTGCTCTGTTTTGAGCAAATTTTCGGCAAGGGTGATATTGTCGGTATTTTGCACTTTTCCGAACCATTTGGAATTGGCGACGGCAGCGACAAATTCTCTTGATTCCAAAGTATTGGAATTATCAATCACCATAATCTCGGCATTTTTTGTTTCCATAGTCAAAATATTTGCAAACAATACCAATTGTATCAGCGGTGGGGCAATAATGATGATACGGCTTTTTCGGTCGCGCAAAATTGCCAAAAATTCTTTTTTTATCAAAGCCCAAAGATGTTTTAAAGTCTCACTCATCGAGCCTCCTTGCTGTTTTTTTATAAACCAAAAGCGAAAACAAAAAACCAAGTCCGAGCAAAAAGAGCGAACTGATAAGCACGGTTTGCCAGATTGTACCTGCCAAAAATTCATTTTTGATAAAATAAACATAATGCGTCGGTGGCAACAATTTGGTCAACCAAGCAAAAAACGGCGGCATGGAGACAATCGGAAAAACAACCCCCGACATCATGAGTGCCGGCAAAAAACCGATAATCAAAGAAGCCATACTGGCAAGCATTTGGTCGTGCAACAGGCTTGAAATAATCAGACCGATACCGAGCGAGGCATATAAAAATAAAGCACTGACAATAAACAAAACCCAATAACTGCCGCGAAACGGCAACTGAAAGACAACAATAATCATCATCATGCTGAAAGCAAGAGAAAGCATCCCGACGACAAAATAGGGAATATATTTACCGAGAATGATTTGCCAAGGACTGATATTAGCCGAAAGCAGGGCTTCCATGGTGCCTCGCTCCCATTCTCTGGAAATAACCAAAGCCGTGAGCAAAATACCGATTAAAGTCATGGTAACCGCCAGAGAACTCGGAACCAAAGCTCTGCGCCCGTCGGCATTTTGATTATATTGTACGCGCGGCAAAATTTCGATGGAAGGGGATTGTTTATCAACAAATCCGCTCTGATTTAGCCATTGATTGACAATTTGATTGACATAAGTTTGAGCGTAACCGACCTGATTGATGTTAGAACCGTCGGTAATCAGGAGTAGAGAGGCTTGCTTTTGAGCCGCCAGATTGCGGGTAAAGTCAGACGGAATAATCAGCGCCGCTTGCAGTTTTGAACGAATAATTTGCTGATACATGTCATCTTTGTTGTTAAATAAGCTGGATGAAATATAGGCATTTTGTCCGAAAGCATCGACCAGTTCCTGAGTTTGGGAATTGATGTCGTCATTTTTGATACCCAAACGAATTTTGGCCGAATCAAGGTTAATGCCGTAGGTATAAATCAGTAACAGCAACGTCGGCAGAACAAAAGCAATAATCAGACTGGAAGGATCGCGTAAAATCTGCAACATTTCTTTTTTGATGAAAGCAAGGGTGATTTTCATGCCGCTTCCTCCCTGATTTTGATGAGGTTGATAAAAGCCTCTTCCATCGTTTTGGCAGCCGCTGATTGCTTAAGTTCGTCGGGTGTTCCGGTGGCGATGGTTTCTCCTTTATAAAATAGGCTGATACGGTCGCAAAATTCGGCCTCATCCATAAAATGCGTCGTCACCATTACGGTGACGCCCTTAGCGGCCAAGGAGGTAATATGATTCCAAAATTCGCGTCGGGCAATAACGTCCACACCCGAAGTCGGTTCATCTAAAAACAAAACCGAAGGATTGTGCATTACTGCGCAGGCCATGGACAGGCGTTGCTTAAAACCGAGCGGAAGTTCTTGAGCATTGTCATCAAGGTAATGTTCAAAGCCAAAAATTTCAATCATTTGACTGATGGCGTTTTGAGCGTCTTTACCGTAAAGTCCGTAAGCTCCGGCAAAAAAGTCAAAATTTTGTTTGACGCTCAAATTGGGGTAAAGTGAAAATTTTTGTGCCATATAGCCGATATTCTCGCGTGCAAGTGAGGCTTGCTTGACAATATCATACCCCATAATTCTTGCTGTTCCCGAAGTTGGTTTTGCCAGTCCGCACATCATTTTGAAGGAGGTCGATTTGCCGGCACCGTTTGGCCCTAAAAGTCCGAAAATTTCACCGCGTTTAATTTTAAAACTGTTATTTTTAACGGCATAAAAATCACCGTATTTTTTGACCAAATTATCGGCTTCCACGACATATTGTATTGTCGATGGAAGTATGGCAAAATTTTTGGCAACAAGTGATTCCGAGGGTGTAAATCCCCCCATCAGTTCAATAATTTTTTCTTCAAATCCTCGGCTGTCTGGAGCCAAATCACGGGGATTGCCGAGATAAACGATTTTGCCTTTATCAATAACGATTACATTATCAAAACCGTGCGCTTCGTCCATATAAGCGGTGGACCAAATGACGGTAGTGTCTTTGGTAACACTTTGTTTAACCATTTTGAGCAGTTCACGACGGGAGACGGGATCGACACCGACGGAAGGTTCGTCCAAAAGCAACAACTCCGGATTTCCCATCAAAGCACAGATAAGTCCGAGTTTTTGTTTCATTCCGCCCGAGAGTTTTCCTGCCTGACGATTTTGAAAAGCCTGCAGCCCGGCAAATTTGAGCATGGTGTCAAATTTTTTTTCAATCCCCTTAAGGTCGGCGTAAAATTCCAGATTTTCTTTAACGGTCAAATCTTCATATAATCCGAATTTTTGCGGCATATATCCGATTTTGCGTGCCAATTCAATTTTTTGCTTAATAG
Organism: uncultured Alphaproteobacteria bacterium; assembly: GCA_944390315.1. GTDB lineage: Bacteria > Pseudomonadota > Alphaproteobacteria > RF32 > CAG-239 > JAFUYI01. The sequence continues at coordinate 19,425 of CALXPO010000009.1, forward strand.
GGTTGGAACCTAAGACCGAAATTTCACCGCTGTCTTGAAGAAGCAGGCCGTCCAACAGCCTGAGCAAGGTCGTTTTGCCGGCACCGTCAGCCCCAATCAGACCGATAATTTGTCCCTTGCGGAGTGTGAGCGACAAATTGTCAATGGCCACGTTTTGCCCATGGTTGAATGTTTTGCGTAAGGCTCTGATTTCAACGGAGGGTGTTTCGGTCATGTTTTTTCTCCGAAATTCCCTTGATAAGTTTGACTGTCACCGGCATACCTTGCTTCAGTCCGCCGTCATTTTCATCAACATAAATATTCAGCCGATAAACCAAATCGGTGCGAAGTTCTTCGGTTTGAACGGTTTTGGGGGTAAATTCGGCAATCGGGGAAATGTAGCCGACATGACCGCGGTAACGTTTTTTATCGCCGGTTACAGGATTGACAGTATCGGTTATGATAACGGCGCGGCTACCGTAATCGATGCTTCCGAGTTCGGTTTCCGGCAAATAGACCCTTATCCAAAGAGGTTCGTTTTTAGTAATGGTATAAACCAATTGTCCTGCGGCCACCGTTGTCCCCGGTTCAACAATTCGTGAACTGATAATACCGTCCGCGGGGGCAAAAATTTGGGTGTATTCGAGTTGTTTTTTCTCATAATCGGCGGTAATTTGAGCGGCTTCATAAGCGGCAACGGCTTCGTTTTTGGTGTTGGTGTAAGAAATACAGCTCCGTTCGGAAGATATTTTTTGTTTGCACAGCGGTAAGTTTGTTTCCAAGACGGATATGGCTTCTTCCATTTGCGCCTGATAACGTTTGATATCGGCTTTTGCTTTTTGATAGGCCAGTTGGTAATCACTGTCATCCAGCGTAGCCAACAAATCTCCTTTGTTGACGCGGTCACCTTCCTCAAACATCATTTTTTGAACGGTGCCAGCTACCTTAAAACTCATGTCAACCTGACGAATGTCAACATTTCCGTATAATTTGATATAATTAGCATTTCTATCATCGACAAGCCAAAAGACAAAGCCGATAACAAGGATAAAGACAATTAAGAAAATCGGTAAAAATTTTTTCATGCGTTCCTCCTTGCCGCCTCTAAAATGGCTTCACAATTTTCTTCAATATGTTTTCGGATATTTTGCAAAAGTTGTTTATCATATATTTTTAAGTTCATTTGGCGGAGTAGGGCTTCTTTGTGAATTCTGAATATAACCGCCTGCCCGAACAAAGTATGGGTTAAGATAAGCACTTTTGTGTCTTTTTCATCTGTATCTAAATAGGAAGCAACCATTTGTGAAATTTGTTTGTGTACGGGTTTAAGAATTTTTGCGTAGATTTGTTCATAGGCCTTTGAAGGGCTGATAATCTCATTTATCATCAACATTGCCTGACTGTCGGATACGCTGTCACTGTATAGAAAATCAAAGAAGTTACCGATAATGTTTTTTATTCCGTTCAGAGGATTGTTCTGTTCAGATTGGTGATTGATGACGATAAGTAAAGAGTCGGTAATGGTTTGAATTAAACTGTCAATAACGGCTTCATAGAGATTTTGCTTGGAGCCGAAATAATAGTTAATGGCACAAAGATTGACATTAGCGGCTTTGGCAAGTTCGCGGGTAGAAACGCCGTCCATGCCGCGTCTGGCAAACATTTTGGCGGCGGTAGCGAGCAATTTTGATTTGGTATTTTTCATTTTCTACCTCATTTATTATACTGACAATCATAACACAAAGCAAAAATTAAGTCAATCGTTTGAATTATTTTTGAGGCAAAAGAAAAGGGCTGCGATAAAATCGCACCCCTCTTCCGACAAGACGCCTCACTAGAAACGATAGCCTACGCCCAATCTCACGGAGAGATTATCGTATGATATGTGGTAACTGTCTGTCGGCTTAGGAAACATATATCCGACTTCGGCATTGACAAACCATCTTTTGTCTTTGCTGAAGTTGATATTTGTTCCAAGTTTTACCCGCCAATGGAACATGTCTTTTTCGAAGACATCATGCCCACAATTGTTCTCCGGAGCACCTTCAAGTATGGTATAGCCCCAGTTAATCCAAGAAGACATGAGATAGACCTCATATCTTTCGGCAAACGTGTGAGCCACACCAATTGACGGGCTAAAGTAAAGCAAATTTTTACGAGTTGCCCCCGGATCAATCCAACTTCCGCCAAGCTCCAGTTCTGCTCTGAGAAAGTAGCAGTTGAGTCCCACGGCAGCACCGTAAATCGGAGCCGGTTCGAGTACGTTAGCACCGCTAAAGACAATCACACTAGGTTTAACAGAGTCATCGCTCCAGTAGTCGTTTCTATTTGCGCTCTGCGCAGAAGCCGAAATAGCCATACCCATGACCATAACGGCAAAAAGAATAATTCTTTTCATAAATTAATAATTTTTTTAGACAACTATATAGTATCTCAAAAAAACATAAAAGTAAAGAAAAATAGACAAAAAGTTTAGGAAAGCTCTATTTTAAGGATTCTATTGAATTATATCGTTATACGAATTATGTACGTGCCATTGCAAAAATTGCTCATAAATCTGAATGTTATCGCGTATAACCGCCATGTAATATTCAATTTCAGGAATTTTTAAATCATCGGGAGGTAGGTATTTAAGTTTTAAATGGTTTCTTTTTGTTTTTTTGAAATTGTTTCTTCACTGCTTTTGTGAAATAGATAAAAAACAGTTTCCATATTTTTTGCCTGATTACAAATCAAACTCCCGATATTCGGGAGTTTGATTTGTAGTTGCCTTACGGAAATCCCCGAGTTTACTCGGGGCTAAGTGTCATTAGACACCGCTCCAAGCCGGCGAGCGGAATCAAACCGTAAGGTTTGTAGCTGCCCCGGTTTAGTGGGGGTATCTATGTTATCCTTATCTGCCGAAAACGGCATCTTTTAAGCGTTTAAGCGTAGCTTGAGCAACGGGACGAGCTTTGGCGGCACCGTTTTCGAGCATTCCTTCGACTTCATCAAAATGCGCCATGTAATAGTTGTATTTTTCACGCGCATCCTTAATTTCATTAATGACGGCGTCGAGCAACATATTTTTGATATGACCGTAGCCGAGCTTTCCTTGACGCAGTCCGTCGCCCATTTCCTGTAATTGCTCCGGAGTCGCAATCGATTTGTAAATCTGATAGACCAAAATTTCTTCTGGATCTTTGGGTTCCTCCATCGGACGCGAGTCGGTTTTTATTGAAAAAATCGCTTTTTTAATAGCTTTGTCGTCTTCAAACAAAGGAATAACGTTTCCGTAAGATTTGCTCATCTTACGTCCGTCGATTCCCGGAACGACAGCGACATGCTCATCAACGGCGTAATCGGGCAAAACAAGCAGTTGCTTATTATAGTGAGCATTAATGATGCCGGCAATATCGCGAGCAATTTCAACATGCTGTATCTGATCTTTGCCGACGGGAACAATATCCGTATCATAAGCTAGAATATCGGCAGCCATTAATGTCGGGTAAGTATAAAGTCCCATATTAATACCGTCATCATCCGGTTTTCCGGCAGCACGATTTTTATCAACTGCGGCTTTGTAAGCATGAGCTTTATTCATAAAGCCTTTGGGGGTATAAGCATACAAGATGGTTGTAATCTCGGGGATTTCGGGAATATCGGACTGACGATAAAAAACGGATTTGTTCGGATCAAGTCCGCCGGCTAAATAAACACATGCAATTTCTTTAAGTTTTTCACTCAAAATTTCCGGATTTTTTTCGGCATTAATCGCATGATAATCAGCAATAAACATATAGTGCTCTTTGGCATTCTTGCCCATGGCAATAGCGGGTTTGATTGCACCCAGATAATTACCCAAGTGAGGCGTACCGGTCGGTTTTACTCCGGTCAAAACTTTTTTATCTTCAAACATTTCTTATATGACCTTATAAATTTTTATTGTATTTATTTACAGAATTGATACTCTAAGCAAGTTTATAAATCAATAAAAAACATAAAGGACATTGGAGAATGCTGGATATAAAATTTATTATCGAGAACCAACAATTGGTTGAAGAAGGAATAGCCAAAAAAGGCTTACAAGTTGATATCAAAGGACTTATTGCTTTACATAAAGATATTAATAAGCTCAAAACTTCTTCTCAGGCTTTGGCTGAAGAGAAGAATCGATTAAGTAACTCGATAAAATCAGCTTCTGCCGAAGAACGTCCCAACATTATTGCCAAAAGTAAAGCTCTTGGTGAAGAATTAAAGGCAGAACAAGAAAAACTGGCGGCAGAACAGGCAAAATTCGATGATATTATGTGGCGTATGCCCAATCTCCCCAGCCCAGAAAGTCCGGTCGGAAAAGATGATAGTGAAAATGTGGTCAGAAGAAGAGTCGGCGAACCGACCAAGTTTGATTTTACACCGCGTGACCATGTCGAATTAATGGATTTAAACGGCTGGAGTGAAATGGAACGCATTACCAAAGTTTGCGGTTCGAGAACTTATGCCATTACTAATGAATTGGCTCGTTTGGAACTGGCTATTCACTTGATAGTTATGGATAAATTGGCCGAAAACGGTTTTAGAGTCATTAACGTGCCGTCAATTTCCAAAGAAAAACCACTTTATGGACAAGGATATTTACCTTTTGCTCGTGACGAAATCTACTATATGCCCGAAGATGATTTGTATTTGTCGGGAACGGCTGAGCTTATTTTGAATTCATTGCGTGCCGATGAAATTATTCCCGAAAATGAGTTGCCGATTTTATATGCCGGTTTTTCCCCTTGCTTTCGTCGCGAAGCCGGTGCGGCAGGCAAAGATACCAGAGGTTTAACGCGTGTCCATCAATTTTTAAAGACGGAACAATTCGTTATCTGCAAAAACGATGTGAACGAAAGCGAAAAATGGCACAAAAAACTGTTGCAGATTTCCGAAGAAATTTTGCAAGATTTGGAGTTGCCGTATCAGGTTTTGGAAGTTTGTACCGGTGATATGGGTGCGCCTAAATATCGTCAATATGATTTGGAAGCCTGGGTTCCGACACAAAATTGTTATCGTGAAACTCACAGCTGTTCAAATATTACCGATTGGCAAGCACGCCGTACTAATTTGCGTTATCGTGATAATACAGATGGCAAGGTTAAATTTGTTCATACTTTGAACAATACCGGTATTGCCACTCCGCGTGTCCTGGTTCCGTTTTTGGAAAATCATCAGCAAGCCGATGGCTCGATTCGTATCCCCGAAAAACTGCAACCCTATATGATGGGTAAGAAATTTATCGGTGGAAAGAAGTAATTTTATATAAATTAAAAAAAATCCCGAGTATACCTCGGGATTTTTTTGTAAAAAATTGACAAAAAACTGTTTTCGGGTATAATTTTTATTATAAACTTATACAAAAAATGAGGTAAGGCGATGGCTGAAAAAATTTTGCTGGGCGATGCCCTGAGAAGTATTATCTTAAAAGGTTCTAGGGAAACAGCCGCCGATTATGAACGTCAGTTGCGTGAAGCGGATAACGAACGTAAAAAAGCTCAGGCAGAGTTTAAGGAAAAAAGCGCCGGAAAAATAAAAGAACTGAAACAACAAATAAAAGAGTTAAGTGCCGAGATTAAAACCGCCGAACCGGCAAGAAAGAAGGAACTTGGCGAACAGATCAAAAAACTCAATGCCGAAATTGAACAATATAAAATTCCTCCCGTCAATCGTTTTACCTATCTTGACAGTGATATCAAGGCCTATGCCGGTGCCCAACTGTTGTTTAAGCCGATGTTGGGCGAAGAAGTTTTAAAAAGCAACAATATTGAATTTGACATAAACGAGCAGGGGCGTATTGAAGTCGACGCCAAGCAGCTGAGCGACAGTGTTTTAGGCGACAAAATCAGAGAAGCTGCCGATTATATTTTCGTTCGTACTCGTGAGCTGAATGAAAAAATAACGCAAGCATCCGACATTAACAATATTATTCGTGCCGATGCCAAAAATTTACTGAATATTGATGATGTTGAAAAAATAGATTTTGATTTAATTGAACGCTGCCACAAAGCCTATGAATATGAAAATGCGGAAAAAGCACGCAGAAGAAAACAGGCAGAGCAACGCAAACAAGAAAGTTTGACCGGAATTAAAGTTATCAAAGAATATCCTGACGGCTATTCAATGGTTGAGATGCTGCCAAGCCCGGTTTATAACGAACAAGGAAAACTGTTGCATCACGCATCGCTGAAGTTTGAATCCGATGAAATGGGACACTGCGTCGGTCGCGGCGGCTACGACAAATATATTGGTGAAGAAGGGTGGCATTTTTATTCTCTGCGCGGGGCGGACGAAAACGGTGTAATGGTTCCGCACTGTACCATTTCAATAGAAAACGGCAAATTGGCACAAATTAAAGGTAATTCCAACGGTGCGGTTAAAAACAAATACATTCCCGATGTCAGAGATTTTGTAAAGTCTCTTGATATGCCGATACCTGAGTCCGAAAAATCAAGAATTGGTTATGTAAGAGATATCGATAGTCATGAAGTAGATCTGTTTGCCTTGGAAGCAGGTACCAGATTAAATAAATTAAAATTGTCAGCCGGAGATCATAAGGGAATGAGGCTGGCTAATATTTCATATGTTAACACGCTCAGTTTTGAAGGCGGAGTAACTCAAAAAGATTTTGAGGAAATTGCTAAAATCGGTAAAATAGAAAATCTGGTTTTGTCGGATGAAAACGAGGCTCAATGCTATGCACAAACTCTTCCCAAAGTTGAAAAACTGATTATAAAAGGCAATTTTGCCATACCTGACCTTGGCAAAGTTCAGTATGCCAAATTCACGGCTATGCAGGAATATAATTTTGATTATAACTATGAGCAGCTGAAACAAATTGATTTTGATGAGAGAATTGTTCTCAATACCGAAAGAGCGCCAATCCTTGAAGAAGGAATTACGGGAGGTGCATGGGGCGATACCTCCAAACTTTCCACTAAAGAATTATTACTTAAAATGTTCGGCAGCAAGTGGGTGGAAAAGCACGTTTCCGAGCAAAACGGGCAATTGACCGTAGATACAGATTTGAATTTTGACGGACGACGTCTGACCCGTTTTCCGTATGATTTCGGTCATGTAAAAATAAACGGAACGCTCAGTTTGCAAGATAATCTTTTAATGGATAATGAGAGCCCCCTTGGATATCCCGAATGTCAAAAAATGATAATCAACCATTCGTACGGATGTCCGAAATTTGACCGATTTGAAACCTTACCGCGGTTGCCCGAAGGAATTGACTGTTTGGGTAGCAATGATATTGAGCTCTATACCAATTCCATCAGCAAAATTTCTCAAAAATTAAACATTACCAACGGCCAAAAATTAACTCAGAAAGACGGCAAATTGTATTATCAAGGCGATTTGGATTTTTCAAAAGTTGCTGTTCTGATGCAAAGAAACTTAGAACTCGATATGAGCGAATTATATGTCGACGGTTCGGTTAAGGTTCCTCATAATACAAAATTTTTCCCCAATGCGAAAAAAATAGAAATTCCCTATGTGGACAGAGATATTCGTGTGCCGGATGTGACGGAACAGATTATTGTGAACAATGCTTACGGCAATGACGGCCTGTACAATATTGAAGGAAAAAACTTAAAAAATATTACGTATAAAGATTATGTTCAGCTCAGAGCAACAGATTTACAAGGACTGAGTTCAAAACCTGACTACTGCGGAGAGTTTATTTTACGTCCGACGGAAGTTTCGGGAGTGGATTTGTCCGCTTGGAAATTGAAGCAAAAGCTACGTATATACGATGAACAGGTCTTCGAAAATGTGTCGATTCTGCCTCAGTGCCGCGAACTTAATATCGAATGTCCGCTGACAGAAACGATGCTTGCCAAGATAAATCCGCAAACCCAAACGCTTCGTTGTCAAAATTTGTTTGATGTCGATATGCTGCCGCGAGAAAGTCAGATAAAGTATGTCGGTGTAAGCTATCAGCAGACAAAAGATAAAGAAAGTTTTGACAAATTTATTCATCAGTTGTCTGAAAGAGGCATAATGATTGAGAACCTGAATAATATTGATTATTCGCAAGATTTATCCGATATATTGGTCAAAAATGTTGAAATGCGTTGGAAAAGTGATATTAAAAATATTTCTAAATTTCCTAAAGCTGAAAAATTGCATATTTTAAGTCCGGGCTATGATTTTGAAAAAGATTTTTTAAAAGATGCAACTCCATATTTAAAGGAGTTGGAACTTGGTTATATGAATGAAAAGACGGATTTTTCGGCTTTGCCGTCTGATGTTAAACTTGAAAAACTACACATATATGACAGTTCCGTTCAGGCGGATATTTTTCGGCAACTGCCGACATCTGTTAAGAGCGTTAACTTTTTAAGATGCAGAAATAATATTGATTTTGAAGCCATCAACAGTTTACCGAATTTGGAAAAACTGGAAATAAACCAAATGAATGTTCCGGACAATGCCTTTGATAAAGTTGATCCTGAGCGTTTGAAACAAATTAAGATAAGCGGTGATGTGCGAACGGTTATGCGCGTACAAGAAATTTTAGCGATTCATCAGTTGCCGCCGACAGAAGAAAATAATAAAATTAAACAACTTCATCAATGGCTGACGGATGATAGAAATAATATTGATTATGCCGCTAAGCAAATTGTTTTTTATTCAACGGCCGCAGATGTGTTGAAGGGCAAGCATCCGCAACCGATAACGGCGGAAGAATTGTCGGCTCGCGTTCGTGGTGTTGAAAAGTTTAAATTAGACAGTTGTGCCAAAATTATTATGGCTAATGAACTCAATCATAAAACAGGCGATGATAAAATCGGCAGAACGGTTTTAGACGATTATAAGGGTAAAAAAGCCGGATATTATACTCATATGTCAAACTATTATGAGCGAGATAAAGATTTTGGCAAGATTGGTCAAATTATGAAAGCAGCGGTAACCCGTAACATAAAACATCATCCTGATTTTAGGAAAGCTGAAAATATAGTTGAAGACAGAATGGGTGCGCATCAACGGTCGCTGCAATCCGATTTCAATCGATTGTTGAGTGAGCGAGCTGAAAGTCTCACAACTTATGAGTATTATAATCAATCGAGATTCAAGGCAGATAAATATAGCTTTAATCAAGCGGTGCAAAAAATGTGTGAATATAAACGCTGACAAAAAGCCGCTCGTAATTATGAGCGGCTTTTTGATATCATATGGAGAGATTATGCTTAAAATTAAAGCGGTGTTGTTCCCGGTGTTGCCCAAAAAGCGACGGGATTTTCTTTGCATATTTCAAAGAAAATAGGGTAAGTCAAGGTAGTGATTGCAAACCAAAGGACAAACGCGGTCAAAGAAAGAGCATAAGCAGTCGCGTGTTTCTTAAAGTTTTTCTCTGTTGTAAACATCAAAGGCAAAGCCCGGTAAAAGATATATGCGCCGATGAGCAGTGGTACGACATTTTCAAATGTATACAGATAAATATTGTCTTTACTGTCAGTTCGTCCGGGGATGACAATGGTTATAAAATCTTCAATTAAGAAATAGAAATAGACACTCCAAGCCCATAAGAAGAAAATTTGAAAGATGAGGATAAAAGAAGCCGCAAGCGGTCTTTGTTTGAAATTTTGTATGTAATGATTAAAGTAATTAATGATTTTATCTTTCATTATTGTTTATCCTTAACAAAATTTTCTTGGGTAGGAGTGATTAATATCTTTGAAACCATAGGTTGAGGTTCTTTTGCCCAAAAGGTGTAAGCAACCTCTTTATATGTTCCGAATAAAATACTGTGAGGAGCCGTCAGCATAAAAAGCCAACAAATAAATCCCATAAAAGATAGAGCATAAGCAGTCGCGCGTTTTTTTAAATTCTTCTCTGTCACAAACATCAAAGGTAAACTACGGTAAAAGATATATCCGCAGACAATAAACAAAGTAATGTTATCAAGTATAAACAGATAAACATTTTGTTTGCCCGATAGAAATCCGGGGATAACAATGGTTATAAAATCCTCAATTAAGAAATAGAAACATATTCCCCACCACCATAAGAAAAAAATTTGAAAGATGAGGGTAAAAGAAGCAGCAATCGGTCTTTGTTTGAAGTTTTGCAGATACCGATTAAGGTAATTAATGATTTTATCTTTCATGCGACCTGTCCTTTCAGAAATTTTGCCATGCGATGATAAAGGAATTTTTTATATAAATTTGGGGATTAAAAATGAAGGCAAAAGCCCTTGCAAAAAAAAGATGATAAAAATTATGGCGTAAAATATCACAACCGCCGACAGTCGAACAATGAAAAAATGTTTGGGGTTGAGCCATACTTTTCCCAATCGATAAAAAGCGTAAGGGAAGATAAGTAACTGTAAAAAGATGTGCATAAAGCCAAAGACATAATCATCAAGAGAAAATCCCGCTCGGTTGACAATGTAGAGCCTCACGGCATAAACGATGTAGAAAACGAAAAATCCCCATCCGAGCCCAAGGACGCCCTTCTGTAATAAGGTCAAGATTTGCGCAAGGAGCATATTTTTTTTATTGTTTTGAGAAGAAATTTCAGTTTCGTTTTTCATAAAAACCTCATTTTTTATGGAGAAAACATCGGCTTGCCTTTGTCTGCGGTCAAACAGAAACAACCTATTAATAGGTTATAACAAAAGGGAAAATAAGTCAATCTAAAATTGAATATTTTTATACAACAGCAATTTTCAATTGAAATAACTGGTGGCAGATAAAAACAACCTTCAATTACTGCGGATAAGAATTGCGGACGAAGCGAACGATATCGGCATCTGCCCAAGAGGTAAACTCAATTGTCGAAATATCTGGCATTAGGTTTGAGAAAATACTTTCCACTGCCCATAAAGCATAAGGTATCAAAAAAAAGATGCCGACGGAGCATAAAAGAATTAAAATTTTCTTGCCGGCACCGACTTGCTCAACAAAAAAACCGCGATAAAAACGAACAAATAAGGGGACGGATATGACCAAAAGCAATAAAATTTCCCCAATAACCGTATAAACACCGTAACAAGGTACGGTCGGTAAAGAAAAGTCGCAATAGCACCCTTTGGTTACAATCATAGTCAACGCATGACCGATTTCACTGAAATATACCCACCAACCGATAATAAACAGAAGATTCAACAAATTATGACCGTATCTTTCGGCTTTGGTCGAAGTATATTCGGCGGTTTTCGGCGTATAAGAAGGGGTGTATCGCGTATTCATAAATTTTCTCCCGATAAATTTAAGATTATCATAGGACAAACTAAATTAAGAAACAACTTCTTTTATTGTGTAAAAAATACCGGAGAAAATGGGGTTTTGCTTGTAATTTTATCAAATTGCTTTATCCTCATAGTCAAAACGGAGAAATTGTCGATGCAAAAATTAGATGTAAACAAGTTAAAAGTTGCGGTATTTGATTGGGACGGAACTTTGGCGCAAACACGAACACCGCGATTGTGGGCGGTTAATCAAATTATGCCCCGCTACGGATTGCCCGACTGGGAACAAACCAAAGATAAACAAGATAAATATTTATCGTTTATGGACAATTTTGCATTGGTGTTCGGAAAAGATAAAGCTCAGGAAGCCTATCGTCAATATTGCGAAATTTATCTGCAAAATGTGGCGCGAATGATAACTTTGTTTGCCGGAGTTAAAGAATGTCTGAGTTGGCTCAAACAAAAAAATGTCAAACTGGCGGTTATGACCAACAAAGACAGAAAATTACTCGACTTCGAATTGCCTTTGTTGCTTTCTCCCGAGCTTTTTGACAATATTGTCTGCGGACACGAGGCAAAACAAGATAAACCAAGCGGAGAACATGCTCTTGCCGCTCTCAACGGCCTGATAAATCGAAACGAGATTTCTCCCGAAAGTGTGTGGATTGTCGGAGACAGCTTGCTTGACAATCTTTGTGCGTTGGCAGTTCACGCCTGTCCGATAAGAATTGTCGGTCAAGCCCCGAGAATTGAAAAAGCAGCCGACGAAGAAGTCATCTATTTTGACAGCTTTAACGATTTTTACCAAACGATAAAAGCGGAGGACAAACTTTGAAACAAGAAACGGATGACAAAAAAGCTCTTATTCGACGCTTTATATTGATTGCGGTTGCGGTTATATTGTTAGGTGTGCTGAATTATGCTTATTTCAAAAAGCAAATTTCTTCTAACAATGAAAAAATAACCGATTATGTAAAGGAAGAAGACCCGATGGAAAAATACCGTGATCCCGCCGTTGCCGGCATATTTTATGCAGACAGTCCCAGCGAACTTTCCCATGAAGTTGATGGCTATCTGAATATGTTTAAAAACGGAAACAGACAAAAACCGAAAATTTTGATAGTTCCGCATGCCGGTTATCAATACAGCGGTTATGCTGCCGCCAAGGCCTATCGCGGACTTGAAAAATATGCCGATAAAATTAAAAACGTTATTTTGCTCGGACCGTCGCATCGTACGGCTCTCTACGGAATAGCCGTTTCCACGGCGGATTACTTTACAACGCCGCTCGGAAAAATTGCGCTAAATAAAGAAATTAATTCAGAGCTGGTTGAACATCGAGGTTTTGCCTATAATGACCGTGCTCACAAAGATGAGCATTCGCTTGAAGTGCAGTTACCGTTCCTGCAAAAAGTTTTGTCCGATTTCAAAATTATACCGCTCGTTTACGGAGAAATAAATCCACAAGACGTGGCCGAAGTTTTGCAGCCTTATTTGCAAAATGAGGATACGTTGTTGGTTGTATCGGCTGATTTGTCACACTATTATCCTTATGATGAGGCGAGAATAATTGATGCCGAAACCGCACAGAAAATTGAAGATACCAGCGCTGATATTGATTATCATCATTCTTGCGGTGCCGGAGGAATCAACAGTGCTTTAATATTATCGGAAATTATGCGTCTTAAACCTGAAACTTTGGCTTTGATAAATTCGGGTGACAGTTCCGGAGCCAAAGACAAAGTTGTCGGCTACGGAGCCTGGACTTTTGCCGAAAGCAATTTGGAGCGGCAAAGGGATGCTCTGAGAGAATTTACAAAAGAATATAGAGATGAGTTGTTGCGTTTGGCCAGAACATCTTTGGAAGAGGCCGTACTTCACCAACGAAAATACGAACCTTCACGCGATGATTTTTCCGAAGTTTTGTTTAATAAAGGTGCCACTTTTGTGACTTTGACCGAAGAAAATAATTTGCGAGGGTGCATCGGAACACTGTTGCCGCGGGAAGCCGTTGCGGCGGATATTGCTCAAAATGCTTATGCGGCGGCATTAAACGACCGTCGGTTTAATCCGGTGACGGTCGAAGAACTGGATAAAATCAAGATTTCGATATCATTTTTGACCGGATATGAACGTATGATTTATCAAGATGAAGAAGATTTGTTAAAGATGATTGAAGCCGGTACGGACGGTATGGTTATTCGCGACGGCAACAGGCAGGGATTGTTTTTGCCTTCGGTATGGGAGCAAATTCCCGATAAAAAAGAATTTTTACAAAATCTCAAGCTCAAAGCAGGTATGAGCCCGAGTTATTGGTCAAACAGCATTAAAGTTTATCGTTTCAGAACCGTGGAGATAAAGGAAAATGAAAATTAACGGATACGAGATTAAATATAGTGAACAGGATTTGGAAAATAAAATTAACAATCAGACTTTGGAAATAAAGCTGATAACGCCTGAATTTGAGGGATATAAAAGTTTAAGCGAAGGCAATCAAAAAGCCTTGAAACATTTGGTTGCCGCTGCCAAAATAATAAATGACGTGAGTTTGGAGCAAGACCATCCGCACAACCTTGCGCAAAAACAAGCTCTGGAAGCCGCCGCGTCCGACAATAATCAGGCCAAATTGGCTTTGATGTTGTTTAACAGTTTGAACGGTTTGGCCGGTTATAACGGAATTGATAAAGAACCGATTGAAATTTTTGAGGGTTTGCATTTGTTGCCGGGACATAATTTTTATCCTGAAGATTTATCAACTGATGAGTTATGCCGCATTTTGAAAAAAATGTTGGCGGAAGGTAAAATCAAGCAGGTAAGTGATATTTTGAGTGCCCGTACGATGGTCAGAAAAAAAGGTAATGAGCTTGAGGGGATAGATTATACCGAATATTTCGAAAAAGAATTTTCGGCTGTTGCCAACGAATTGGAAGTTGCGGCGCACTATTGCGATGACGAGGCTTTCAAGGATTATCTCGGCTGGCAGGCGCAAGCCCTTATTCAAAACAATCCCGATATGGATATGTTGGCCGACAAACATTGGGCTGTTCTGCAAGATTGCCCGTTGGAATTTACACTCAGCCGCGAGAATTATGATGATGAAATTACACCTTCGGTTTATAATGACGCAGAATTGAAAGCCTTATTGGAAAAGAACGGTATCGAAGCCGTATCCAAAGATATGCTCGGTGCCAGAGTCGGAATTGTGAACAAAGCCGGTACCGATTTAATTTTACAATTCAAAAAACATATTCCCGAATTGGCGCATAAAATGCCTTATGCCGACCGCTATCACCAAAGTATTTTGGACGGAGAAGAACTCAAACAGACGATGGTTGATGTCGATTTGGCGGATTTGGAAGGAGATTATGCTCAATGCCGCGGCGGAATTACCACGGCACAGAATTTGCCCAATAATGATAAGTTGGCGGTAAAGACCGGTGGCGGTCGTCGTAATGTCTATCATCGCCAGGTCAGACAATGTGTGGACAAAGAAAAAGAAAGAAAAATGCTCGAGATGTTGGTTGCGCCCGAATTGCATCAATATTTTGATAATGAGGCCGATCATTTGTTTGTCATCGGTCACGAAAACGGACATTCTCTCGGTCCTGACAGTAGTTATCAAAACGCTTTGGGAAACTATAAGCATATTCTTGAGGAACACAAAGCCGATACTATTTCTTTGACATTTATGTCCGACTATGTCAAAGCCGGTGTCATTGACGCAAAAACCTTGAAGAAAGTCTATGTCAGTTACATTTGCGGACGGATGTTTTTGATTGCGCGTCCGCATATGATGCTGCCGCATCGTATGGGCGAGCTGATACAATTCAACTATTTGCGTGAAAAGGGAGTTATCAAAGAAAATGCGGCAGGAAAAGTCGAAATTGACTTGGAAAACATGCAAACGGCCTTAAATCAACTGTTGCAGGAAACGATTGAAGTTCAATTGTCAAAATCGCCCGAAAAAGCTGCCGCTTTTGTGGAAAAGTACAGCCAATGGTCCGAACTTTCGCAGAAAATTGCGTCCGTACGCCAAAAACTCGGGGTTAAACCTTATAAACGAATTGTCAGAAGTTTTTAATTTAAGGACAACTGATAAAAATCGCTTGCACAAAGGAGCTCTTTGTCTCATTATAGATGACATTGAAAACAGAGGGTAAAGCTATGTTTAAAAAACTTATTGATGGTGAACTCAGCTTAAAAGATACGTTCTGGAAATTCGGCGTATTAGGCTTGTTGGTCGTCCATTTGTTCGTCAAAATATTCGGCACGATGTTATATAATAAGTTGCGCGGATTGACTATTTTAGCTTACTATACTACACGCAAATACGGTCTTGAAACTTCAACCGTAATTTTGACAATTTTATATTTCAGCTCCTTGTGCTTTTTGCTTTTTTATTCAGGTTCAATGATTATCGGTACTTGGAGAAGTTCGGCCGAATATAACCGCAGTTTGTGGCTGAGACATTTGGCACGAATATTTATGATTGTACTTGTCATTTGTATACTCAAACATGACCTTAATCTGTAAAGGAAAAACAATGAAAAAAATTATGACTTTAGTTATACTGTTGGTTTTAAGCGGATGCGTAGCCGGAGAATTTACGCCCGAACGTAATCGTCTGCACGACATGAACAGTGATAGAGATATTTGCTCCAGAGAACCGGAACGTTGCATCAGCGGTGTTGCCGTTAAATAGTTTTTAAAAGGGATTGAATATGGAACCGCAGTTTGTTCATTTAAGAGTACATTCGGCTTATTCGCTCTTGGAAGGAGCAATGAAAGTGCCGGCCTTGATGAGCAGAGCGGCGGCAATGGGTTTTCCGGCAATAGCCATTACGGATACTAACAATATGTTCGGAGCCAAAGCCTTTTCTGACTATGCTCCCAAAAACGGAATCAAACCGATTTTGGGAACGCAAATGTATATTCGCAATACCGATGCCGATGATGTCTTAAAATCAAAAGGAAAAATCATTGAACCGGATAAGATTATTCTGTTGGTTAAAAACGAGCAAGGTTATGCCAATATTACCAAAATGATGAAAATCGCTTATTTGGGCGAAAAGGGCTTTGGTGAAAAACCGCAAATTAAACTGGAAGATTTACAGGCGCACAGCGACGGACTGATTGTTTTGACGGCAGGTGTCGACGGCACCGTCGGTCGATTGCTTTTGGAGGGAAGAACCGATGAGGCAGAGGCCTTTTTGCTCAAACTCAAAGAAATTTTCGGCGACCGTCTGTATATGGAAATTTCGCGCATCGGAACCGAAAAAGAAGCCAAAACCGAAAATACGTTTATTGATTGGGCATATAAACACAATATTCCGCTGGTGGCGACCAACGAAGCCTTCTTCTTTGATGCCGATATGTATGAGGCGCACGATGCTTTGGTTTGTATTGCCAAAGGTGAATATGTGGCCAACGAAAATCGAGAAAAATACTCCCCTAACCAACGTTTAAAAACAGCTGCCGAAATGGTTGCTTTGTTTGCCGATTTGCCCGAAGCCGTGGCCAATACGGTCAATATTGCCAAGCGCTGCAATTATGTATTGGAATATGTTGCACCTTTGCTGCCGATTTTTGAATGTCCTGGCGGCAAGACACAAAATGAATATTTGCGTGAAGAGGCAACCAAAGGCTTGCAAAAAAAGTTAGAAGCGCATGTTTATTTTGAAGGAATGACGGCAGAAGAAAAAGCGGATATAGATAAGCGTTATTTTGCCCGCTTGGAATATGAAATCAGCGTTATCGAAAAAATGGGCTTTGCCGGCTATTTCTTAATTGTGTCAGACTTTATTCGCTGGTCGAAGAGTCATGGTGTACCGGTTGGTCCGGGGCGTGGTTCAGGAGCCGGTTCAATGGTGGCATGGTCGTTGCAAATTACTGAGCTTGACCCTCTTAAACTTGATTTGTTATTTGAACGTTTCTTAAACCCCGAACGTATTAATATGCCTGACTTTGACGTCGACTTCTGTCAGGAAAATCGTTATAAGACGATTGAATATGTGCAAAATAAATACGGCTTTGATCATGTAGCGCAAATTATTACTTACGGAAAGTTACAGTCTAAAGCGGTTATTCGCGATGTTGCCCGCGTTTTGCAAATGCCTTATTCTCAAGCTGACAAAATCAGCAAAATGATACCGGCTCCGGTGCAAGGTGTTCAACCGAGCTTAAAAGATTCGTTGGAACAAGTTCCCGAACTTGAGGAAATGCGTCAAAATGACCCGCAGGTCAATAAACTGTTTGATATCGCCATGAAGCTGGAAGGACTTTATCGTCATACCGGTGTCCACGCAGCCGGTGTGGTTATCGGCGATCGTCCGCTTGATTTGCTCGTTCCTTTGTACAAAGATCCAAAAGCCGATATGCCCGTCACTCAGTATGATATGAAATATATTGAGTCTACCGGTTTGATTAAATTTGACTTTTTAGGCTTAAAAACACTGACGACCATCAAAAAAGCAGTAGATTTGATTAAGGCAAATCATGGTGTTGAACTGGATATGAGCTCGATTCCTCTGGACGATAAAGATACCTATGCTTTGTTGCAGCGCGGTGATACCGCCGGCGTATTCCAATTTGAATCGGCGGGCATGAAAGACGTACATAAACAAATCAAACCCGACCGTTTTGAAGATTTGATAGCTATTGTGTCGCTTTATCGTCCCGGACCTATGGACAATATTCCGAGTTACATTAAGAGAAAGCACGGCGAAGAAAAAATTACCTATCTGCATCCAAAGTTGGAGCCAATCTTAAAAGGTACCTACGGTATTATGATTTACCAAGAGCAAGTTATGAAGATTGCTCAGGAACTAGCGGGCTATACTTTGGGCGGTGCGGATAAACTCCGTAAAGCGATGGGTAAAAAGATTAAAGAAGAAATGGTCAAGCACCGCAGCATTTTTACCGAGGGTGCGGTAGAACGCGGAATAGACAGAGAAACGGCAACGGCAATTTTTGACCAAATGGAAAAATTTGCGTCTTATGGTTTTAATAAATCGCACGCGGCGGCTTATTCGCTGATTTCTTATCAAACGGCTTACTTAAAAGCTCACTATCCGGTTGAGTTCATGAGTGCAACCATGACGCTCGATATTACCAATACGGATAAATTGCAGTTTTTTAAGGACGAATGCCGTAAAATGGGAATAGAAGTTTTGCCGCCGGACGTTAATAAATCAGGGCACGATTTTACGGTAGAAGACGGTAAAATACGTTATGCCCTTACGGCAATTAAAGGTGTCGGTGAAGCTAATATGAAAGCTCTGGTCGCCGAACGTGAAGCAAGAGGAAAATTTAAGGATATTTCAGATTTTATTCATCGTATTGACATTAAACAAACAAACCGTAAGCAGTTGGAACAACTCATAAAATCTGGAGCTTTTGACAGCTTGGATAAGAATCGCGGACGTTTATTTGCAAATATTGATACCATTATCCAGCATATAAGTTCGTCTTGCGAATTAAAAACAAGTAATCAGACATCGTTGTTCGGCAACGAAGAAATGCAAGCCAAAATTAAACTCAAAGACGCCCCTGATTGGGTTGAGTTGGAAAAACTAAAACTGGAAGCAGAAGCCATCGGATTTTATCTGTCGGCACATCCGCTTGATAGTTATCGCAATGGTATGGAAAAACTTGGAGTTAAGAGTTGCAGTGAAGTTTTTCGCAATATCCAGGTCGGCGATGTTATTCGAGCCAAGTTGGCCGGCTGTGTTAATGGATTTAAGAAAAAAATATCACAAAAAGGCAGTCGTTTTGCTTTTTTGGAATTGTCCGATGCATCGGGTTCTTTTGAAGGAATTGTTTTTTCGGAAACTCTGCAACGTAGTGAAGAAATGATAAATTCTGGTTTGCCGCTTTTGGCCAGTGTCACCATAGAAAGGCAAACGGAAGAAGGCAACCCCAGAGTTATGATAAGCAACATCGAAACTTTGGATAAAGCCATTGCCGATGTCGCCAGTGCTATTATTATTAATATCAGTAATATTGCGGCGGTACGTCCGGTCAAAGAAATTCTCGCTCGGGATAAAAAAGGCCTAAATAAGGTTTATATAAAACCCGATAACGATGACTGGGATATAACGATTGAACTCCAAAACAGATATGCGTTTAGCAGCGGCAATATTATCTCGCAATTGAAGTCTGTTCCCGGAGTTTCATCAGTAAAGGAAATATAAGAGATGAGCAAAATAGGTGAAAAAATAGCAGCAAAACTCAAAAGTGTCGGTAATGCCGAATTTTTGGATGATACAACGCAAAATCCGGTTAGTGTTCCTTTTTGGGAGTTGAGCTTTTTGCCGATAGGAATTTTGATATACAGATTTAAACAATTTTTAAAAATAGCATCTCTATATGCCGTTTTTATCAGCTTGTTGGCTTTTATATCGCAAACCAGTTATGTATGCGGTCTGTACAATAGTGAAAATGCCTTTTTGGGCTGTCAATATTCATTAGTCGGTTACATCATTTTCTTTTTGTTACGCTTATTAATAACGGCAATGTTTTTAAGAATATGGTACAAAACGGCAGTTTGCGGCGGAACAATCAATTATCGGGAAATGTTTACACTAACCAAAACAGACTGGAAAATTTGGTGCGGCATGCTTATTGTTATTTTCTTTGTGTGCCTTCCGGCTATTTCAATGTATTTGTTGTTAGAACGCGTTCCCAACCCCGATTGGCGGATTGAAAGTCTGTTTTTTGCCATAGCATCTTCCGGATTCTGGCTACCGTTCATTGGTTTAAGATATTCTGCGGTTTTTGCATTTGTGTTGAGTGAAGAAAAGCGCCCGAATTTAGGTATGTTTTGGCAAAGGACAACAGGAAATACTCTTAAGATAATAGTCTCGCTAACACTGATGGTTATTTTGAATGCAATTGTCTTTATGTATTTTGCGTCAGCGGCATCCTATATGATAGAACATGTGTCCGTGTTTGGCGAAGTCATATCGGAATGGCTGTATAGCGTAATTTATTTATTGATGGCGGCTTCTTTTTGCAGTTTGGCAATTATTCAAAAAGAGGCTTTATTCAGCTGGTATGCAGTAAACAAATAATCTGACAACATACAGAGTTGCAAACTCGACCTTCAAGGCAATTCAAAGCCGTTTGGGGTCGAGTTTTTTATTTTTTATTTGGTATTGGCTGAAAGTTTGAATTGTTGAAAAACAGAATTCAAATTTTTAAGCAGCAAAATATACAAAGCCATATAATAGCCGCGCATAACATATAAACAATGTATCCTTTGTTTAGATATAATAATCTACCAGCAAAAGCGAGCCGAGCCATGATACAATTGTAATATTGTTTTTAGGTTGGTCTAACTATTCTTGCAAAAATTGATCCGAAGAATGATTAGAGCAAATTGTGGACCAAAGGCATGACATCCAGCCGGTAATCTTTTGCAATATCAAATGATTTCGGATATGACTGCTGCGCATTTAAGGCGTAGATATTTGCTTGCTGTATCTTAAATTGCCCACCCAAAACGACGGTACGTGCATTGTCCACAAGATTTTGCTTAAAGGCAAGGGCATCTTTAATGTTATTTTTCAAGAGACCTTTTCTTGTGGCAAAAAGGTTGGTATAGGTAAAAATCGCGAGAACCATTGCCGCAATAAATAAAGCCGAGACAAAGTGAATATGCAGGCACATAATCATTACGGCAAGAATAATTAAGATGACTGCAAAAATTTTGGCAATTATGCCAATGAATTTGTTTTTAAATTTTGTTTTTAGAACCCATACGTAGAAAGCAAGAGTAAGTGTCGTTGAAATTAAAACTCCAAAAGTTTCGGGAGTATTAACGTTTAACCAAGCCATGGCCAATTCAGACAGAGCCAGCATGGCACAACTAAAGAAAATATATCCGGCATTAAGTTTTAAGGTAAGTAAGCGAATGCGCTTGAAGGTATCTTTTTCTATAATTTTATAAGCGCGCTTTAGTTTGAGAGCATTGGTACGGTCGATTGAAACCGAAAATTCTTTAGGTCCGATAATTTGTTGCAGGGCCTTTTTCTCAAATTTGTTAAGTCTAGATAGATTATCGGTTTTTTTGATGATTTGCAGCGTATCATCTTCCGCTTTTAGGTCAATGATATTACGTCGAAACAAATCAAGCAAGAAAGAGCCGAAAGAAACTTTATCAAAAGTTCCGTTTATAAGCATGCGAAGCATAGCCGGTGTTTTTTGAAGTTCCGCTTTCATATTGTCGTTTCCGGAATTAATATAACGCCAAGAAATGATATAAGCGATGACAATGGCGATTAATCCGAATAAGGAAAAAATAATATCTCCGTAATCTTCAATAAACCATTCAAATTTTTTATTAAAGTCCGGTTCTAAAAATCCTTTTTTAGGAATAGAAATCAAAATATGCATTCCTTCACCGGCGTAAAGCGGCATTGTAGAAGTAAACCCTAGGGCATTTGTTGCTTTATCTTTTGTAATGGTTGAATAGATATCGGTAAGATAATTTGGAGCATATCCGATAAACATATTTTGTCCGAGAGGGTTAACATCAATAGGCAGTCTGACAGTAGCAATGGCTTGAGAAATAGCAAGATTCCAAAAACTTCCGGTGACATCCCAATAAAATTCGTTACGATCGTCATAGTACCATAACTTGCGATCAAGCATATAATCAAATTCGTAAGTATACACGCCCGGTTGCAAGGGAAGTTTATCTTTAGGCACAATCAAATACCTATCTCCGGCGTCTTTAAGCTGGTAAGGCACATCCGTACCGTTAATTTTGACGCTGTTTAAATAAGGTATTGTGGCATTTTTAACGCCTGTTCTGGATATGGAATATTTTGGAAGAGCTTTAGATAAGCCATATTTAAGTTTAATACCGTTAGCAATAAGATTAACGGTTTCTTTAATGTGTACGATACCGTTTGGCAAAATTTCGATTTTACTTGTCAAATAAGGAATATGTTCTTTAGCCGGAGCCAATACGGTTTGTCCGGTCGGCAATGTAATACTGACCACATCGATTTCGTTTTCTGGTGTTTGTTTTGGGGTATTTTGCTGTTCGTTTTGTTTTTGTTCAATAGCTTCAGGAAGCAAAGCGGGAGTATTAATTAAATCGGCAGGTTTATTATTTTCCAATAAGTTCAATCTTTCCATTGCTTCTTCATAAATTTGCTCAAAAGTAGATTTATTCTGTTTTTGTTTTGCAATAAATTCGACATCGCCTTGAGCATTCATGGTCGAAGCGTTTTGCACAACGGAGAGAGGCGTTTGAGCTACAATTTTAGAGCGTTCGCGAATAAAATTGCGAAAAGATTCATAATCCGCAGGAACTCCTTTCAGGGGAGCAGGTTGACGCATTTTCATGTTTTGGTCGGCTTCATGCTGATGAAGTTCAATTTCATCATGCATTTGAGTAATGGCCGCTTCGGCATTAGGACCGAACAAGGTAATGAAACAAATTGCAAAAAAAAGTTTTTTCATAAAAAAATACCTTTGTTAACAAATAAAATATAATTGATAATATAATGTATAGTTATTAAAAAAAGATTAGAAAGGAAAAATTAATGACAAATTCTAAAATTGCTGCCGTTGTCTTAGGAGCAGGAAAAGGAACCCGTATGAAATCGGATTTACCTAAGGTTATGATGCCGATATGCGGAAAGCCGATGATAAAACACATCTTGGAAACTTTGGATGGAATGAATACGGATAAAATTGTTGTGGTTACCGCTCCGGATGGTGATTTAGTCCGAAAAGAAGTGGCACCGCACGAAAGTGTTATTCAAGAACAGCAACTCGGAACGGGAGATGCCGTTCTGGCATCGGCAAAAGCAATGGAAGGATTTGACGGAGATGTCTTAGTCGTCTTTGGCGACAGTCCGCTGATTACAAAAGAAACATTTATAAATGCGGTTAATAAACGCCGTGAAGGATATGCCATTGTCGTATTGGGTTTTCGTCCCGAAGATGCCGCAAGATACGGTCGTCTGGTCGTTTCTGACGGCGAGTTGCAAAAAATCGTAGAATTTAAAGATGCAACTGATGCCGAAAAGGCCATAACTTTATGCAATTCGGGTGTTATGTGCTTTGATGGTCGTATAATGTTCGATATTTTGCGTCAAATAGGCAATGAAAATGCGGCAAAAGAGTATTATCTTACAGATGCGATAGCCATTGCCCGTCGGCAAGGCTTAAAATGTACGGTGGTTGAGTGTTCGCCCGAAGAAGTAGCCGGAGCAAATACCAGAGAAGAACTGGCTCAGTTGGAAGAATATTTGAAGAAAAGACAAGGAAAATAATTGATGAATTTTATAAAAAATCATTGGTTTGGTTTAATCGTATCATTGATAACATTAGCATTTTTGTGCGTTTTTGCTTTGGTATTGATAGCGCCGCACCAAGATGAACAAGGACGAGGCTTTGTCCCCTGTATTGAAAAAATGGCGGAAAATTTGCATGAATGCCGCGGACAAAATCTCTGTGCTTTAAACTGCGTTATTGAAAATACATTTTGCAATATTAAAGTTATCGGACAGGGAATAAAACAGTGGGCTGCCGGTGAACAACCGCGCCCATGGTCAAATTACCTGTTTGAACCGGAATTAAAACAGCCGTCTGCCGCCGATGATTTTGAAACCGAAGAAAGTCTGGATGAATATTATCAAAACAATCCCGATATCTCTTTGGAAATGTCGGAATTGTACAAACTTAATCAACAACTGGAGCAAGATACAAATGAACAATAATAATTTACCGGCATGGGATTTAAGTGATTTATATCAAAGCATTGATGATGAACGTATTACCCGTGACATGGAAAACTATCGAGATTTTTGTATTGATTTCGCCAATCAATATAAGGGAAAGTTGGCTCAACTGGACAGTCGGGAAATGTTGAAAGCCCTAAAGGCTTATGAAAAAAATTCACTTTTGATAAGTCGTGTCGGCGGTTTTGCTTATCTCAATATGGTAACTCAAATGAAAAATCAGGCCGCCGTTGCTTTTTATCAAAATGTCAGCGAAAAATTGACTGATTACAGCAAACCGTTAATTTTTCTGAGTCTTGAAATAAATCAGTTGCCCGAAGAAAAAATTCAACAATGGCTGACAGACGAACAACTTGCTTTCTACAAACCGTGGTTTGAACGTTTGCGTCGTTTTAAGCCTTATGAATTATCCGAACCGGTCGAAGAAGTATTGCTCGAAAAATCAATGACGTCCTCTTCCGCCTGGGTCAGACTGTATGAAGAAACTTCTTCCCGCTTGGAATATAAAATTGACGGCAAAAGCTATAATGATGCCGAAATTTCCAAATTGCTGCTTAATAAAGATGCAGATTTGCGCCATCGCGCCGGCGCCGAAATTAATCGTGTCGCTAAAGAAAATGCCGATTTGTTCACTTTTATCTACAATATGATTATTAAAGATAAGGCAATAGAAGATGAAAAGAGAGGTTTTAGAGAGCCGGTATCATCGCGTAATTTGTCGGAAAATGTACCCGATAAAACGGTTGAAACTTTGGCAGAAACGGTAAGGGCAAATTATAAAAATATTGCCCATCGCTTTTATAAACTCAAAGCCAAATGGTTGGGGGTTGAAAAAATTTCATATTGGGATAGAAACGCACCTTTGCCTTTTGCGGCAGATAGGGAATACAGTTGGGAAGACGCGGTAAAATTGGTTTTAGATGCGTATAAATCATTTTCGCCCAAACTTTATGATATAGCCAAAGACTTTTTTGAAAACAATTGGATTGATGTGCCGCCGCGTGACGGTAAACGCAGCGGAGCTTTTTGTGCGCCGGTCAGTGCCGATTTTCATCCCTACCTGATGTTAAATTTTACCGGAAAACAAAATGATGTTTTGACTTTGGCGCATGAGTTGGGACATGGCTGTCACCACCAAACCAGAACGAAAAACGGCGAATTGAACGAATACTCGCGTATGACAACCGAAGAAGTAGCTTCGGTGTTTGGCGAAATGATTACTTTTCAGTCGATGGTTTCAAAATTGCCGGATGGTCCGGAAAAACTGGCTTTGATAGCTTCCAAAGTCAGCGATATGATTAATACGGCGATTCGTCAAATAGCTTTTCACTTTTTTGAAACTCGGGCACATGCCGAACGCAAAAACGGTGAACTGAGTAAAGACCGGTTATGTGAGATTTGGCAAGAAGAAATGGCTGTCAGCTTAGGAGAAGCCGTAGAGGTCGGAGACGACAGTCGCTATATTTGGTCGCAAGTCGGACACTTTTTCTTTTTACCATTCTATGTTTACGCCTATTCTTTTGCCGATTGCTTGGTAAATTCTTTATATCAGGTCAGTCAGGAAGGCCGAGTCGAAAATTTTGCCGATAAGTATTTGGAACTTTTATCTCAGACGGCTATAGGAGATTATGAAAAATTGTTGGCTCCGTTTGGGCTCAATCCCAACAGTCCGGATTTTTGGAATAAAGGTTTAAGTCTGATTTCCGGTTACATTGACGAGTTGGAAAGATTGGATAAAGTTATAGAAACAAAGAAAAAGCAATAAAAAAACGAGAAATGACACATTTTATAAAAGCCTCCGTCAACGGGAGGCTTTTATATTTAAGACTATCTAAAGAACAACTCTTTGGTAATTCTCTTTGATTCTTCCAAATAGTGTTGAGAAGCATTTGGAGCGCCGAGATAGGATAGTGAAAAACTGGTAATCAAAAATCCGAAAGGATTCTTCAAAGCATCTTCATGTGTTCTATTTTTAAATTTCACGAAACGTAGGCGCATAACGGCTCGCCAAATGTTTATATCCGGATTCGGATTTTTGGGTAAATAATCGATGGTACGGAACTGAACTTGCCATAGACCGGTACCGAGTGGTCTTATCCAATCAATTTCCACGTCGCGCATCATGCTTTTATTGCGAAATTGCATCATATTGAATTTGGCATCATAGCGCGTGAATTCATCAAAAATGAAGGGAGAAGAATACCAATAGACATAGGACCCCGGTCCCCAGCGCCGCATCAGTTCATCGTAGTCATTTGTAATGAGATAACGCAGCATGATATAGTTTGTGATATGCTCCTCATTAATCAAATTTCCGACGGGATAATTTGTTTCCATAGGTTGAGCACGCTCGATTTGGCTAAAATAGTGATCTATGTAGAACAATTGCGGCGCACTTGAGCGTTGAGGAAGCATAACATAGATAGCGCTGGCTAACATCATATTAAAGCAGATGGACATGGCGGCAATGATAACCAAAAAGCGTGATGTCCACAAATAACGTCTTTCAGGCATAGCATCAACATGCACTTGTTCAGGAAAGAGACCGAGTTTGTCAGGACTTTCTTTTTCTTTATACTTAAAAATTGTTTTAAAAATGTCTAGCATGCGTTTTTTATCAATTCAAAATTAAACTCTGTATGTTAATTTTATACAACAAAGCAGCTAAAAAGCAAATAAATACTGCGAAAGAAGAAAAAAATACTACCAAGTTAGAAAATATTAGTGTAAATATATAACAGTATCTTTTATGCATAAAGGGTTTTAACTGATGAAAAAGCTATTAGTATCTTTAATTTTACCGATGTTGTTTATTGCATCGTGCGGACGAAACACGACAGTAACAGCTCCGACCGCTGCAACATATAATCCGGAGTCGGTTTTGTACAATGATTGGGATCGTGCGGTTCGAGTAGATGTAGACATGCAAAATATGTATGTAAGCACGCCTACGAAAATCGAAAAGCCGATAGATTTGTACATGGCCATGGCTTTGGCATTAAAATATAACTATACGCGCCGTTTGATTACTTACGAAGATAGTATTATTCGTGCCGGTCATTCTCCGGTCAACCGTTTGCCCGAAATTGTAAGTCATGCAGGCTATATTAATGATACAAATTCGGAAATGAGTCCGGATTTGAAAGTTGCGTGGAATATGCTTGATATGTCTATGGTTTATTGCTTGAGCCAAGATAAAGAATATAAGGCCAGCGTAGCTTTTGAAGAAAGCCGCAAGGTTATTCACAACATACTTCAAGAAACACGTACGCTGTATTGGAAAACTTTAACGGCTCAACGCTTGTTGCCGGTTATTGATGATATGACCGAATATATGACTTTGGAAGTTGATGAAATGAACTCCCAAGCCAAAAATTTAGATAAAAAAGGCGAGGCTCCGACAGTTAACCAACTGGTTAAGAAAAGACAATATATGGAAGCAATTAAAGAATTATCATCGCTCAAACGAGATATGGAAACGGCCCAAACACGTTTGGCCAGTTTAATGGGATTACATCCGTCAACAGAATTTAAGTTGGTTGGCTCGGAATATGGTAATTTTGACTTGCCGAAAATTAAAAATTCTTTGGCCGATCTGGAGTGGTTGGCCTTAAGCAATCGTCCGGAATTGCGTGAACATGATTTGGCCGTAAATGCTGAACGTATGAAATTGGTTATAAAAGATTTTAAGGATCCCGGTCTCAAACAATATAAAAATGATCCCGAATTTTATAACCGTATGTGGTCAAAACAAGCTCGCGAATTGGGAATGAGCGTGTTTGAAGATCCCGCAAGCCCGAATGTTTTGGATATGGAGCATCTTCGTCGTCAAAGAATGTCTGCTCTTATTTTGAGCCAGGTCTATGTTGCTTGGGCGCAATATATGTCGGCGGTAGAAGATTATCAAATTAATATGGAAATTGCTTCAACTTCCGAAAATATTGCCGAAGATTTTACAATTGCCGACGGCAGCCAAGCCGAGAAAAGCCAATTGGAGGCTTCTCGCGCTATTGAAGATGAAGTCAAAGCATTCAAATCTTATGCAGATTTACAAGAAGCATTGGGCAACTTGTATGCAACAATCGGTTTAGATGCGATACCTTATTATATGCTTAATGAAAAGCCATCCAAAATTGCCGTATATTTGCGTAATACTTTGGAAAAATGGGCAAATGGAGATTTTATGCCCGACAATCGTCCGTATCTGCTCAATATTCCGGCTAAACGCCCGCCGGTTAATCTGAGTTCTGATACTTTATTGCCGGATGTTAAAGGAGAAACAGGCAAGAAAATTGTTGTTCAGGTGCCCGATTCGGCTTTATCAAGAATGGATTTTGAAGGAAAAGTAATAAGCCGAGCCGGAACCATTGATGACAAGCCTTTGCCGAAATGGTTGACTTATAACGAAGAAACAAGAACTTTCTACGGTACGGCAATGCCCGGAGAAGAAGGAACATATAACATAAAAGTATATTTTAGTGATGAAGAAGGCAATGTCGCTTATATGACCTTCAAAATCACGGTTAAAGAAGTTTTTGTTCCTTCCTTGACTGTAAAAGGACAAATTGACGGAAGTACCGCAACAGTCTTGAAGCGTTGTGCAGGAAACAATTGCAAAGACGACTATATCGTTGAAGATGCGGTTGGAAAAGATATCATAACTTCTGCTCAATAAAAAAGATACACCCCCAGGAAACTGGGGGTTTTAATTTAGCTTTTAAATTTCATGATTAATTTGCTTCATCGGCACGGATTGGTAGCGTTATGTGCTTTATCTTTTCTGGGCTTGGCAAAAATCCGGAATAAACTCTGTTTTTTATATGATAACACGTAAAAAATACACAAAATTGTTGCTACAAAAAAGCCTCGTTTTCGGCGAGGCTTTATAAATGTATATTGTTTATTCGGCAACCGGTTTAATATGCCAAATTTTGTCGGCATATTCCATGACGGCGCGGTCACTTGAGAATGGACCGATTCTGGCAACATTATAAATTGCCATTTTTGCCCATTTTACTTTATCTATATAATCATGTTCTGCTTTATGCAAAGCCTGATTGAATTCTGCCAAATCAGCCAGAACCATGTAATAATCACGGGAAAGCAATTCTTCGTATATCATCTTAAATAAGAGGGTATACTCTTTTTGGCAAAACATGTTTGAATTGATGGCATTCATAATACGTTTGATATAATCAGACTTATCATAAACTTCTTGGGGTCTGTAAGTCTTTTTGCTGTGCATTTCAGCGATTTGCTCTTCTCTTAAGCCAAAAAGATAGAAATTTTCAGCTCCGACGGCTTCTCTGATTTCGATATTGGCCCCGTCATATGTGCCAACGGTGAGAGCGCCGTTCAAGGCAAATTTCATATTTCCGGTACCGGAAGCCTCAAAACCTGCAGTGGAATTTTGAATACTGATATCAGCCGCAGGTATAAGCAGTTCTGCCAAAGAAACTTTATAATCTGGAATAAAGACGACTTTTATTCTGTCATTTACACGGGAGTCGTTATTAACAACATCAGCAACATTGTTGATAAGTTTAATTATCATTTTTGCAAAGTTGTAAGAAGGGGCGGCTTTTCCGGCAAAAATATAAGTTTTCGGACAAGGCGGAATGGCATTATCTTTGATGATGGCCAAATAGTCGCCGATGACTTGTAAAATGGTCATGAGTTGGCGTTTGTATTCATGAATACGTTTAGCTTGAACAATGAAAATACTTTCAGTATTCACAGCCACGCCGGTTGTTTTAAATATTTTTTTGGCGAGACGCTCTTTATTTTGTTTTTTGATTTTAATAAAATCTTCGACAAAGTCTTTATCATCAACGAATTGTTCAATTTGTTGCAATTGATCGAGATCGGTAAT
Organism: uncultured Alphaproteobacteria bacterium; assembly: GCA_944390315.1. Lineage (GTDB taxonomy): Bacteria > Pseudomonadota > Alphaproteobacteria > RF32 > CAG-239 > JAFUYI01. The sequence continues at coordinate 49,249 of CALXPO010000009.1, forward strand.
CCATTCCTTGCCGATTTTGTCACAAATAAGTGCGGCAAGAGCGGTATTGGCGTGGTACAGCCAACGACGGGGTGTGACACCGTTGGTAATATTGATAAATTTTTCGGGCCACAATTCATAAAATTCCGGCACAAGTCTGTGTTTAAGTAATTCGGAGTGAATTTTAGCAACGCCGTTGACTTTATAAGAACCGACGATGGAAAGGTTTGCCATACGAATAATTTGATTGTTACCGTCACCCGAAACAATAGAGACTTTGTTAAGTTTATCAGGGCTATCGCCGAATTTTGTTTTTGCAAATTCGATAAAACGACGGTTAATTTCATAGATAATCTGCAAATGTCTTGGCAACATTTTGCCCAACATCCAAGCAGGCCAAACTTCGAGAGCTTCTGGGAGCAGGGTATGGTTGGTATAAGCAAAAATTTTGGAAGTAACCTCCCAAGCCGTATTCCAAGATTGACCATAAATATCAATCAGTTGGTGCATCATTTCTGGAATAGCGAGTGCCGGGTGTGTGTCGTTAAGCTGAATGCAGATGTATTCCGGCATACGATGAAAATCATTACTTTTTTCCATAAAGCGTCGAATAATATCCTGAATAGCGCAAGAAACGAAGAAGTACTGTTGTTTTAAGCGCAACTCTTTACCGGATTCAATGCTGTCTGAAGGGTAAAGCACTTTAGAAATGGTTTCATTTTCAATTTTATCTTTCAGGGCATCGATATATCCGCCTTTGTTAAAGACGTTAATGTCGAGCTGTTCATCACCTTCGGCAGAGAACAAACGTAAATAGTTAACGGATTTTCCGTCATAACCGACGACAGGGAAATCATAAGGAATACCGTAGAGATGGGTAGAATTTTTCCAAATAAACATAGGTTCTCCGTTTGCGGCGTATTGAGTTTCGACTTCGCCGTACATAGGAATAGAGATACGTCTGTCAGGTCTTGCAAACTGCCAGGGAGAATCTTCGCCTTCCCAACTGTCGGCTAATTCTACCTGATAGCCGTTTTCGAACTTTTGTTTAAATAAGCCGTATTCATAGTTAATTCCGTAGCCAAAGCCTGGGATTCCCAAAGAGGCCATAGAATCCATATAACAAGCGGCTAATCGTCCCAAGCCGCCGTTACCGAGAGCCGGATCATATTCGGTATCAAAAATTTCATCTAAAGATTCCCAAGGCCAACCATCAATTTTAATATCTTTCAAGATATCAAACAAGCCAAGGTTGTGCAGGTTATTTTCCAAAGAACGTCCGATAAGGTATTCAATAGAGAGATAATAAACACGTTTTGAATTGACTTTATTATAGCGGGCGATTGTTTGATACATTCTGTCCATGGCAAATTCTCTGACGGCAAGAGAAATAACTTTCAGAGCTTCTTCTTTGCTGATTTCGCAGGTTCTTTTACCGATAAAATACTTAATGTAATGTTCAATAGACAGCTTAAGTCTGGCTTTATCAATTTCATCTAATATGACCGAATTTTCCGTAACCATTTTATCTCCTATTTTCGTAAAAAACTATCTATGTACACCATAATTTTAATTGTTTGAAATATAGTTAACAAAGACTATTCATATCCAAGATATTTACTGTTTGAATATTGTAAAGAGTCATAATTTTGATTGCAATCACTAAAAAATAGAATATAATCAGCAAAGTTATGTAAAAAAGAGGTGAAATAATGAAAAGATATTTTGCATCAATATTAATGAGTAGTGTTTTGCTGTGTTCACCGGTTAGAGCCGATACAATTTTTGAGGCCTTGGGTGAAGCATATAAAAGCAATCCGGATTTACAGGCTCAAAGAGCATATTTGCGTGCGATTGATGAAAATGTTGCAATAGCAAAATCAGGATATCGTCCGTCAATAGATTTGACCGGTGGGTATTATGAAACTCATAATAATAACGATAGTGATAATACGGATGAAGGCAGTAACGCTTCATCAATAGGTGCAAAGATTACACAACCGATTTTTAGCGGATTATCGACATATCATTCCGTTAAAGCTGCGGACAGCCAGGCTCGCGCCGGCCAATATAATTTGTCTAGCTATGAACAAGCGATATTTCTAAGCGCGTCAGAAGCCTATTTAAATGTCGTAAGAGACGAGGCTATTCTTGATTTGCAAAAGAGTAATGAGAAACTTTTGCAAAAACAATTAGATGAAACGACAGAGCGCTTCAATGTCGGTGAATTAACCCGTACAGACGTTGCTCAGGCTCGTTCCAGTCTTTCACAGGCCATAGCAAGCCGTATTAGTGCAGAGGGCAATTTACAAGTTTCGCGCGCTATCTATGAGCAGGTTATAGGAAAACAACCGTCAGAGCTGAGTGAACCTGACAATATTCGTGATTTTTTACCTACGGATTTTAAACAAGCTCTTGATTATACAATGAGCAATAATTACGAAATTTTGGCTGCCAAACGCACTTTAGAAGCCAATGAATATACCGTGAAAGCTAATTACGGAGCTCTTATGCCGCAAATTTCAGCTTCGGCCGAGGCAACCCAAAGTAAGAATGACCCGAGATACAGTGGACTGGATGATACGACTATCAATGGTGTTGAGGTAGGAGTAAATTTGACGGTTCCCCTATATGATGCCGGTGAAAACAGAGCTAAAATTCGTCAAAGCAAATATAATAAATGGCAAGCCTATGAGCAAGTATTAAGTGCCGAACGAGCAGCGGTTTCTGACATTACCAGCTACTGGGAATCCATGATAGCCAATGATGCTATGATCAAGGCCTTGCAAGACCAAGTCAGCGCGAACGAAATAGCCCTTGACGGTGTAAAAAAAGAAGAAGCATTAGGCAATCGTACCATTTTGGATGTTTTGAATGCCTACCAATCTCTGCTCGATTCTCAGGTGGAAGTTGTTAAAGCTCGTCGTGAGTATTATCTGTCTGCCATGCAGGTTATGCAAGCAATGGGTAAACTTACTGCGGAAAATCTGAAACTCAATGTTGAACTTTATGAACCGAAAAAGTTTTATAAAGAAACTCGAGATAAGTGGTTATCTTTATCCATAGACGATTAATAGGGGAAGCATAATGGCAGCGGAGCAAGACAACAAAGAACTTTCAATGGCCGAAATTTTAGCCTCAATTAAGAAAATTTTGGCAGATACAGAGGTAAATGCAGATAATAAAAAAACATCTGAAGAGCCTCTTATGCCCAAAATATCTTTATCTGCTTCCGACGAAACAAATTTTGCGGATGCAGAAACAACAAATTCTAATGCTGCTCCTTTTCTGCCGATTTCTCCAAAAGATACACCTCCCGTTGCAGAAAAAGAAGCAGATGAAGAGGATATGAAAATTCCATATTTGGCTTTACATGAAGACGAACAGTCCGTGTCCGGTCAAAAATTAAGAGAAAGCAGTCATCCTCAAAATATTTCAGATGAAATTATCGATAGTTTTACGCGCATGTTTGAACAAAATGATTTTTGCCGTCAGACTAATCGTCAACAGATTGATACCGATGCTCTGTTGCGACAAATAATTACTCAAACCGTTGCTGAAAAATTAGATAATGCTTTTTTGCAAAAAACCATAAGAGAAACAATAGTTCCCGTTTTGGAAGAATGGTTGTCGCATTATTTACCGAAATTGGTAGCTAAAGAAGTTGAACGAGTGATGGTAAAGACCGGCAGAAGCTGATATTTGGGCGCCGGTCTAAAGATTTATACTGCCCGAAGTGCAAAATCTTTGCGGCAGTTTTTGTATTTTCATGGTAAATCTATATAAGTGGAAAGAAAAATGTTAGATAAAACTTATAATCCAAAAGCTTTTGAAGAAAAAATTTATGCTGAATGGGAAGTCAACGGTGATTTCAAACCTAATATGAACAAGAATAAAGAGGCCTTTTCCGTTGTTATCCCGCCGCCGAACGTAACCGGTGTATTGCATATGGGACACGCCTTGGACGATACTTTGCAAGATATTTTGATTCGATACAATCGTATGCTGGGCAAAAATGTGTTGTGGCAACCGGGTATGGACCACGCCGGTATTGCAACTCAAATGGTAGTCGAACGTAATTTGGCGGCAGAGGGAATTACCCGTCACGATTTGGGCAGAGAAAAATTTATTGAAACCGTATGGAAGTGGAAAGAAAAATCCGGCGGGACCATTTGCAAACAATTGCGTCGTCTGGGCGCATCCTGCGATTGGTCAAGAGCCCGTTTTACCATGGATGAGGGTTTGTCCCGTGCCGTTCGTAAAATCTTTGTAAAATTGTATAAAGACGGTTTGATTTACAAAGCCAAAAAATTGGTAAACTGGGATTCAAAATTTATGACCGCCGTTTCCGATTTGGAGGTTGTTCAAAAAGAAACCGTCGGAAAGATGTATTATTACAAATATCCGATTAAAGGCGAAGAGGGTGAATTCGTCCATATTGCCACCACCAGACCGGAAACCATGTTCGGTGATACGGCGGTTGCCATTTCCAAAGATAACGAAAAGCTAAAACACTTAATCGGAAAAGAATGCATTATTCCGATAATCAATCGTGCTATTCCGATTGTGGCCGATGATCACGCCGACCCCGAAAAAGGAACCGGTGCGGTTAAAATTACACCGGCACACGACTTTAACGACTTTGAAGTCGGCAAACGTCATAACTTGCCTTTGATTAATATTCTAAATCCCGATGCAACCTTGAACGAAAATACGCCTTTTGCAGGCATGGATACGCAAACCGCCCGCAAAGCGACTATTGCAAAATTGGAAGAGTTGGGCTTTATGGAAAAAATCGAAGACCACCCAATGGTTATTCCTTACGGCGATCGTTCAAACGTTGTGATTGAGCCGATGCTGACCGACCAATGGTTTGTAGATGCTCCGGTTTTGGCCAAAGAAGCCATTCGTGCGGTAGAAGACGGCGAAATGCAATTTGTTCCGAAGTCTTATGAAAAGACCTATTTTGAATGGATGCGCAATATTCAACCTTGGTGTATTTCCCGCCAATTGTGGTGGGGACACCAAATGCCGATTTGGTATGGTCCTGACGGCGAAATCTTCTGTGAAGAAAATGAAGAAGAAGCTCAGGCGGCTGCCGATAAGCATTATGGCAAAAAGGTTGAATTAACCAGAGAAACGGATGTTTTGGATACTTGGTTCTCTTCCGGTTTGTGGGCATTTTCGACTTTGGGTTGGCCGGATAAGAGCGAATATCTTGATACTTTTTATCCGACTTCGGTTTTGGTTACCGGTTTTGACATCATCTTCTTCTGGGTTGCCCGTATGATGATGATGAGTATGTACGTTATGAAAAAAGTTCCGTTCAAAAAAGCCTATATTCACGGACTGGTTCGTGACGAACAGGGCCGCAAAATGTCAAAATCCAAAGGCAATACGGTTGACCCGATGGAAATTATCGAAAAATACGGTGCCGATGCTTTGCGCTTCTTTATGGCGGCAATGGAAACTCAGGGACGCGACATCAATGTTTCCGAGGCTCGTATTCAAGGCTACCGTAACTTTGCCACCAAGTTGTGGAATTCTGCTCGCTTTGGCGAAATGAACGAATGTCTGCCGGTTGAAGGCTTTGACGAAACAAAAGTTCAACATCCGCTCAATCGTTGGATTGTTGCCAAAGTTAAGGCCGCAAGCAAAGAGTTGACCGAAAATCTGAATAATTTCCGTTTCTCCGATTCTGCCAATACGGTTTACCAATTTGTATGGGGTTCTTTCTGCGATTGGTACATTGAAATGATTAAGCCGATTTTGTATGGCGAAAACGAAGCCGAAAAAGCCGAAACCAGAGCGACTTTTGCTTGGGTATTGAACAGAATTTTGATTATCTTGCATCCGTTTATGCCTTTTATTACGACAGAATTATGGAACAATATCGGCACGCACGAGGAGCGTTTAATAAATGCTTCTTGGCCGCAAAACGAAAGCTATGATGAGAAAGCCATCAGTGAGATTGACGGTGTTATTGATTTAATCAGCAATATTCGTTCACTTCGCGCCGAAATGAATTTACCGGCAGGAGCAAAGCTCAAAGTTTACTTAAAAGGTGCCAATGCCGCTACTCGCGCACAGGTTGAACATTTTAAGACAATTATTTGTTCTTTGGCTCGCTTGGAAGAAATCACAGCCTATGACGGAGAAGTCACTCCCGACATGATTCAAAGCGTTTTCCGCGAAGCAAGTTTGTTGATTCCGCTTAAAGGTGTGGTTGACTTTGCAGCCGAGAGAGAAAGATTGCAAAAGGAACTTGCCAGCTTAGAGCAAAATTTGGCAGGTTATGAGCGCAAACTCTCTAATCCGAGCTTTGTCGAAAGAGCTCCGGCGGCAGTTGTTGCCGAAGAAAAACGTCGCCAAGCAGAGGCTTTAGAAAATAAGGCTAAGGTAGAAGAGGCTTTGGCTCGTATTGTAGGACTTTAAGCTATTTCCTATCGTTTTAAGAATATACGGTAATGTTTGTAAAAAAATAAAATATTTTTATGCCGAATTTTTTAGAACGAAAACTGGAATTACGCAAAGATAAAAAAAGATCCATTAGTGGGTCTTTTTTTTTGTGTGTGGTTTGTATATGAGAAAAAGGCGGGTGTACCTGATGATAAATCTGAATATTTTACTAAAATTCGCAAATTTGAGTTTATCAAAGGAGGTCCGATGTGAAAGTTTGCGGCATAATTTTTTATATATCGAAAAGCCATCATTTTGTTTTTATGCATATTTCCCAATTTTGACCATTTATCAATAGGCGCTTGGCTATGGGAAGAAAACGGGGAGAATAGGCATAGATAATTTCAAAAACATCATTATTAAAGTCAGCCTGCCGAAAACGTTTATCGAGTTCATAGGCATATTTTTCGGGAATATAAAAACGTTGACTGACGGTTTCAAAATTTTCTTTTGGGCATTTGTTGTTCTCAAATTGAGTACAGTCCGAATTTTGCCAATCGATTTGATAGGAAATATAATGTCCCGAAAGCAAATCTCTCGGATCAAAACCTTGAATGCGCAGAATGACTTCCGGTTGTTCATATTTAAGAAGCCATAAGGATAAGCAAAACAAAAATATACAAATTGCCGGAATGAAAATAATATATTTTTTAAATTTATTTAACATCTGCTTTTCCTTTTGTGTTGAGATATTTTATGAGTTTTTTTGTTATAAAAATGAGTCCGAGAAAAATAATTCCCGATATAATTAAACCGATACCGGTGGCTGTTAAATCTGAAAACAGTTTAAGATAAGCAATAAAGAAACAAACGCCGACCATAGAAATGTTGAAATTCATCAATTTTTTTGAATTGACGCAGTAATGATAACTGCAGCCGAGAGCAAAAGTGGTGACGGATACAATCATCATGCCTAATGAAAATTCCGCAATCAATGCTATCAGGGCACTGAAGTAAATAAAAAATTCGCAATATCCGCTCAAAACCGAAAGCAGAGCAAAGGGTTGGGATAACTGTTTTTGCAGATATCGAAACAGAGTACCTATGATGGTATAAAACAAAATTAGGGTGGCTGTTGCCATAGGATAGCCGAATGTTTGGGTAATGTATTCAACTAGATTTTCGAGCCAGAGTAAAAAATTATAATTTTCAAATAAGCCGTACAAAGCAATCGGTACCCAAAATAAGGGTATCAATTTTTTGGGCGAAAGCCACAGCAAAGGTGCGCTGAAAACAGCCCATAATAACATTCCGTCATCCAATGATCCCGATGTCTGAAAAATTTGGGCATTGAGTCCGATAGAAGCACCGATTAAAAAGAATAAGGCAAATATTTCAATTTCAAATATTAATTTTTGCGACTGATTATAAGCTATAAATGCTGCTCCGCTTAAGCCAAATAAAAGGATAAACTCGACCGTGAGTTTGACTGGATTGCTTATTTCATTCCAATTAGCGGCAATCAGACTTATTAAACCGAGGGAGATAATAAAAACTCCGAGTGAAAGCAGGGCATAAAATAAATGCAGATTGCTATTTTGATTTTCAAAGTTTTTTATGGATTCAAATTGTTCTTTCGAAATTAAATTGTTTTGTTGCCACAAGGACAGTTTTTTTTCCAATCGGCTCATTTGCTTCTCTTATAAGTTAATCATTTTTATAAAAGGTTTTTTCTTCGGCTTTAGTTGCTTTGGCTATCCAACAAGTTGGTACGGTGTGCAAAGCAACATTATAATATTTGACAGATGCATTGTATTTGCGTCTGGCTTTTTGTAGGTCGGTTTCAATTTTATCGGCTTCTTGTTTAAGTTCATCTTTATTTTGTATGTCGGATTGGTTGAGAAATTGTTCCAGCATATTTTCCAACTGTTTTTCTGTTTGCAGGCGCTCGGTTGTATTTTGGGTATCAGATGCTTTTTGAAGCAATTTTTCAAGCTCTGCAGGCAAGATAATCGGAGACTGTTCGTTTAGCTGTTGCAGCAAGGTATGTTGGCGGTCAAATTGTTGGGTAACATCATTCCACGTCTTTAGCGTCAAAACTTCTAATTTTGCCAGTTGATTATAAAAAAAGACGACGCTGACTAAAACGGCAATGATAACGGCGGCGGTTAAAAGCATTTTTTTTCTCCTGTTTTTTGCAACCGGCATTTGATATAGTAATTAAAAAATAAAAAAAAACAATTTTTTTATTTTATTTATCGGCAAGTTGATGACGATTAAATTTTACATAAATTTCCCGATTGCGAAATTCTCCATAAGTGAAAATAACTTCTTTTAAAGTGCATTCATAGTTGTAGCCGTTACGAATGGCAACATTTGCAGAGGCTCTGTTCAGGCTGTCGCAACATATTTCCAATCGTCTTATATTTTTTGCAAAAACAGCTTTTTCAATTGTTTGCACCGCATCACTCATATAGCCGAAACCGGTTTTGTTTTGACGAAGCCAATAGCCGATTGCGGCTATATGATTAGTTAAATCTATATCGTGAATATCAATACAACCTAAAAATTTTCCGGAATGTTTGTCGATAATGTTATAAGCAAATTTTGTTTGTGCCGCCCAATCTTCGTTAAACTTTTTGGTTACGGCGGCAACATTGTCAAAAGAGTTGGTTGTATCTACCCAGAAGAGATATTGTCTTAAAAAATCTCGATTTTCATCTATGGCTTGCCACAATTCTTTATCAAAATCATGGTTGCGTTTCAGCAAGATAATATTTGTTCCGACTAATTTTTCTTCAAGCGTAAAAGCAGGTATCATATAAAAAACTCCGTTTTCAGCTGCCAAAATATATTATGAGGAGGTTAATTTTTAATGAAATGAAAAATAAAATATCTTGACTTAGAGTAAACTCTAAATTGTAAGCTGAGTTTGGAATCGGAAACTAAGGAGGAATTTATGAACAAAAAATTACTTTTCAGTATAGCATTTATCAGTTTATCATGTTTAACTTCAGTAAAGGCAGAGGAAATGAAAAAAAGCGAAGTGGATACTATTTTTGAACAGGGCGAAAAAAATCCATATGGAGAATTTTTTACCGGTCAAACTTATTTAAATATGCTAAGTGTCGGTGATAATGTTTTTAATGCTCCCGTAGGTAATGTAACTTTTGAGCCTAAAGCCAGAACCAACTGGCATAAACACAGCGGCGGGCAAATTTTGCTTGTTACCGGCGGAGAAGGTCGTTATCAGGAACGCGGTAAAGAAATCAGAGTGCTGCACAAAGGTGATGTTGTTCGCATAGCTCCCGATGTTGAGCATTGGCACGGTGCGGCTCCAGACAGTTGGTTTGTGCATATATCTTTGGAAACAAACGTGCCCAACAACAAAGCAACTTGGTTAGAACCTGTTAGTGATGCAGAATATAAATAGTCGGAAGGTACAGGCAGATGAGTAAAAAAGTTTTAATATTGTCTTCAAGTTTTCGTAAAAACGGTAATTCGGATACTTTGAGCAATCAGTTTGCCAAAGGTGCCGAAGAAGCCGGAAACAAGGTAGAAAAAATTTTTATAAATGATTTTAAGATTAATTATTGCCGCGGTTGCGGTGTTTGCAATACGACCCACAAATGCGTCATTAAAGACGATATGGCGGATATTCTCGATAAGATGGTCAATGCCGATGTGATTGTGATGGCAACACCGGTTTATTTTTATAATATGAATGGTCAGATGAAAACTTTAATCGACAGAACCGTTCCGCGGTATGAAGAAATCAGAAACAAAGATTTTTATTTTATCGTGGCGGCGGCAGATACTTCACATGCCAATATGGAGCGAACTTTGGAAAGTTTCAGAGGCTTTACCGAAGACTGCTTAGAAGGTACCAAAGAAAAAGGAATTATTTATGGAACGGGAGCTTGGCAGATGGGAGACATTAAAAATTCTCCGGCAATGCAAGAAGCCTATGAGATGGGACGTGCCGTTTAGTTGATTGTTTTTGTTTTAATTTAAAAGCCGTGAATTTTTTCACGGCTTTTTGGTTAAAGGATTGAGGCTTATTTATTTAATTTCGGTTGGAACCATCGGCTGTAAACATAGCTGATAACAAGTAATGAGCCGGCCAAGCCGAACAGAGCCGAAATTCGCCATATACCGTCCAAAGACGATACGTCATAGATAAAGACTTTGGCAATAACAAAGTAGATGAGGGCAAAGGCCGGTTTGATAAGCGATGTTTCTTTCAGACCGATAACCAACCACAGACAGCCGAGTAAAAGCCAAGCGGCGGAATAAGCAAAGATACCGCTGTCGGTAAAAATGATGCCGTCGAGATAAAGTGTTTGATAAAATCCCAAGGTCAGTATTCCCGAAACCAAAACAAAAGAACTCAAAGCCGTCATATAGGTCCACCAAGTTCTGTTGGCATTGTTTTCTTTCAAAGCGGTAACGGCAAAAATTGCTACGGGCACGGCATACGCAAATAGGAACTCACCCCAAGATAAAGTTTCGCGGTTAAAAAAGGGTGAACCGAAAAGAAAGTTAATGATGAACAGTCGCCATAATCCGGCAGCGGTAATCCAAGAAAAAACGTTGCGACGGGTGTAGGCATAGCCAACCGAGCCGAGCAGAAGCAGATTGGTAATAATCGCACAATCGGTGAATGTCGGGACTATTCTTGCTGTCTGAGCTATTTGCATCTTAATTTGCATATAGAAAGAAAATACGGCAAATAAAATGAGTAAGCCTGAGTAAACCGAGCTTAAAGCGCGAGCGGTATTTGTCTTGGTAATATAGGCCAAATAAACCAGACCGCAGGCGGGAATCAAGAGGTAAGACCAGTAATAGTCAGGAGTTAGATTCCTTAACAAATAAGCTTGTTCCCATATCGGGGCCAAAAACAGCAGACCCGCTATTTTCATAATGTTTTCGACTTCGAGAATTGCCAGAAGTGCGGCAGCGATACCAATTCCTTTTTCCAATTTTTTAATGTGGAACTTGTTTTGTAAAGAAACCAAAACAATCAGTTCTGCCGTGATGATTATCGGCCAAAATTCTATTTTGAAGAAATCTGCAAAGGCAAGAGTTGATACTGCTGCCGCCGATAAAATCAGATGTGACGCACAAAGGTTAAGTTTATCATCAGTCAAATCAAAGCGGATAACCAATATTGCAAAAGCCAAAGCCGTTATCAGTCCCAGACAAGGCAGAATGATACCGTCGGGCAAAAGATAGTAGGCCAACGCATAAATCAGCGGAGCGCTGACGGTCGGTAAGGTTACAAACTCTTTTTGCCGTTTGAACCATAACATAATATATGAGGGCAACAAGGTTATTAGGGCAAAGCCGCCGATGGTGATTTGTTTTGTATTTGTGTTTCCGTCGCTTCCCAAGATAAGCATAAAAACGGCAGCGGTGGCGGCATAGAGTAAAGACGCATAATTTTTGTGTTCAAACAGATTGAGAACATTTAATCCGAGCAGCAATATTCCGACTATTCCCCATTCAAACATTCCAAAATCTGTTTTTATCAAAGCGGCAAAGGCAAAGGTAATACAAAATGCTTGGGATATTATCCGCAGTATTTTGCCGTCTTCTTTGCGGAACATTGACAAACATAACATACTGATGCCGACGCCAAGCAGGAACATCCAAGCCGAATCAAAATCAACAAAGAACAAAAACAGCCAGACAAAGAGCCAAATATAAAGTCCGCACAAGGCCAACATTACCAACCATAAGCAAACGAGCCATTTGCCGATGAACATGATTGCCGAAGTAAAAATGAACAGATAAAGGCAAAATTCGATAATATTTCCTTTTGCACTCAAAGCCAAAGCAGGAGTTAAAAATCCGCCGACAAGCGCCAGAACGGCGGTGGCTTTACCTTTAAAAGTAAGGGTTAAGGCAATGGAGATAATTGTCGTCAGGCACATCAAAACAAAAGCTGTTTCTGAAGAAATCAACTGATAGATTTGCGATGAAGCATAAGCCGCAAAATAGAAAGCGGCAATTCCGGTTCCGTTTAGAACTTCGCCGATGGTTTGATAATTGGCAAGTTTCTTTTTATATAAAATCAGACTGCCGAGAATAATCAGGACAATTCCGCTTGCGGTCGTTATCATCATACGAGCGACAGGCGTAAGCAAACCGTTTTCGATGGAATAGCGTACAAAGTAGAAAAATCCCAAGACGGCGGCAAAGCCGGCAATCCAAGAAATAAGTTTTTGACCGAGAAAATTGATATCTTGATTTTTGGCAGCGGTGAAAGATGCTTCAGTTGGAGGTTGAGGTTGTACCATTGACGGCATGGGTTCTGTTGTAACAGAAATAGGTTGTAAAGGAGGTTGAAACGGCTTTTGCTCTTGAATAACCGTTTTTTCTTCCGCTCTTTCCGATTTTTGTTGCTCGAGTTGTTGCAAACGAAACCGAAGTTGTTTTATGTCCGATTTGGCACTTACAACCATAATATACAAAATAAAGATAATCAGCCAGATAAACATTTCCATCAATTTTCCATAAGAGTTAATCAATATGAGAAGATGTTAGTGCTTTAACTTGTGCTAAACAAGCGATTTTGCGTTTTTATACATTGAATTTTTTTTGTCTTTGTTTTATGCTTGCTTAAATAAAGGAGAACCAATATGCAAAAAACCAAAGAAATCATCAATCAGTTGGAGGAGCTTAAAACAAAATCTTCGTCCGTAACCAAGAAAAAAATACGCCCCGGAAAAATAGAATCTGTCGGCGGTTTTTTGAATAACGGTGCCGTATCTTTACGTTTTATTTTTCACGAAAGAGAAAATATTGTTTTTGCACTGCTGCAGTTGGTGGTTATCGGAATTATGTATTTCATATGGGCAAAGAGTTTGTCCTTTATTCCCGAAGACTATTGGCGGGATGATAATACCGATGATTTGGTTTCCGTTATTGTCTTATTATGGTCGTTTGTTTTGGTTGGAATTGCAACTTTTCCTTTAGGACTGCTTACGGCTTGTATGTGCGCTTCTTATCTGTTGCATTTTGAAGGACGTGATTCTACTGTTGCGGAATGCTTGAAAATTGTGCTGCCGAAATCTTGGAGTATATGGATATTCAGTTGGTTCGACGGTTGGTGGACGGCTTGGCAGATATTGGAAAGATTGCCAAAGAAAAATGATAAGACGCCTTTGACCGTTAAACTTGCTCATGAGGCAGCTTATCAAGCATGGAAAATAGCATCTCTCGGTGTAATTCCGTCGTTGCTTTCGGGAAACGGCATTGCTGAAGCTGCCAAAAACTCAATATCTTTGTTATCTTCCAAATTTTCAATGCTTGCCAAACTGAGATTGGGATATTCGCTCATTTGTTGGATATTTGGAATAGGCGCTTATATTTCGATGTTTTTTTTAATTAGTCATTTGAGTGATGTTCCCGCGTTTGCAACCTTATTTAAAACCGTCAGCGGATTTTATTTGTTTGCTGGAATCCCGACAATAGCGGCATTAGTATTTGTTATGTTAATTTTTCGTCCGATTTATATTATTTCGGCTTGTCGAATTTATGCCTATAATGCTCGTGAACACAATCAACCGATTTTGTTGCCTGAACCTATGCCAAGAATCTTAAGTGCATTTGTATTCTTTGTTGCTTTGGTTATTATTGCCTTTGTCGCATGGCAATATGTATCATATTTCGGCGGTGACAATTTATTGAATTTGTTGCCTAAATAATGTTTAGAAATTGTATGCTTTCCCTTTGTAGACGGCAAGTATAATATTTTGTTTGACGAAGGGGCGCTGGTTGCTTTGTACAAAAGTTAAAGTCGAAGTTTCTTTATTGTAACCGCAGCCGATATAGCCTCTTGCCAAAAGTTTATCAATAAGATTAAAACTTGCAAAATGAACGTTCACTCCACGTGGGGGAAGGTCGGTTTTCGTTTTTAAGTTATGGTGCATTAAAGCAATTTTGCCGCCGTCGGCAGGATCAATTGCGGTGGCATACATTCTGAAACCGTTGTTAAAATAGGGCGGCATATTCCAATGATTGCTGCGGTCGATAATTGAAGCGGCACCGTTGCAGTGTAGATTTTTTGCCAGTTCCAAACGATAATCAATCATAATTTGGTTGAGATTGTTTCCTCTGTAAGCCGGCAAAACACTATCCGCACCGAGTGCGGCTATTCGTGTGTCGGAAGTTTTGAAAAAATTGAGCGGACTGTTGGGAATTTCGTCGGAAAATTGTTGATGGTTGCGGCAAATCTTCAGATATGACATGGCAATCAATTTTTCCCCGACAAAAACACCGATATATTGTGTATCTGGATTTTTAATGGCTTGATGATAGTAAGAAGTTTCGTGTTTGTGGATAAAACACTCTTCACCCAAACCGAGGTGGCGGTATATCTCTGCGGATAAGATACCCATATTTTCGGCGTCATTACCGGAAAGCGGACGAATAGTGAAATGGGGTCCGTTATCAACTTTTTGACCGTCAATTTTATTTAATCTTCCGCGCCAAACAGAATGTCCGTTTATTGTATATTTTTGTATATTATTCATTTTCTGCTCTCTCTAACAAAAAAAAAGGCGGGATAAACCCGCCTTATCTTTGAACTGTATATTTCTAACACATACATACAAACCCATACGGCGGGAAATAAATTTCCAGACGTTTAGATTTGATTTGTTTTATAAAGTTAGAAATCACAATTAACCTCATTATTTGTGTATCAACTATTTTCAAAAATATAGATAAAGCGTCGGTGAGTCAAGAATTTTTTATTATTTTGCGTTATTCTTTTGTTGCAATAAAATTTCTGCCGCGTATTTATCTTGTGCTTCAAAATTTTCCCAATTGATATATACAGTCGAAATATAGGCGACGCGGCTTTGGTCTTTTATCGCCTCTAAACCGTCCGGAAAAATAATTTGTACGCGTAGCATCCACGGTTTATCGAGCCAATAATAGGTATCCGAATAGTAAGTTTTGAGTTTTTGACAATCACTTTTTTCAAAATTTACAAAATTTTTGGTTTGACATTCTTTTTGCAGAACATTCGTATTGATAAATTCGTGGATATCACATATTCCCGAACAGCCGTTCTTTTTGATATTTTTACGTCTGATGCTCACGGTTGCCGGTCCGTATTCTTTTAGCAAGTTTTCGACAATCTGCTTATAGCTGAGGTAACGGACATCGGGTGAAACGGACGGTTGATCGTTATACAAACCAAAGGGGACAATCGAAACAATGTTTTCGTAATGATTTGTTCCGAGCAAAAATCCTTTGCCTTTACATTTGGTTACCGTATAGGGAACTTCGCGGTATTGGCAAAACATATCTTCAAAATTTTGATAATTTGCTTGGCAGGCTTGCATAACTTCCACTTTTGCCAATCCGTCTGCATGGTCAATTGATTTGAGACAATTGAGATAACTTATTCTTTTTCTGCTTTCACAATTATCTTCGTAAATACGTCGTGTATGGGTTTCGGTTACGATATTATCGCAATAATAGCCGTATTTCGTATTCCATGAACCGTTTTTGGCGTCAGAAAACATAAAACTCTCGCGATAGGCATCGGGGATATGAGCCCAACAATCACCGGTAATTGTCTTTAAAAATGACATATCCGGTTCATAGTCCGAAAGTTTTACTTTTCTGGTTGCTATATCATTAAAATCGAGCCCCGATATTTTAAATTTGGATAAGTCTGCCGTTTTGGCGTATTTCATAGAAGGGTGTTCAAATTTGGTACCTTTTAAGGCTTTGAGATAATCTCTGAGATTTTCTTTTTCTTTCTCATTGATTTTATCGGCATACATATGTTCGCAAACGCCGCCGTTAAGGAGCCTGTCATATCGATTTATAACTTCAACACTGACGACTTGAGCGGCTTTGCAATCAGCCGAAATTGATAAGAAAAGCAGAGCTATGGCAGTAAGTGTTTTTTTCATATCTGTTTCCTAAAAAAGTTTGTCACCTTCAAGCTCTTGTAATTCATTATTTAATTTTTGACGTTTGGCCTGTTGTTTTTGCTCTTTTGCTTTTTTGATGTGATTGCGGATAAGTTGTACTTTTTCGGGAGAATCACAGTCGGTTGCCATATAACCGTTGATATCTTTGGCGTAAACATTGGCTCCGCTATCAAGCAAAAGTTTAACGACTTGTTTTGAAATGGCAGGACTGCAGGTTGCCCAAATCAAAGGCGTGTCTTTTTCTTCGGTGGGCAGAACTTCATTAACATTTGCTCCGTTTTTGATAGCTCCTTTGTATAGAGCAATATCGTTATAAATCTTTTCATTCTCAGAAAGCATTATATTTTTCAGAGGAAGTTTGGCTCCGGCGTTTAGCAAAACTTTGGCGTTTTCGTATTGTCTGTTGGTGACGGCAAATGTGACGGCAGAGTATCCCTGAAAATCTTTGCTTTCTAATTTTGCACCGTTTTTGAGTAATGTTTTAATTATTTCGGGATTGGAATTGTATGTAGCGGCAAACATTAGGGGGGTTTGTTGATGATTTTCGGTGTCATTGACGTTTGCTCCTTTTTTGAGGAGTTCTTTTATTATTTGCGGATTTTGATTCATTTGAGCAGCAAAAATAATCGGAGATCTGCCTGTTTTGCTGCGTTCGTTTATGTCAGCTCCGTTTTTGATTAACAAATCTATTTTTTCGGGATTTTGCGAGAATGCAGCGACTCCCATTAATACCGACATATCGTATTTCTCATTGTAAGCTTTTACATCAGCTCCTTTTTCTATCAGTGTTTGGCAGGCTTCGGTAGATTCAAAAGTAATCAGAGGAAAGGGGCGTTCGAAAGATGAATATTCGTTAACATCTGCTCCTTTTTGTATTTCCTCATGGAATTTTTCCATAGAAACTTCACCGTTTTCGGAGATGGCATTGTAGACAGACGGGGTAGAGCAACTGCAGAGTAAAGTTGATGCGAATAAGGCGGTATATATTGATTTTTTCATATGTCAGTCCTTTAGTCTTTGATATAAAAATATAATTATTACCAAGAGTTATTGCGTTCTATGTTAGACTGATAAAATTTTGAGTCAACAAGAAAAAACATATGCACAAACAGATACAAAAAAACCTGCTTTAACAGCAGGTCTTTTCTATCTGGTCGGGACGAGAGGATTCGAACCTCCGACTTCTTGCACCCCATGCAAGCGCTCTACCAGGCTGAACTACGTCCCGAATTCGTCTATGACAACTAGCACTTTGATGCAGCTTAGTCAATATCTTTTTGCGTTTTTTTAGAAAAACTATTTTGTTTTTTATAAATGATATTGCTTCTTGAATTAAAGTATAAAGCTATGCTATGATTAACAACAATACGTAATATAAAAATAGGTATAACTATGTCTAATCGCCTAAATATTTGTCTGAGCTCCGATAATAATTATGTGCAACATATGGCGGTGACAATTCAGTCACTGATTGATAATCATTTAAATAATGAACTCTTTATATATGTTCTGGATACAGATATATCTGAAGAAAATAAGACAAAAATCTTGTCGCTAAAAAGAGATAATGTTCAGATTATCTTTAAAAAAATTAATGAAGATTTATTCAAAGATTATAATTTTTCAGAAAAAAGCCATTTCACCTCAGCCATTTTTAATCGTTTTAAAATTCCTGAGTTTTTTTCAAATTTAGATAGAGTTCTTTATATGGATGTCGATATTGTCGTTATGCAGAACTTATCCGATTTCTATAATATGGATATGGAAGGTAAAGCTCTGGCAATGATTGCCGATTGGAACGAAAATATTCATAAAAAAAGAATGAATATCCAGAAATATTATAATTCAGGTGTTATGTTGTTTGATATCAAAAAATGTTTGCAACTCGATGTCTATAACCTTTTGATGAATGCTCTTAAAAACAATAAGCTCAATTTGAAAATGCCCGATCAGGATATTATTAATCTGACTTGTCAAGAAATCATAAAACCGGTTGATTTTACCTGCAATACACAAATTCATCCTAATCTGTCCGATAATGTCAAATGGATTAATGATAATATTGATAAAGTGAAAATTTTACACTACACCAGCCAGCAAAAACCCTGGAAACCAAAATTTGTGCCTTTTGAAGAATATTATTTCAAATATCTGCAAATGACGCCTTGGAAAGAAAATGCAGAGGCTGTGATTTTTAGAAAAAAAATACGAAAAATCAGAGATTTTATATTTTCAACGGAAAAAATTGACCATAATATAAAATATCTCAAATTTATGGGCATAAAATGGTTTACCAGAGTTAAAATTAACGGCGAAAAACGTTTTTATTTTCTCGGGCTCAATATCTATAATCAAAAATAAGGAGATTTTTGCCGTTCTTCCGTTGACATTGCCGTTATGATATTATAGAACAAAATAAGAACAAATGGAGAAAATAATGCATACGGTGGCCTTGATTGATTGTGATTGCTTTTTTGTCAGTTGTGAAAGAAGTGTCGATGATAAACTGAATAATCAACCCGTCTGCGTGGTAACCGGAGATAACGGTTGCGTTGTTTCTCGTTCCAAAGAAGCTAAAGATGTCGGCGTTAAAATGGGAATGCCTATGTTTATGGCAAAGCAGCAATTTCCGGAAGTTATTTATAAAAATGCAAGACATACTTTGTACCACCACATTTCTGAACAAGTTATGGATTGTTTGAAACAAATGTTACCTGAAGTCGAAGTTGTTTCCGTCGATGAGGCTTATGCCGAATTAACCTCTCTTGATAAAGTCTATAAACAATCTTTTGCCGAATTGGCCCAAAATATAAAAAATAAAATCTTACAACAAACACAAATTCCGGTTTCTATCGGAATTGCTCCTTCAAAATTATTGGCAAAACTAGCTAGTGATAAAGCTAAAAATTGTGGCGGAATTTTCCAAATCGATTTAGAAAATTTACCGGATATTTTAAAACACACCGACATTAACGATGTCAGCGGAATAGGGCGTAGTCATTCTAAACTTATGGCTTACCACGGCGTCTTTTCGGCTTTTGATTTCGTTAATCGTCCCGATGAAGTTATTCGTAAACAAATGGGGATTATCGGGTTAGATATAAAATATGAGTTGCTCGGTCATTATTTGAAAAAGGTAAATACCAAATCTGAATTGCCTCAATCTATCCAAGATACATCCGTATTGCCGGCGTTTACTTCAGACAAAGAGGTGATAAAATCGCAATTACGTTATCATTTGCATCAAGCTTGTAGGCGTATGCGCTCGGATGGTTGTTATTGTACAATAGTGGAGTTGATGCTCAGAACAAAAGATTTTTATGTGGTATCTGATAAAATAAAATTATCGGCTGCATCCGATGATGAATTCTTTATTGCTAAAGAAATGATGCCCTTGTTAGATAAAATTTATCATTCGGAAATTTTATACCGCAGCAGCGGCGTAAGTTTGCTGGGACTGATATCAAAAACAAATTATCAGCAAGAGCTTTTCAAATCGTTAGAACTCAAAAGTAGCCCGCTTTCTTCTGCTTGGGATGAACTTGAAAACAAATTTGGTAAAAATATTATCAAAAACGGATGGTCGTAAACTGTTATCTGCGAAACAAACGATGACTGTTTAAGCTAAAATATATGATGTGAGCAAGCATGGAACTTAAAGAGATAGCCGCACCGATAATTGATTTAAGCTCTGAGGCTGGGATAAAAGTGCCGACTAATAAGGTGACGGCAGTTATTATCGGGAAAAACGCCGCAGTTTTTGATAGGTGCAGAGAACGAGATATGAAATAGAGAATTATTCCGGCCACGCTCAGTAAAATTGCCAAATATATTTTGATGGTATTGGATACCGGAGTTGTTTCAAACCATGGAACTTGCGGCAAATTAGTCGTTTGTAATTCGGTGATGGTCAAATACATAACCAACAGCCATAAGTTAACGGCCAAATATAAAAAGCGAAAAACAAGATTTCCGTCCAGCCAAAAAATAAGGGCAAAAAGGACAATCAAGAAAATAATTAAAGGCATTTTTGCTCTAACTCCAGTAAGTATTTTTTTATTTTTAATCCTCCGTTATAGCCGATTGGCTTTTGATTGCTGCCGATAACGCGGTGGCATGGAATAAAAATAGGTAAAGGATTTCGATTGCAGGCGTTGCCAACGGCGCGTACAGCTTTTTCATGTCCAATGTTTTCGGCAATTTGTTTATAAGTTTTGGTTTTGCCGTAATCAATAGCAGATATGGCGTGCCATACTTGTTGCTGAAAGATTGTTCCGCGTTGTAGCGATAGCATGATATCGAAGTTTTTTCTTGTTCCATTTAAGTATTCTTCCAGTTCTGTTTTGGCTTTTTGTAGAGCCGACGTAACTTTTTGGCTTGCCGTTTGCCCAAAAGAAAGCTGACAGATATACCCGTTATCTTCATATAGTGTGCAATATCCTATTGGGGTTAAAAAGCAAAGACAACTTATCATGTAATTTATTCCGATATCAATATCTACATTATTTTACGCTTTTACAAAATTGTCAATTTATAAAAGGAGGGTTGTCTTGAGATAAATAGATATTACTTAACAATAAGAATTTTTGTAAAAGGGGAAATATAAATATGTTTGAAGTTACATTGATTATTCCATTATACAATGGCAGCCGCCATTTGCGAAGTTGTTTAGATTCCGTAGCTCATCAGACGCTTAAGCAGATGGAGGTATTGTTAATTGATGATGGTTCTACGGATGAAACAGTACAAATTGCACAACAATATTGTCGTAAAAACGATTACTGGAGACTGATAAGCCAAAAGAATAGCGGTGTTTCTGCGGCTCGCAATCACGGACTTGCAGAGGCACAATCCCTTTATGTCGCATTTTTGGATCAAGATGATGTTTTACATCCGCAAGCAATGGAATTTCTATACAAAATGATAACAACTTATCAGACAGATGCAGCTGCTTTTGAAATCGAATTTGTCGCGGACAATTTCACGATTGAGGAAAAACCAAAATTGTATAATATTGAAAGTGAAATAGATAAAGCGCAATTGATTGATTATCCAATGAAAAAATTCTTTAAGAATAAAAAAGGAGATAAAATTTATGTGTGGAATAAACTATATAAGAAACAAGCAATATCTCATATTGAATTTCCTTTATCTGTACAGCCGGCGGAAGATACCGTTTTTACACTCAAAACCATGCTGACGATTAAAAATATGGTTTGCAGCGATAAAAAACTTCTCTATTATCGGCAAAATGATAATTCCGTAAGCAAACAAGGAATTACAAAAAATTATATTTATTCACATGCTGTGGCAGCCGAAGAAATGAGAAAGTTTTTTGCCTCATATAAAAATGATGTATGGCTCAATGCCCATTTACGTTTTTATTTGACAAATTTTATTTTTAAGGCTTTGATATCTCGTCCTCTGAGATTAATTTCAGGGAATAACAGAGAAGAATTACTTAATTATGCCAGAAAATATGCATTTGAATTCTATGTTCAAGAAGCACTGATGCCAAATTTGCTTGGATTTAGAAAAGAGATGGCGTGCCGATTGTTTTTTAAGAAACATGAAAGGCTGGCAAGATTTTTACTATAGGAGATTATCGTGAAGCTGGTTATTATTCGTCACGGACAAACCGATGGAAATTTACAAGGAATTTTACAAGGAGCCAGTATAAATTTACCTCTAAACGAAACAGGGCGCGAACAAGCAAAACTTGCGGCAGATAACCTAGAGAAGTTTAAGTTTCCGATTATATATTGCTCAAAATTAACAAGAGCGAAACAAACGGCGGAAATTATAGCTGAAAAATTACATTGTTCGGTACAACCTGTTGATGGATTGGAAGAAGTGCATTTTGGGGATGCCGAAGGTATGTTTGTAGAAGATGCACATGAAAAATATGCCGATATTTTTAATCTGATAAACGATGAAACAAATCCGGAACGTTATACGGTCTCAATTCCTAACGGTGAAACAATAAAGCAATGTGTAGCCAGAGGAGTTAAAACATTGCAAGATATCTCGTCAAGCTGTCCTTATGAAGTAGCAGGAGTTGTGACGCACGGAGCCTTAATGTATAATTTGTATCAGCATTTTTTTGGCGAATCCAGACGCTTTCATAATTGTGATTTTTTTGAGATTGAAATATAATTTATAGTAAATTTAATCCCCGTCTTTTAGGACGGGGATTAAACAAATCAGAAAGCGTAGTTCAAACCGACACCAAAGGTCGTCGCGTCATAGTCGCTGCCAAAGGTATAGTTCGCCCAACCATAGGCCGATAATACAGAACTTATACCATAACGACCGCCTATCTCTACTCGACCTAACGTCTCGTCATCCAAACTCTCAACCTTACCTAATCCGCTGATACTTACTTCTCCGCCATCGGTTATCGTTTGCACAACACTCGGTTTGATATAAACATTTGCATAACCATTGTCATACCAAAAGCCTTTGGTTAATTTGATACCTGCTTCAATTTCTATTTGACGAATATTATCATATTCTGCCTTCTTACCGACATTGTCTTTTGCATCGTCATAGTTAATTTGGACATAATAGATACCTAGGCTCGGAGTTATATATAAATCACCCTGTAAAGCATAGTCATATCCGACTTCCGCACTGCCGCCGAACTCTATACCGTCCGTGTCCGATTTTACACCGTCTTTCGTCTTGAGATCGGCTTCCTGCATACCGCCGTAGACTGTCGCAAAGCCATACCAATTGTTCTTATCATAACGATAGTATAAACCTGCTACATAGCTGTCTATGCCTATCTCCGAACCTATATCCGAACGATAATGTTTGCCGGCCCCGCTCATATCATACTCTCCGTTACGATACGAGACAAACAAGCCTAAACGATTGTTGACATCATATTGCAAATCACCGCCGGCCTCAACACCCCAAATATCCGTATCAACATCAAAATATGAATCCGAACTCGATTTATAATAGGTCGGATTAATCCAAACATTTTCATAGGATTCACCATTCCAATGACTATCAACAAAGCTGCAGGAACGAGTATAATAACGATTATTTTTGATTTGATTGCCTACATTATCTACCATATTGCGGGTTTGTTCTATTCCCGCTATCGGCAAAGCACCAAAGGCTATAACTTCAGGAGCTACATTCGTTGACGGCACATCAGGTATTTCAGGATCATCAGGTATTACCGGTTCATCCGGTACTTCCGGCTCACTATCAGAATCCGGATTAACCATGTCATTCATAACCAATGACCATTCTTTGTTTGTCTCATCCGCACTATAACTTACATCAAACAGATATGGACTCTTATAAACACGCCATACCTTGAATGAATCCGAATTTCCCGTTGTATCATTTGTAGATTGTGCAAACAAAATACTTTCACCGCGAATGTCTTTTTCCGAGTTAGCATATACCAATAAATTTGTTTGCCCCTCTACATTGCCGTTAACATTCAAAACATCGGCTGTCAAATTTTCAACATCTACATCTATATGCAGATAACCATTATCCGACTTCCAACCTGCCAGTCTGACTTCATCTTTATAGTCATTGTACAAATCAAACGCCGCATTCGTTAAAGTCATTTTTGTGACCGGTTCACTTGTAGAAATAATTTCCCCTTTGCCATAGGGACCCGTTCCTAAAACTAATGTGTTTGATGAAACATAAATACTTCCTGCATTGGCAATGCTATTATTCAATTTGACATACTGAGGAGTTTTTAGCGTTTCATCATCAATATCCTTATCCCCGTATATACCTAGGCTATAACCACTCTCACCATCAATACCGTCATTTACTAATATAATTCCGTTATTGCTCGTCGTCAGTACAAGATCATTAGCATCTCCGCTTCCAGATGTGTTTATTGTTACGTCCCAATCTACATTCTTGCCACTAAAGCCTGGAAAAATATCATCCTCAAAAGAGGCCATTCCAGTTTTATTCAAAACATAAAAAGCATTATGTTCTCCATTTGCCGTATTACCGTCTATTATAGATGTGTAATTATCTGCCGTAATCTTAATACCACTGCCATAGAAAGCGCCACCTAACGCATCTCCGTTCGCGGCTTGAACATAATTGTTGCGAAATGACGAATTATAAAAATTTAACTGACCTTGGGTTTCAATTGTTGGTGTAATTTCCGTTATATAGGTTGCATTATTTATCATTTCTTGCGTGGCAACAACATTATTTCGGATATTTGTTAATGCTTTTTCTTGGTCCGCTTCCGATTGCTGATAAAATTGTGATAAATACTCTTGTCTATCTTCCTCATTTATAGCTCCTGCTTTTATCATCAAATCTATATAATCTTCCGCAGTGATATTATCCGGAGATAATTCCAGCAAATAAGCATAAATTGAATAAGTTTTATATTGATTAAAATCCCTTTCATTATCAACCGTCATCGTTCCTGATACAATTTGCATATTTTCCGAAGAAGTTCCCCCTTGAGGAATATACAACTCCATTTCTTGATCACCATATTTCAGATTAATATGATACATCAGATTATTAGAAAACTCCGGAGCTTGAATCTTTATATTGGCATCATTATAAACAGCTCCACCATAAGCATCTCCTTGATCACTGATTGCATAATTACCAAGGAAATTGCCCGTAATACTTCCAATTTGACCATTATTATATATGGCACCGCCAATTGAAACTGCATCTACACTTTGAGCATAATTACCTATAAAATCACCCGTTATAGCTTCAATTTTTGCATGGGTATAACTGTTCGTGTCTAAATAATTGTATATTGCTCCACCATATGCGGAACCTTTAATTTGACTGTTATATACGTAATTCTGTATAAAATCACCATTTATGTTTTTTATAGTTACATCATTCTCATTAACTATTGCTCCGCCAGATATATAAGAAGATCCCTCACCTCCATGCTCAGCTATGACATAGTTACCTTCAAAATTACCGGTAATGTTGCCGATTGTGCCTACTATATTAAAAATAGCTCCTCCATGAGCATCTCCGGATGAATAAATCGTATTAACATCCGCATGTGCATAGTTTCCTATAAAATCACCTATAATATCACCAATCTCACCATTGTTATATATTGCACCTCCAGTTGAAACTGCGTCTACACTTTGAGTATAATTTTCTATAAAATCACCAATAATAGATTTAATTGATGAACCGCTATTAATAATTGCGCCTCCTTTTGCCTCAACTTTTCCAACGGCATAATTACCTATAAAATTCCCTTGAATATTACCAATATAACTTCCGCTGTCAAAATTAGAAATTGCCCCGCCGTAAGAAGAACCCAAAGTACTTCCCGCATAATTGCCTATAAAATGACTGTTTAAAATGCTGATAGATGCCTTGTTATCGTTAAAAATCGCCCCTCCATAAGAAGACAAACTGCTACTTTGTGCATAATTACCAATCATATTGGAATTAATACTATTGATGGAACCAATAATATTATATATTGCTCCTCCTTGTGCATATTGCGATATACTTTGAGCATAGTTTACAATAAAATCTCCTTCTATATCATTAATAACATTTCTGTTGTAAATAGCTCCGCCTAAAGTATTGCGTTTTCCTTCAGCATAATTTCCAATAAAATAACTGCTTATGTTTCCAAGTATACCGGAATTAAAAACAGCACCTCCGTATGCATAATCTTGTTTATTTTGTGTATAATTAGAAACAAAATCTGCTTTAATATTTACCGAAGAATTATCTTGAGTGTTATAAATCACTCCTCCGTACGAAGATGAAGATATTCCCTGAAACACAACATTTGTAACATTAGCTGAAGCTAAAGTATCATCAGTACGCTCACTCGTTTCCGTATAATTATCCGGCTTTGTATAAGTATATTTAAAATATTGAGTTTGATTGTTCGGAAGTTGAACTTCTATCGTATTTTCTCCTGCCGTCTCTGCCGGCTCCCATGTAGTGCTTGATGAAGTACTGAATTCAGCTGGATTTAATACAATCTTATAATATTTTGTCGTCAAATTCCCTTCACTATCCGCTTCTTGAATCGTGAAATTGTAATCTGCTTCCGTTCCTTCTACATAGCTAAAAACACTATTAGGTATGGATGACACATCAAAATTATATTTTTGACCGTTTAACTCAAATATACCATCTTCGTCAACAACCAGCTTGCCTGCTGATGTCCCTGCCAATATTGAGAGTAATGCACTGTTTGCTCCGCTCGGCTCAAAGTAGTATTTTACTCCGCCAATCTCTACCTCGGCCATACCCTCAGGCAAATCTCCGCTCAGTTCGGTCAAAGTATAACTGCCGCTCAAATCTGCAGCTTCGGCTTTCAGTTTATCCATTGTCGGTTCTAAATTAACCGCCGCTATTGCACTGGTACTTAAAAATGTTCCTGCCAGCAAAATTGATAATATTTTGCCGCTTGTCTTATATCTCATGCTTCCCCCTTGTTAGTCATTAACAATATATACATTTGAATATATTCTTATTTTTTATAATCGGAAGTTTTTTTATAATCGAAAATTTAAGATATAATACAATTAAAATCAATAATTTTATCGTTTATAAAATATTTCTTTAAAATCGCAGAATTGAAGCATAATTGAAAAATATGATAAAAAAACCCCGATTTCTCGGGGTGATTTTTTAATCTAATGTCAATATTCGATAGATTTCTTCGGGTGATTTAGCTTTCCTTATTTTTTCGCAAGATTTATCATCTTTAATAATGCGAGAAATTTGAGCTAAGGCCGATAAGTGGTCAGCACCGCTGTTTTCCGGGGAGATGAGCATAAAAAGCAAATCTACCGGCTGATTATCGGAGGCGTCAAAATCTATGCCTTTATTTAATTTGGCAAAAACGCCCTTTAGCTTTTTTAATCCAGGAATTCGACCATGTGGCAATGCCGTTCCGCCGCCAAAAGCCGTTGAGCCTAAATTTTCTCTTTCTACAATAACATCAAAGGCGCTTCTGCCGTCTATATTAGTTCCTTCGGCAATTTTTATGCTCATTTGCTTCAAAAGTTGCTTTTTGGAGTCGGCATTATCAATAAGCAAGATATCATTGTTGGTCAGAATATCAGAAATCTTCATTTTAGCACCTGAAAATTATTTATCAGCTTTAGGTTCAACCCAACCGATATTTCCGTCTTTACGGCGGTAAACCATGCTGATATGGTTGTTAGCGGCGTTTCTGAACATAATTGCACATTCATTTGCCAAATCCATATACATAACAGCTTCACTCACGGTGCAAACCGGAATATTAGCATCTGTTTCGGCAATGGTTAAAGGAGCGTTGACATCAATGTCTATTTCGCCGTCATTTTCAATGACAGGGAAAACGGCTTCGGATGCCAATTCGGCTAAACCGGTTTTGCTCTTATGATCTTTCAAACGATTTTTGTGTTTGCTTAAACGAACGGCAATATGGCTATTGGCATTATCAAAAGCGGTATAAGGATCGCTGGCGGTTCCCGTACCTTTTAATACGATATTTTTTGCAGGATGAACGGTAACTTCTGCAGAAAATTCATCACCTTCTTTAGAAAAAGCAACATTGCAGCCAATCGGGTCGCTAAAATATTTAGTTACAGAATTTAAAATATTTTCTTCAATATGAGAACGCAATCTGTCCCCGATATCGACTTGTTTACCTGTGAGTGTAATTTTCATAATATTTCCTTGCAAAATAAATTAATAAATTGAACTTGGAAATCTCATTTTAACATATAAAATTAAGATTTCAATACAGTTTTGAAGCAATAACCTTAAAAAAACGTTAACCCTTAAAGAAGTACACCGTATTAAAATGACAGAAATTGGTATGACTACATAGAAAAATTATCACCAAGGTAAACCTTGCGGACTTCTTCGTTATTAACAATTTCTTCGGGAGTTCCTTCCATCAATACGGTTCCGCCGTGAAGAATATAGGCTCTGTCGGTAATATCTAAGGTTTCGCGTACGTTGTGATCCGTAATAAGAACACCCAGACCGCGATGTTTGAGTTGAGAAACCAGAGTTCTGATTTCTCCGACGGCAATGGGATCAATACCGGCCAGAGGTTCGTCGAGTAAGATAAAATTAGGTTGACTTGCAAGAGCTCGCGCAATTTCCAGACGGCGTCTTTCACCGCCGGACAAAGCCATAGCCGGAGATTTGCGTAAATGGGCAATCGAAAATTCGGATAACAGTTCTTCAAGCATATTTTCTCGTTTGTCAACGTCATCAATGACTATTTCGAGTATGGCTTTAATATTATCTTCAACGCTTAATGTTCTGAAAATGGAGGCTTCTTGAGGCAAGTAACCAATTCCCATTCTTGCGCGTCGATACATGGGCATGTTTGTAATATCTTGCCCGTCAATATGAACATCACCGTAATCGGGTGTAATCAGTCCGGTAACACAGTAGAAACAAGTTGTTTTTCCTGCACCGTTTGGTCCCAACAATCCGACGGCTTCACCGCGGCGCACATTGAGTGATACATTGCGTAGCACCGGACGATTTTTATATTTTTTGCCGATATTAAAAATCTCTAGAGTAGAACTGTTATTTTTATCATACATACTGTTGTCCTTTTGTTTCTAATCTTCTTCATACCACACACCCGAAACTCTCGACTTTCCCGAAAGTATGCGGCTGATTCCGGTATTGAGATTTGTTTCAGCTTTGTCACCTTTTAATATATTTCCGTTTTGAGTTATAACGACATTTTCATACATGTATACCATACCTTGATCAGGGTAGTAAATAGCGCTTTTTGCTTTAACATTTCCGTCTTTTGTAACGATTTTGGGATTTTGCGGAATTTCTACCCGTTTAAGAACAAACTCGCCGTTTTTGCTTTTTTCAAAATATGTTTCCATAATATCAGAAAAGATTTTATTCTTTCCATTGTCAGCAATAACATTTCCTTTTGCCACAGCTTTAGACAAAGCGGGATAATAGGTAATGCTTTCAGTTGCAGAAATTTTGGCTTTTTCATTTTTGACGATGGCGGGTTTTCCTTTTATTAATAAGAAATCATCAGCAACATTATATTCGATGCTGTCACCGTAAGCCTGTGCTTTTTTCATATCCAATGAAGCCTTATCTTCGGCATACATTCTGCTTATGTCGTCAGTGCTTTCTCCATTTTCATTTTGTTTTTTTTCAAAGAATGCGGTAAGTTTTTGTGCTTTTACGGTGATATTATCTTTTATGGCAACGGCATCACCATAAGCGACAACTTTATTGTCTTCTTGATGGACATCAACTTTTTGCTCTGCGGTAATAAAGATATCAGCGGCATAAAGAGGAAAAGCAAAAAAGATAAGAAACAAAACCATACTCCATATTTTTATCATTTGGCTTTCTCTCCGCTGCTTTTTTGTTTTATGATAATCTCTGTATGTCCGGTAAAGGTCAGAACTTTTTTATTTTCATCATATTCAAAACCCTGAGCATCCAAGGTTCCGAAATAACCTTGAGCGTGTACGGGGGTTTGACTGTATGCTTTAGACAGATTGGCATCATAGTAGACGATTTGCGTTGTTGCGGTCATACCATCGCTAAAGACCATTTTAACATTTTTATCCAACCATAGCAAATTTTTGTTTTGGTCATAATAGCCTATGGGAGCAGACACGGTAATCCATTTATTGTTTGACGTCGGCAGCAGGCCTTCGGGTTCATTTAGTTTTATGAGTTTTGATCCGGGTTGAGTTTCGTCGACGTTTTTAGCCACAAAATTATTTACTCTGTTTTTGCTGTCTGTAATATAAAAGACGGTATTTTCCATGTGGAGTTTTTCCAATTCTCCTTCTTTAGGGGAAGGAACATGGATTTGAAATTCGGCTTCTCTGTCTTGCATACTGAGCAAAACAACCAACAATCCGGCCAAAGCAGCAGCAATGGCCGGTAACAAAAGTTTTACCAGACGGACTATTTTGGTATGCTTAGACGTTGCACTTTTATCGGTTAAAAGTCCTAAACTGTCATCGGCAAAGAGTTTATCAAGTTTTTTAAAATCGACCAAACTATTCCATCCTATAAAATTTTAAGAAGTTTATATAGTAAAGCCTACGCGCAAGCAATCGTGCATATGAATAATGCCGATTGGTTTTTTATCTTGTACGACAAAGAGTTGAGTAATACTTTTACCGTTCATAATATTAACAGCCTCAGCGACGAGGGTGTCGGGATCGGTTGTTTTAGGATTGTGCGTCATAATTTCTTTGGCTGTTTTTTCGAACAAGTTATTATCCATAGAATTTTCCATGGCGCGTCGCAAATCGCCATCGGTAATCATACCGCAGAGATTGCCGTCTTTATCAACGATACCGACGCATCCGAGCATTTTAGAAGACATGGTGACGATAATTTGGCGCATCGGAGCATCTTCGCCCAAGATAGGCATTTCGTCGCCGGTGTGCATAAGGTCTGAAACTTTTTGCAGGATAGCGCCGAGTTTTCCGCCCGGATGTCTTTGTTTATAGTTACTTCTCGAAAACCCTTTTCTTTCCATGAGTGCAATAGCGATAATGTCGCCGAGTACGAGAGTAGCTGTTGTTGAAGAAGTCGGAGCCAAACCGAGAGGGCAAGCCTCTGCGGCATCGGGTAATCTCAAGATAATGTCACCGGCTTTACCGAGTGTACTTTCCGGATTTTTAGTCATGGCAATCAAAGGAATGCCATATCTTTTGCAATAGACAAGGATATCGGAGAGTTCTCTTGATTCGCCGCCGTTAGAAATAGCAAGAACGACATCTTCGGTCGTAAGCATTCCCAAGTCTCCATGACTGGCTTCTGCGGGGTGGACGAAGAAAGAAGGTGTACCGGTCGAAGCAAGGGTCGCGGCAATTTTTTTACCGATATGACCTGATTTTCCCATTCCTGTAACAATAATTCTTCCTTTAGCGGATTGAATCATGTCGAGAGCTTTGGTTAAATTATCGTCCAGTTCATTTTCCATAATGCGCAAGGCATCGACTTCTTTGTCAATGGTTCGGCGCGCAGATTCTATATCTTTATTAGGCATGTGAGATAGTATCCTATAAGTATTAAAGCAAGAAAGTAAGGGGAGAATATTATCATTTAAGGATTTATGCAAGCATTTTATCCAAGAAAAGGATAGTCGGTGAATAAAATTCAGCAAGGTAATTTTATTTTAAAAAAGTGACAAAAACAATTGACTCGAAAGAAAATAAACATTAGTATGCGCACAAATCTGGCTGCCGAGGCGGTCAAGAGATATGAAAAATAAGAGTTTTTCGCGTCTGGACGGAAAAATCCGCGTCAGGCGGCTTTTTGTGTATTGTAATTAAATTTAGAATAAGGAAATTTGTGATGCCTACAATTAGTCAGTTAATTCGTAAATCACGAACACCTAAAGTGAAAAGAAACAAGGTCCCAGCCTTGAAGGCTTGTCCACAAAAGCGCGGTGTTTGCACAAGGGTTTATACAACTACCCCGAAAAAACCTAACTCCGCTTTGCGTAAAGTGGCACGCGTTCGGTTGACAAACGGCTTTGAAGTAATCAGCTATATCCCTGGTGAAGGTCATAATCTTCAAGAACACTCAGTGGTGCTGATTAAAGGAGGCCGTGTGAAAGACTTGCCTGGTGTTCGTTACCATATCATTCGCGGTACTTTGGATACTCAGGGTATTGCTAAACGTCGTCAACGTCGTTCTCTGTACGGCGCAAAGAAACCGAAATAGGAGGGTAAGTTATGTCACGTCGTCATAGTGCAGAAAAAAGAATTGTACTGCCCGATGCAAAATACCACGATAAGGTAGTTGCAAAATTTATAAATAATGTAATGGAAGACGGTAAGAAAGCCGTTGCCGAAAAGATTGTTTATTCGGCATTTGATATTTTGGCAGCCAAAAGTAAACGCGATGCTTTGGAAGTTTTTGCCGAAGCGATTGAAAATGTTAAGCCGGTTTTGGAAGTAAAATCCCGCCGTGTCGGTGGTGCTACATACCAAGTTCCGTGCGAAGTACGCGCAGACCGTCGTCAAGCCTTGGCAATCCGTTGGATTATTGCAGCTTCGTTAAAACGCTCCGAGTCCACCATGACCGAAAAATTGGCCAATGAATTGCTTGATGCTGCAGCTAACCGCGGTGCCGCTGTTAAGAAACGCGAAGACACCCACAAGATGGCTGAAGCCAACAAAGCATTCTCTCACTATAAATTCTAATAGAGAGGGAAAGAAAAGATGGCTCGTACTCATAGTTTGGATTTGTACAGAAATATCGGTATCATGGCGCATATTGATGCCGGTAAAACCACAACCAGTGAACGTATTCTTTATTATACCGGTCAAACTCACAAAATTGGTGAAGTGCACGAAGGTGCCGCGACCATGGACTGGATGGAACAAGAACAAGAACGCGGTATTACAATTACTTCAGCGGCAACAACTTGTTTTTGGAAAGGATATCGTATCAACTTAATCGATACTCCGGGACACGTTGACTTTACGGTTGAAGTTGAACGTTCGCTGCGTGTTTTGGATGGTGCCATTACCGTTTTTGATTCGGTTGCAGGTGTAGAACCTCAGTCAGAAACAGTATGGCGTCAAGCCGATAAATACAGAGTTCCGAGAATTTGCTTCTGCAATAAAATGGACCGCATCGGTGCAAACTTCTATCGTTGCTTGGATATGATTAAAGATAGATTAGGTGCACGCCCATTGGCTATTCAGTTGCCGATTGGCGCCGAAGCAGACTTCCGCGGTGTTGTTGATTTATTGCAAATGAAAGCAATTATTTATACCGGCGATTCACCGGATTCACCGATTGAAATCCAAGAGATTCCTGCTGATTTGAAAGAAAAAGCAGAGCAATATCACGCCGAGATGGTCGAAATGGCAGTTGAAGAAGATGAACAAGCCATGGAAGACTATTTGGAAGGAAAAGAAATTCCGGTAGAAGTTTTGAAAAAATGTATTCGTAAAGGTACATTGGCACAGAGTTTTGTTCCGGTATGCTGCGGTACGGCATTCAAAAATAAAGGTGTTCAGCCCTTGCTTGATGCTGTTATCGATTATCTGCCTTCTCCGCTTGATATTCCGGCAACAGAAGGTGTTAAACCCGGAACAGACGAAATTATTTATCGTAAAGCTGATGATAATGAACCTCTTGCAGCTTTGGCCTTTAAGATTATGAACGACCCGTTTGTCGGCTCGCTGACTTTCGTTCGTATCTATTCGGGTACCATGCAGACAGGTTCTTATATTTACAACTCGGTTAAAGATAAAAAAGAACGTGTCGGTCGTATGTTGTTGATGCATTCTAACAAGCGTGAAGACTTGAAAGAAGCAAATGCCGGCGACATTATTGCTTTGGCTGGTCTAAAAGATACCACGACCGGTGATACATTGTGTGATCAAGCCCATCCGATTGTGCTTGAAAATATGGAATTCCCCGATCCTGTTATTGAATTAGCGGTTGAGCCTAAAACAAAAGCCGATATTGAAAAAATGGGCTTGGCATTGTCTCGTTTGGCTATGGAAGATCCATCTTTCAAAGTTTCATCAGATCCGGATTCCGGTCAAACAATCATACGCGGTATGGGTGAATTGCACCTTGATATTATCGTTGATCGTTTGAAACGTGAATTTAAGGTTGAATGCAACGTTGGTGAACCTCAAGTTGCTTATCGCGAAACTATTACCAAACCTTGCGATATCGAATATACGCACAAAAAACAATCCGGTGGTGCCGGTCAATTTGCGAAAGTTAAAATCAAATTTGAACCGATTGAAGGATATAACGGTTTTGAATTTGTTAACACTGTTGTCGGCGGTAATGTTCCGAAGGAATATATCCCCGGTGTTGAAAAAGGTTTACGCAGTGCTATGGATGCCGGTGTTATTGCCGGATATCCGGTAACCGGTGTTAAATGTAACCTGTATGATGGTGCTTATCACGAAGTCGACTCTAACGTTATGTGCTTTGAAATTGCAGCTCGTGCCGCATTCCGTGAAGGTATGCGTCAGGCCAGCCCGAAGCTGTTGGAACCGATTATGAAAGTGGAAGTCGTCACTCCGGAAGAATATATGGGTGATATTATCGGCGATTTGAATTCTCGTCGTGGGTTGGTAAACGGTATGGATCAACGCGCAAATGCTCGTGTTGTTGATGCTCAAGTACCGCTTGCTAATATGTTTGGTTACGTAAATACTTTGCGTTCACTTTCACAAGGAAGAGCTCAGTTCACGATGGTCTTTGATCATTATGCTGAAGTTCCGAGCGAGATTGCCGAAAAGGTTAAAGCTAAAAACGCTTAATTTTCGGACAAATTTTGGACGGTCGGTGCAGCCGACCGTCCTCAAAAATTTTAATTGAATAGTTATTTAGGATAATAAAAATGGCAAAAGAGAAATTTGAAAGAAGTAAGCCGCACTGCAACATTGGTACCATCGGCCACGTAGACCATGGTAAGACGACCTTGACTGCAGCCATCACGAAAGTATTGGCAGAAGAAGGCGGCGC
>CALXPO010000010.1 GCA_944390315.1 uncultured Alphaproteobacteria bacterium
TTGTCCATCAAGAGTAATGGAAAAGATATCTATTTATCGGGAAATTACACACAAGATGCTCGCGGTAAAATCTATAATGCCGTACATATAATGGTTTTATCAGAAGCAGCTATGGAAAGTCAGGGTATAGTTAGCGAAAATGCTGATTTCATATCTTTAGCTTTTGATACGAGTGGAGGCGGCAGTATTATAATTAATGATAATATTGATGGTTCGCTGATGGATGAGGTGACAGGAATGCCGGCAGAAGATCGGAGTGAACAATACAATCTAGCCTTTAGGGGTGATGATGAAATCGGAGAAGACGGTCTGACGACGCAATATATCGCGATAAATAATGATATTATCAATGCCGGTTTGGTTAGTGTTGAGAATACGACCTTACGTTTCGGTGCATATGATCATGGCGATGAAGCCAAGAACTCAAACGGCAAAGGTTCTTTTGTTGCCAGTCTGAATGCCGACGGTACGGCCAATCGAGATGCCGATGCCGTGACATCTTTGTCTTTAACGAACGCAGCCTTTGATATACACAATGGATATAAAGATGAAGTCAAACTGGCAGGTTGGTCATCTGATAATGGCTATTTGCATATAGATGTAGATGTTGAAAATTTGACAGCCGATGTTTTGAATGTTAACGGCAATGTAGAGGGGCAAACAAATTTATTGGTATATGCTAACTCGGAAAAAGACATTCGTGGTGAAAGCATTTTGTTTGCACAATCTACAAATGATACAACGGGAAATTCGGATTCATTCAAGGTATGGCGTGTTTATAAGAGTCCGTATCTGTTTGATGTAACTTATAGTGCGAATGAGACAAACAAAGAATGGTCACTGGTTATGAATGATGTAGTTAATCCAGATTCTGGAAACGAGCCTGAAGAACCGGATTTGCCTAATACAGATATTCCGACGATAAAACCACAACCAACATATGATGGAGCAATTCAGGTAGTTCCTGAAGTTATTGGTTCACAATCATTGCCATCGGCAGCGATAGCTCAAAATTCAAATCTTGTTTACAATATTATGCATAAGGTATCCATAAATCGATTGAATTGCCCCGGTTGTGGATTTTATGACTATTATTGGGACGGAAAGCCTTTCCATAATGTTTGGGTCAGTCCGGTTTATACCAGTTTGAATATTGATGCACCGACGAAGATAGAAGCTGATGTTTGGGGAGTAGAAGCCGGTGGCGATTTGCAGTATGATTTGAATAATAAGATAGGTTTATTCTTGTCATATCGTGAAGGTAACTATGATATGAACGGCGACGGCAAACATTACTATTCGACGATAGGTTCGGAGATAGACATAGACAGCTATTTAGCAGGCTTATACTATCGTTATGACAAGAACAACTGGTATGGCTTTGCAACCGTTTATGGCGGCATTCAAAAAGCCGATCTCAAGACGAAAGACGGTGTAAAATCGGACACGGACGGTATAGAGTTCGGCGGCAGCCTTGAGGTAGGTTATGATTATGCACTAAGCAACACGATTTACGTTACTCCGAGCATTGGTATTTTTTACAATCAAGTAAATTATGATAATGCGAAAGATAATGCAGGCAAGGTTGTAAAATATAATGATTTGAACCAAATAGAGATGGAAGCAGGTCTTAAACTCACCAAAACATTCTGGTGTGACAATGGTTTTGCAAATATTTATATTAAACCGAGCATTGTTCAAACGATTATCAATGGAGATGAAATTAGCATAGATGGTTTAGGAGAAATAGATTCAATGGACGATGATACCTTGGGCAGAGTTGAGGTTGGCGGTCGTTATGGTTTAAGTCAGGCGTTATCGGCCTATGGCTGGGCGAACTATACCTTTGGCAGCGACTATGACGCGACGACCTTTGGCATCGGTTTGAACTACGCTTTCTAAAGTTAGATAAAAAGCCTTAAAAAAAAGACCGTTCCACAAATGGAACGGTCTTTTGCTTATGGTTGCCTTACAGAAAATCACGAGTTTACTTGGGGCTGAATGCTAAGGTGTCGTTAGACACCGTTCCACACCAATGAGCGTGGTCAAATCGAAGGTTTGCGGCTGATTTAGAATCCCAAGTTTGCCGGGGGGATATATATGAGTGAAAGTTCTGAGTTTATGTGTGCGCAATACAAAGACGTCAAATAATCAGTTTTCATACCAACGAGTGTGGTCAAATCATAAAATTTGCAGCTGATTTAAATTTAAAATTAATCATTTGCTAAATTTACTTTATTTAATAAAAACTGAGGTGTCTTTCCTTGAAAAGAATTATATTTTTTGCTTAAGGCAATAGCTTCTTTATCGGGGTAGGAATTTTTAGTCAGTGCTGCCGATTTTCCGCTATCTGATCCGGTTGCTTTTTGAACGGGAGCAGCCATGCTGGCTTCTTGTTCTTTATTTTTATCAACTTTAATTTCTTCCGGTGCCTTCAAAATTTTATCAAGAATACTTTGTGTCTCTTTGGAACGGCGGGTCGTATAGACAATATTTTGTTTATCTGCCGGCATCAATTCCAATAATTTTTCCATGTTTTTTATTTGTTTGTTTTTCTTTATCAGGTTGATGTCATCAACAACCAGAATATTTATGTCAGATAAATCTAACTGGCCTTCTTTGACCAAATCCATTAATAGATCGGGAGAACCTATAATAACGTCGCTTCCGTCTTCACCATCTTTGTCATTTTCATTTTCTTTATGAAAACGATTAAGTGTTGCCAGATTGTCAGATATCATAACGGATTTATTAGAATCTGAGGTCATAATCAAAATATTTTGTTTTTGTTGACGGCTGATAATATCAATAAGCGGCAGAACATAAGAAATGGTTTTTCCGCAGCCGCTTGGCGCAATTGTAAAAATATCTTTCCCTTGTAAAATGGAAGGAATTACATCAGTTTGAACCGTTGTCGGTTTTTCAATGCCAAATTCTTTAACGGCTTTGACGGTTTGCTCGCTTAAACCCAAATCTAAAAAGTTCATTTTTTCACCTATTTCCAAAAATATTTTTTGTTCGTATTATCTATTTTTTGGCCGAAGAGTCAACAGCTATAAAAAACAAGCTGCGGAAAAAACCACAGCTTGCGTTTCTGATACATTTTTTAGACGCGTCCATAAACATCTTCTAAGCGGACTATATCGTTTTCATCCAGATTGTCTCCGGCTTGAACTTCAATAAATTCAATATCACTGTCGGTAGCATTTTCTATCCTGTGCTTGGTGTTGACCGGAATAAAAATATGTTCGTCAGTGTGCTTGGTTAAAATCTCATCTCCCAGAGTTACCAGAGCCGTGCCTTTAACTATAATCCAATGTTCGGCACGATGATGATGTAGCTGGAGTGACAATTTGGAACCGGGGGTGACTTTTATTCTTTTAACACAAAAAGTTTCGCCACAGTCCAAAACTTCCCATGTTCCCCAAGGACGGGTGTCTTTTTGTCCACGTACATAGCTGTTTGCCATTTGAAATTATCCTTTTAATTGATATACTAAATATATTGATTGTGCGTTTAAGGTAGGACATCGCTTGTCAAGAGTCAATAAAATTTGACTTGATGAAATAATATATAGGTAATATAACAAAAAAATAAATTGTATGTTTTTAGGAAGATATTATGCAATCACCGGCAATTAAAGAGGCTTTCAGCTTATTAAAACAGCTTCGCCAAGTTATGGACGATACGGGACGCGTTCCTGAAAAATTGAGCCATATTTTGGAAATCATAAGTGACAAAATGCAGGCTGATGCTGCGGTTTGTTATGTGACGGTTGATGATAATTATTTGGAACTTTTTGCTTCTTGCGGACTTTTGCCAGACAACTCTCGACGTTTGCGTTTACGCTATAATGAGGGTATGATTGGGGAAATTGCAGAGAGTAAACGCTCTCTTGTCATTGATAATATTTGGTTGTATCCCAAATTTGCGTCCCAACCGGAATTGGCTGAAGAAAAAGATTTTAAATCTTTTATCGGCGTTCCCGTACTCCAGTGGAATCGAGTGGTCGGTGTTTTGGCGTTATATAATTTTTCTGAAATTAAACGGTCTCAAGAAGATGTCGAATTGCTTGAAACCATGGCGATGGTGTTGGCTGAAATATTGCTTTCGGAAGAAGTTTCTGAATATAAAAAATTGTTGATAAAAGCCAGGGGATTAAGCACCAAAGATAAAATAAAAGGTCTTTGTCTTAACAAAGGATATGGTATCGGTGTTGCGGTTGTTCACCGCAGAAGGCAATCGGTAACTAATATTTTTGCGGAGGATAAAGAAAAAGAACTGCGACGGTTGGAAATTGCGCATCATCAGATGAATGAAGATTTGGATGCCAAGTTGAATTCTACAAAACTCGGTATAGGCGAACATGTCGATATTTTGGATACATACCGTATGTTTGCCAAAGATAAAGGCTGGTATGCTAAAATAGCCGATAACATTAAAGGCGGGTTGACCGCTGAAGCTGCCGTCGAACGTGCGTATGAGGATATGTGGAATCGTCTCTCCCAAAGCTCCGATAATTATATGAAAGAGCGATTGCATGATTTGAGAGATGTGGCCGATAGGTTACAGGCTTATTTAAGCGGTGATTATAATCGAGCCGTTGATGTGACGGCAAAAGATATTATTATCGTCGCCAAAACCATGGGACCTGCCGAACTTATGGATTATGATTATACAAGAGTTCGAGGTCTTATTTTAGAGGACGGGACTCCGACGATGCATGTCGCTATTGTGGCTAAAGCCTTAAATATTCCCGTGTTGGCTAAAATCAAAGGCGTGTTTAGTGAAATTCAGAGCGGACAGACGGTTGCTATTGATGGAAATGAGGGATTTGCTTATATTAATCCCACTCCGCAAGTAGAAGCCGATTTTAGAAAAAAAATTGCTCAAAAAGAAGAATTACGCAAAAAATTAGCAGCTTTGCGCAACCTGCCCGCAAAAACGTTGGACGGAATTGATATTGGTCTTTATGTTAATGTCGGCTTGCCGATGGATTTTGATTATATTGAAACGACAAATTGTGATGGGGTCGGATTATACAGAACCGAAATACCTTTTATGACTTCGGATACAATGCCTGATGTGGAAAAACAGGTAACTTATTATAAAGATTTGATGGATAGGTGCGGTGACAAAAAAGTTATTTTTAGAAGTTTGGATGTCGGTTCGGATAAATTATTGCCGTATTGGGCTTATGCAGGTGAGACTAACCCTGCCATTGGTTGGCGTTCTATTCGAATCACGTTGGACAGGCGCGCCATTTTACGCAAGCAACTTAGGGCTTTTTTATTGGCAGCGGTCGGAAAAGAGCTTAATATCATGTTTCCGATGATATCTGATTTGGCAGAGTTTGAAGATGCTAAAGAAACCCTTAAAATAGAGCTCGATAAAGACAAGTGTAAGGGACAACCTCTTCCTAAAAAAGTGAACATCGGTCTTATGATTGAAGTTCCTTCGGTTATATTCCAGCTGGATGATATTTTGCCAAAGGCAGATTTCATTTCGGTAGGAACAAACGATTTGGCACAGTTTATCTTTGCCTGTGACAGAGGAAATCCAAAACTTTCAGAACGCTATGATGTCCTATCGGCACCCTTTTTAAATGTTATGAAAACAATTGTTGATAAAGCTAATGCAGCTGGGGTATATTGTTCCGTATGCGGAGAGATGGCAAGTAATCCAATTGAAGCCTTGGCGCTTATCGGTCTGGGGTATCGAAACTTTTCGAGCAGCGGTTCTGCTTTCGGTAAGGTTAAAAGTATGATACGTTCGGTTAATACGGAAGAAATTTCGGATTATATGCAATTGCTTTTGAAATCAACCAGAGATAGTCTGCGCCCGCAATTAATTGCGTATGCTTATGATCACGGTATTGAAATTTATTAAAAAGTATGTTTGAATACAGCAGTTTTGTCAGATTTATATAGGGGGAATTATGGCAACTAAGGAAACAGAAAATAAAAAGAAACCAGTCGAGAAAGAAGAAAATCTTTCAATCTTGAATGAAGATTTGGTCGAAAGCCCGGACAGAGTGGGGAATCTGCTCTGCAATGAACGCTTAAAAAAAGGTTTGGATTTAGATGATATTGCGCAAGTTTTGTGCATTCGTCGGATTTATTTGGAAGCAATCGAAAATGGTAATTATGTGGAGTTGCCTCCTTTGCCTTATTCCGCAGGCTTTGTAAATTCGTATGCAAAATATTTGGGACTTAATAATACTCGAATCACTCAATTGTTTCGAGAAGAGTTAGATGAAAAACCTAAGGACAAAAATGTATTTATGATTGAAGATGCGGGTCCCGAAGCCAGCTTGCCCAATAGACGTTATATAATCGGTTCAGTCATTGCTATTGTGGTAATTGCTTTAATATGGTCGCTCATCAGCAAATTGAGTGTTGATACAAAATCTGAAGATTCGTCCGTTGCTTCAGTGGCGTCAACAGATGAGCCTTTGACGTCGGATGTTGAATATTTTTCCCCTTCAACCGGTGAGTTTGATGAAAAGGAAGTCAAGGATAATGATAAGTCTACTTCCGCAAATTCTGAATCAAAACAAGAAAATGAACCTGTTGAGCAGGTCGTTATGAAGGATGAAAGTTTTGTTGAACCCGCAGCATCGGTTCAACCCGAAAAACCAAAGACTAAAATCGAAATTAAAATAACCAAAGAAGATACTTGGATTGAAGTTCGTGATGCCAAAAAGGTTTATTTTAATAAAGTTATGAAGCCCGGCGAAACATATGTCGTTCCCGAAGGCAACGGAATGTTGTTGTCTGCCGGAAAGTATGACGGTGTGGAAGTTTATGCCGATGGTGTCTTAATTCCGGTTTTGGCTCCTAACAAAAAAATGAGAGTTTCTCTTGATCCTTTTATGGAATCGGCAGAACATTAGTGTAAATTAATACTCAAAAAGAAAATAGCAGGGAGGCTTGCTATTTTCTTTTGTTGTTTGAAGGAGATAAAAAATGGTAAAATTACAATGCGTCCGCGGAACTTATGATTTATATGGGGATGCTAAAAGAAAAACCAAACAAGTGGTGGCTGCCGGTGAACAAGTGGTTGAAAAATACGGGTTTGAAGAAATAGAAACTCCGATTTTTGAATTTACGGAAGTTTTTGCTCGTAATCTCGGTGATACCAGTGATATCGTAACTAAAGAAATGTATTGCTTTCAAGACAGAGGCGGCGAAAGCCTGACCCTTAGACCGGAAGGTACGGCCGGAGTTGTCAGAGCATTTATTTCTAACGGAATGCAACAAAATTTACCCGTTAAATTGTATTATCACGGTCAAATGTTTCGCTATGAACGTCCGCAAAAAGGTCGGCAACGCCAATTTACGCAGTTTGGCGTCGAATTGCTCGGCGCAGATACCCCTCAAGCCGATATTGAGGTTATTGCCATGGCTTATGAATTTTTGGAAAAATTGGGGTTGGCCGGACAAGTCGTGGTCGAAATTAATTCACTCGGTGACAGCGAAAGCCGTAATGCTTATCGTGAGAAACTGGTGGCCTATTTGCAAGAACATTTTGACGAGTTGTCAGAGGAAAGCAAAAATCGCTTAGAACGTAATCCGTTACGAGTGTTGGATTCTAAAGAAGAATGCGATAAAGCCGTGGTTGAAAACGCACCGCTTTATGCCGATAGTCTGAATGAGGCTTCTAAAACTTTCTTTAATAAGGTTTTGAATGGCTTGGATAAACTTGGTATAAAATATCGCGTCAATAATCGTTTGGTACGTGGTTTGGATTATTATTCCCACACCGTATTTGAACTGGTTACGGATAAACTGGGTGCTCAAGGTACGGTTTTGGCAGGCGGTCGTTATGACGGTTTGGTTGAACAAATGGGTGGCGGCGCCGTTGCCGGTATAGGTTGGGCTTGCGGTGTTGAACGTTTGGCTATGTTGCTTGATGAAACACCCGAAGTTGTTCGTCCGATAGCCGTTATTCCCGTTGGCGAAGATACGGAAGATAAAGCACTCGAAATTGCCTATGCTCTGCGTCGCGCCGGATTGAAAGTGGAACAGGGTTACAGCGGAAACTTGAAAAAAAGGATGATAAAAGCCAATAAAATTAAGGCTTGTAAAGCCGTTATTATCGGGTCTGATGAATTAGCTAAGGGTATGGTGACGCTCAAAGACTTGGATAGCGGAGAACAAAAAACTGTTGTGATTGAACAATTGATTGAGGAATTAAAATAAATGAGTTTTGCCGAAAATTTAGCCAATGTAGTCGATCGGTATGATGAAATTTCTACCTTGTTGACATCACCTGATGTGACACCCGAAAACTTGGTAAAAATGAATAAAGAATTAGCCGAGCTTTCTCCTGTTGTGGAAGCTATTCACCGTTATCAGAAAGCGGAACGTGATC
Source organism: uncultured Alphaproteobacteria bacterium (assembly GCA_944390315.1). Lineage (GTDB taxonomy): Bacteria > Pseudomonadota > Alphaproteobacteria > RF32 > CAG-239 > JAFUYI01. The sequence continues at coordinate 8,377 of CALXPO010000010.1, forward strand.
TTGCCGATGCCAAAGCCATGATGGAAGATGCCGCTATGGATAAGGAAATGCGCGAAATGGCGGAAGCAGAATACTATGATTTAAAAGAAAAACTTCCCGAGTTGGAAAAAGAAATCAAAATTTTGCTTTTGCCTAAAAATGAAGAAGATGAAAAAAATGCGATTTTGGAAGTTCGTGCGGGAACGGGCGGAGACGAGGCTGCTTTATTTGCTGCCGTGTTGTTCGAAATGTATCAACGCTATTCGCAAAAACAAGGTTGGAAATTTGAAGTTTTGGATGCCGATGAAAATGGACTTGGCGGTTATAAAGAGGCATCTGCCAAAATTACAGGTAAAGATGTGTTTTCCAAACTAAAATTCGAATCGGGCGCACATAGGGTACAACGTGTTCCGATTACCGAATCTCAAGGACGTGTGCATACCTCAGCCGCCACGGTTGCTGTCTTGCCCGAAATTGAAGAAGTGGATATGTATATTGATCCTGCCGATTTAAGAATTGATGTGTATCGTGCATCCGGTGCAGGTGGACAACATGTTAACCGTACCGAATCTGCCGTCAGAATTACGCATATTCCGACAGGTATTGTCGTCCAATGTCAGGATGAGCGTTCTCAATTTAAAAATAAAGAAAAGGCAATGAACCATTTGCGAGCCAGACTCTATGATCAGCAAAAATCTGCCATCGATGCCGAATATTCGGAACGCCGAAAATTGCAAGTCGGCAGCGGAGACCGCTCCGAGCGTATTCGTACCTACAATTATCCGCAAGGTCGCGTAACCGATCATCGTATAAACTTAACTTTATATAAACTTGATGATGTCCTATCCGGCGATGCTTTAGGTGAGATTATTGATGCTTTGATTGCAGAAGATCAAGCCCGACGCTTGGCTGAATTAGAATAAATTTTTAAATAAAAGTTATTATTTATTAAATAAATAACGTTATTGTATAAATATATTCAAAGAAGAGGAAAAAATGAAAAAAATTGCAGTAGTAGGCGTTTGTGAAAGTATCGGACGTGAATTTTTGGCTTTTTTGGCTGACGGCGGTTGTAAAATTGAGGATGTGGCGGCGTTGGAACCTAAAGCTCCTCTGGGTACAATGGCTTCGTTTGGCGAAGAAGAGGATATTGATGTCGAGGCTTTAGAAAAATTTGATTTTTCTGAGGCAGAAGTAGCTATATTTGCCGCTTCGGAAGAAATTTCGCGCCGATATGCCCCCAAAGCAGCTGAAAAAGGCTGTAAAGTTATTGATTGCAGTGGCTACTTCTTTGCCGATACGGATATTCCGATGATTGTGGCCGGCGTTAATGATGAAAAATTACAAGAGGCAAAAAAAGGTATTGTCAGTATTCCTTCGGCTATTGTTACGCAAATTTTGTTGCCACTTAAAGCTGCTGATGAAATGTACCGAATTAAACGATTAATTGTTTCTACTTATACATCGACTTCGGCTTATGGCAAGGAAGGTATGGATGAACTTTTTGATCAAACGCGCAAAATTTTTATGAATGAAAGTTTGGTGGATAATCAAAAGGTGTTTGAGAAACAAATCGCTTTTAATGTCATTCCTCAGGTCGAAGAATTTATCGGTGAAGAAACAAAGTGCGAGTGGGCTATTAATGCCGAAACTAAAAAAGTGCTCAATCGCGATATTAAAGTTCATGCCAATTGTGCTTTTATTCCGGCTTTTATCGGAAATGCCGCTTATGTTAATGTCGAATGCGAACAGGAAGTCGATGTCGATAAAGTCAGAGAGCAGATGAAAAAAACAAACGGTGTTATTGTCTTTGATAAAAATGTTAAAGGTGGCTATGTAACCTTAAATGATGTACAAGGCGAAATAGAAGTTTATGTCAGCAGATTGCGTCAGGATGCTTCCATTGATAATGGTTTTAGTTTCTGGTCAGCGGCTGATAATTTGCGTTTTGGTATGGCAGGAAATGCTTTTAAAATTATGCAAGAGTGGCTGAAAAAAAATAATTAGGCAAATAACGGAGGTGCAATATGAAAAAAAGTTTGTATCTTTTGGGACAAATTTTGGGGCTGATTCTATTTGCACCTATAAGTGCAGTATGGGCTGGTGCGGCTGATGATGTCGATGCCAAAACTTTTATTGTCGGAAGTCTCAGCTATCAAAATGTGGATTATGCAACAGCATCAAAAGAACTGAGTAATATTGAAAAAAATCTCAAATCCGAAAAAGTCGATAATAAAATAATAAGCCAGTATGTATCAACTTTAGGGGATATGCGCTCACAGTTACAAGAAGCCAAAAATCAGCTTGATTCTGAATTAAAAAATATCAATCGTCGAATTGATTCTTTGGGTGAAACCCCTAAAGACGGTGAGGAAGAGCTGCCGATAATTGCCGAAAAAAGAAAAGAATATAATGAAGAAGCCGTTTATCAAAAAGGCAAAATCGCCGAAAATGAATTGTTGATAAACAAGATTGATGAATTGACCGCTTTGATTGTTGAAGTACGTAATCGGGTTCTCTTTGGCAATTTATTCGTATATCAAGAGCCGATGATATATCCGAGTAATTTGTTGAAGACAACGGCTCAATTTTTGGATTTTTGTTTTGATATTATAAAATCACCGCTTGCTTGGTATGGAGATTTGACCGAAGAACAAAAAAATACGGTTGATTCAAACGTGTTAACGGTTCTATTTGCCATAGCCGCATGCGGAGCTATCGGTTATGCCTTGCGAAGACTGATAATAAACCATTTTGGATACAAAAAAAATTTAACAACTCCGCCGCCATATTTTACTAAAGTCCTTGCCGCGCTCTTTGTCGCTTGTGCTTATGGTGTGATTCCGGCCGTTTTGTTAGGAAGTTTTTTGATTTGGATTATTCATACCAAGATTTTAACTATCGGCTTTTTTGGTTTGGTTCTGGCAAGTACTTTGTACTATGCTTTATATATCTTTTTAACCAATGCTGCCGTACGCGTGGTTTTTGCACCCTATAATCCCATGTGGCGTTTGGTTAATATGGAGGATGCCAAAGCCAAAAGAATGACTGCTGCTTTTTACTTCAGTTCTTTTGTTATCGGTGTCAGCAGCTTATTGCTGCATATTGCTAGTGAGGCAAACTATACGGTTGAATTAATCTATTATCTGTCTTTGATAAATAGTACCGTCAAAGCATTTTGTGTTGTTTTGATTGTCAAACGAATGTTTTGGGAAGAGGGTGTGGCTGCCGAACCAACGGAAGAAGGTGCAGATGACGATGATTTTGTCGATGCCAAAACACGTTTTGCTTTCCGAGTTATTTTTCTGACTTCGGTTTTTGCTTTGACCGTTGTCGGAATTTCTGTTTTTGGTTATCCACGCTTAGCCGCTTTTATTATCAATCACTTCTTACTTTCGATGTTGGTTATTGGTGCTTTCTATATTGTTCGAAGATCCGTGCTGGAATTACTCAAACGTGTCTTGTTATTTAATTTTTGGGTTAAAACTTTGCACGTTCGACGTCAATTGATAGAAAAACTTGATTTCTGGCTTGGTGTTGTACTCAATCCGATTTTTGCAATTTTAGCAATTTTAGCGCTTCTTTCTTTATGGGGCGTGTCGACGGATTTGTTACTGCAGAGTATTTGGAAAATCTTATTTGGATTCAAAATCGGCGGAGTTGAAATTTCGTTATTGTCAATTTTGCTCGGTATAGGTGTTTTCTTTGCTTGCATCAGTCTGGTGAAGGTGATGCGCAATAAATTGTTTGATAATATTTTGTCTCATGTTGAGATGGACGACGGTATCAGACATTCATTGGCTTCAGGTTTTGGCTTTGTCGGATTTGTGTTGGCCGCTTTTCTTGCCATTGCGGTTATGGGCGGAGATTTAAGTAATATCGCCTTGGTTGCCGGTGCTTTATCCGTTGGTATCGGTTTTGGTTTGCAGAATATCGTTAATAACTTTATGTCCGGAATTATCTTACTGTTTGAACGTCCGGTTAAGGTCGGTGACTGGGTTATTATTAATGGCGAAGAAGGTCGTATTAAGCAAATTAATATTCGGTCTACCGAAGTCGAGACTTTTAAAAAATCAAGCGTTATTATTCCAAACGCAACTCTGCTTTCTACTCCGGTGACTAACTTAACGCATAGCAATAATTGGTCTCGTCAGTCCGTAACTGTCGGGGTTGCTTATGGTACGGATCCTCATAAGGTTACTGATATTTTGATTGAATGTGCAAAGTCAAATAAAAAAGTTCTTAAAAATCCTGCTCCTTATGTGCTTTTCAAAGATTTTGGCGCCAGCAGTTTGGATTTTGAATTGCGGTGCTATACCAGTGATATCTGGAGCGGTTGGTCTATTCCGAGTGATTTGCGCTACGAAATTGACAAGCGTTTTAAGGAAGAAGGTATTGAAATTCCGTTTAATCAATTGGTTGTTCATCGCGGCGGTGAGGTCGCAGAAGAGGCACAAACACAATTTTATGCTCTTAACTCTAAGAAAAAAACGGAAAATAAAGAGGAATTGACGGACGAAGATATTCGGGCTCGGGCAGAAGATGGAGCAAGTGATGAAGATTGAAGATTTAAAAGATAAAAAAATTGCTGTTTGGGGTTTGGGAACTGAAGGGCAGCATATTATTCGTTATATTGAAACTCATGGTATAACCAAGCAAATAATTTTGTTAAATGATACTTTGATTGAAAAACCGGATTGTTGTAAGGCTTATGATTTGTACACCGGTGAACAAATTTCTCAAGCCTTGGATATGGTTGAAGTTATTATTCGTTCTCCGGGCGTAAGTATTTATAAAGACGAATTAGTAGCGGCCAAACAAAAGGGAATAGTCATTACTTCGGTAACGGATTTGTGCTTAAACGAATTTTTAAGTCGTCCGAATTGCAGGGTTATCGGTATAAGCGGCTCTAAAGGAAAAAGTACAAGCGTCAGCGCGTTAGCTTATATTTTGCAGAAAATGGGCTATAAAGTCGGTTTGGGAGGAAATATCGGAAAGCCGATGATTGAGCTTTTGGATGGTGAATATGACTATGTGGTAGAAGAATTTTCAAGCTATCAGGCTTCTGATTTAACGGCTTCACCGCAAATTGCCATGTTTACAAACTTATTTTATGTCCATAGTGATTGGCATCACGGTCACGAAAATTATTGCAAAGATAAAATACATTTGATTGCTCATCAAAAATCTGGTGATGTCTATTTTGCTAATTTACGTAATCCTCAGCTTGTTCAATATACTGAACCTTATACCAAGAATCGTCGTTGGTATAATGATGAAAAATTATTCCATGCAGAGGATAGTGTTTTGTATGATGCCGATAAAAAATTACTCGATATTGCCGATTTGAAATTAAGCGGTAAGCACAATATGGATAATTTGGCCGGCGTATTTTCTATTTTAGATTATTTAGGATTGGATATTTATAAAGCAGCTGAAATTATGAAATCTTTTGAGCCTTTACCCCATCGTTTGCAAAAAGTTGCGGTTAAAAATGGAGTTACTTTTATTAACGATAGTATTTCTACCGCTCCCGAAGCCGCTATCGGTGCGATTAAGAGTTTTGAGGGAAATTTGGTGTTGATTTCCGGTGGGCAGGACAATCAACAAGATTATCATGATTATGCACAAACGGTGGAAGATTTTAATAAAGTTAAAATGGTGATTACTCTGTTTCAGACCGGACCAAAAATTGCTGCCGAATTGCGCAAAACTGTAAAACGTTACGATGTGGAAGTTGTTGAAACAGACAGTTTGGAAAAGGCAGTATTTATGGCTTATGAAAAATTGAAACAGCTTGGCGGTGGTACGGTTTTGTTTACTCCGACCAGTCCAAGTTTTGGTTTTTATAAAAACTTTATGGAAAGAGGTAATCATTTCATCAAAATTGTTGAGGCTTTGTAAAAAATAAGACTTGTTTTTCGCAAAATATTATTATATTTTAGGGCTTGTCGCCAACTTAGCTCAGCTGGTAGAGCAACGCATTCGTAATGCGTGGGTCGAGTGTTCGAATCACTTAGTTGGCACCAGTTTAGAAAAACAGCAACAATTTAGAGATTGTTGCTGTTTTTGCGTTGCTAAGCTCTTGCTCGTAGAAGGAATTGACATATGAGTTATGTTATATTATTTAAAGTTAATCATATTACATCAAATGTTCTTTGAAAAGTGAAAATAATATGCTAAAAAAAATCTATGTCTTTCGTCATGGGGAAACAGAGCTTAATCGACAAAAACGTTGGCAAGGTTCGGGAATGGATTATGATTTAACCGAAACAGGATTTGTTCAAGCAAAAAAATTGGCACAAAAATTGAAAGATAAAGGTATTCAAAAAATTTATTCAAGTCCGCTTATTCGTGCCTTGCATACGGCTCAGGAAGTCGGAAAAGTCTTGAAAGTCGAAATTGAAGTATGTCAAAATTTACGCGAATGTTTTTACGGTAAAGCCGAAGGTATGTTAATTACGGATTTACAAAAACAGGTTCCCGAAATTGTTAATAATTGGCAAAACCCTGATTTTATGGATATACGCTTTGAAAACGGCGAAAGTAAAAGAGAGGCTCTTAAACGTGTCCTTTATGAATTAGAAAAAATTAAACAGCAGCCTTATTCTATTATGGCTATTGCCATACATGGCGGAACAATGGCTTCTTTACTTAATTATTTTAATTTTAAATTTGATAATATTCCTAATTGCGGAGTTTTTTGTTTACAATTTCAAAAAGACAAAGCTAAGATAATTGGAAATATATTTTAGTAAAACTCTCTGTTTGCCAAAGGAAACAGAGAGTTTTTTCTTAGTATTCTATCCTATTGGGATTATTTTTCCATTCTTTCATGATATCGACAGCTTCTTTTAGCTTAATACAATATAATTTAAAGGAGGTGTCATCATAAAATACTCGATCTCGAAACCCTATGCTCTCGGCATCATAACGGTCGGCAGAAAAATAAACTTCACTAATATTTGCCCATTTGCAAGCATTAAGACACATTGGACATGGTTCACACGAGGTATATAAAATACATCCACTTAGATCAAATGTGTTTAAATTTTTACAAGCATTACGGATAGCTGTTATTTCTCCATGAGCTGTCGGATCATTGTCAAGTGCAACTCGATTATAACCTTCTCCAATAATTTGATTATCTTTATTAACAATTATACAGCCAAAAGGGGAGCTGCCATTATTTACCGATTGTTTACTTAAATAAATGGCTTTTTTTAAATTTGCTTCATGGTTAATCATTTCTTTATCCTTATTTATTCTAAATCATCATTTTTGATACGTATGATATCTGCACCGACGCCGCGTAATTTTTCTTCCAGTTTTTCGTAGCCTCTGTCAAGGTGGTATATACGATTGATTATTGTTTCCCCTTCGGCAACTAAACCAGCTAAAACCAAAGCAAAGGAGGCTCTAAGATCTGTTGCCATAACTTGTGCTCCATAAAGTTTCTTAACACCACGGACAATTGCAGAAGCGTGTTTATGTACATTAATGTTAGCTCCCATTCGCATAAGTTCCGGTACATGCATAAAACGATTTTCAAAAATCGTTTCTGTAATCATGGAAGCACCTTCCGAGGTCAACATTAATGCCAAAAATTGGGCTTGTAAATCCGTCGGAAATCCGGGGTAATAATCTGTCATAATATCTTTGCCTTCAAGGCGGCATCCTTCGGCATCAACAATCAGAGAATGTTCTTGTTCCATGATCTTAACACCCATTTCTCGTAAAATTCGAATAGGTGTTTTTAATGTATTGGGAAGAGCATTAAGAAGTTCTATTTTACCTCGGGTAATGGCGGCGGCAACAGCATATGAACCAGCTTCAATTCGGTCAGAAATAACTTTATAAACACTGCCATGTAATTCTTTAACTCCTTCTATTGTTAGTATAGGGGTATCTATACCCGAAATTTTAGCTCCCATGGAAATAAGCATCTTGGCTAAATCACCAATCTCGGGTTCCATGGCCGCATTTTCAATTATTGTCGTGCCTTGTGCAAGTGTGGCTGCCATCAATATATTACATGTCGCTCCTACGGAAGCTATATTAAAAATATGATGCGCGCCGGTTAAACCTTTCGGTGCTTGCGCTATAACATAACCGTTGCGAATTTCTATTTGCGCACCCATCTTTTCTAATGCGGAAAGGTGAATATCTATTGGTCGGGAACCAATCGCACAGCCTCCAGGTAATGAAAGTTCTACATAATGTTCCCGCGCTAAAAGAGGCCCTAATACATAATATGACGCTCTCATTTTACGCACATAATCATAAGGTGCTTGTAAACTAGATGGCTTCGTTGTTAGATAAGAATAAATCTTACTGGGTTTGCCATCAACAACTTCAGTGCGGCTTTCTATATTTGTTCCAAGTTGTTCAAGTAATAGATTCATTGAATGAATATCGGATAATTCCGGTATATTTGTTAGTGTGACCCTATCTTGGGTTAAAAGTGACGCGCAAATAAGAGGTAATGCTGCATTCTTTGATCCACTAATATGAATCGTTCCGCAAAGTTTATTTCCTCCTCTAATTCTGAGTTTGTCCATGATCTTTTATTTCCTTTTGTTTTATTTTGTTCAGGGCTTCTTGCTGCAATTTCCTTTTGCTTAAATTCTTTTGTAACGCATATGCTTCTCGTTCAAAACGATTTTGTGATTGTTCTTTTTTTTTGTTTGTCATCACTTCGTTCTCCATTTATGTTAATTAGCGATGACTATAACAGTTTTTTGTTTATGACTTCAAGTTAAATAATTATTTTGTGTAAAAATCTGTTTGTTGTTAATATCAAAATATAAAAAAAACAGCCTTTTATTATTTGCGGCTGTTTTTGTTAAAATTTATATATATAACTATCGTCCTTCGTTATGTGTCATATTGACTGCTTGTACCGGTGCTTTATGTCCTTTGGACTTTTGTTTTAAAAAGGCTTGTTCCATTGTTTGATTTATTTTTGCTTTTTCTTCATTGTTGCGGTTTGCAAAAGGTTTTTCTTTAACAACATATCTACCGCTGCCTTTGGGCTCTTGGCTTATACTGTCTAAACCGTAATATTGTAAAGCCGTTTCACAGGTTTCCATTGTTTTAGTATCATTTTTGTTTTCAGCAAGAATGTATTTTTTTAATAAAGTTTCTGCTTTTACCTTGTCTATTTCATTAGCTTGGTAGTGTCCTTTTTCTATATCTTTTTCCGTCTTGGATATTTCTTCGGCAAAAAGATTTATTCCTTCATTATCCGAGCTTATTCTTCTTGAATATTCTGCCAGTCGTCTTTGAGTAATTATCGGATCTAATTTAAATTGAGTATCATTTGAAGGGATATTTTCTGTTCGTTCTTCATTGTTTCCTTGAGAATTCGTTGCTGTTGATTTAAAATTATCATACATTTTTTGTTCTTCAGGAGTTAAACCAAACATTGATACTCCCCCTTTAGCACAGGCTTCAATTAGAGCAGATTTGAATTCCGGAGATATAGTCTTTCCTATTTTAATATCTTGTCCAACTTCTTTAGCGAGAGCAACAAGTGCCGTAAAGTGATCGGCAGAATATTTTTCTCCTTCCGGAATATTAACAGATACTCTATCTTTAGTTGTATATTCTAGTTCTGTTCCTTTTTTAAATTTTCCTTTTAATCCGGTGGTGTATTCATTGTCTCGAGACCATTTATTTTGGTGTTCTTCACCCCATGATGTTAAAAAGTCATTATATTGTTTTATCCATTCTTGATTTTCATTAGGAGTAGTGGCAGCCTGATGATCGTTGACTGTAAGAACATTTTGAGGGGCGTTGTTTTTAGAATTGTCATTATTCCATTTCTCATAAGTTTGATTTAGTTTTTGTATTTGCTCCTCTGTGAGTTGTCCTTCAGGTGAAAAACCAAGAGATTTGAATACTTCGCTTCCTAAAAAACGCTGATCAAAATGAGATGGAAAATTTTTCATCTCTGATTTATTTGTATTATTTATCTCTTGATTGTTTTCTTTTCCCATTTCAAAACTCCTTAATTAAATCTTTTTTATAGGATAATATATTTTTTTATAAATGTCTAGACAAAAGAAAATATATTTCTGGATTTTATAAGATTGTAGGTGGGTTTCGGTTTAAAAGATTTATTGTGTTTAAGATTAGATTGATATTTCATAAAAAACGACATTAGTTAAATACTAATGTCGTTTTTTATGAAATTCTTGTCCAAGAAGTTTCTTCCTTTTATTGTCTTCTTTGTTCAAGTTTAGAGTACGCATATTGCACATTATAAATAACATGTTCGTGTTTCTTTTGTAAGGCAATATATTTGAAAGATTTTGACGTCTTTTTCTTTAAGAATTTTTTAAGACGTTCTTCTTGCTCTTTATCCACCAACGCAGTCAAATATAATTGATGCGAATCGGTGTAGACAAGTGTTCGGCCATTTACATGGTAACCAATAGCCTTTTCCAGATACTGATCATACTCTTTGCAGAGTTCTTTGAAATTTGTTCGTTCCGTCGAAAGATAATTCCTATCTTCGGGAGAAAGAACAGTACTTGCCATAAAATAATTATAATCCGCTTCTGATAAAAACATCAGGGCTTGCATTAAGTTTTTCATAAAAGTAAAAATTAATAGTTAATAAATTAATAGAAATATTTAAACAAATTTTTACCACATAAGCGGATTTATGTCAATTAATTTTTGGATTTTGTGAAAAATTAAATAAATATGAATTGTTTTTATTGCTGTTCAGGATTTAGTTTTATTATTTTATAATATATAAAATAGCGGATAAATCGGTATAAAATTAATATAAACAGTGCAAAACGGACATTCGTATAATCAATTATTAATCCGATTATAAATAATAATATAGAGGTACAGGTTGTGGAAATCATACTACCTAAAGATTCCATGGTCGCTCGTTGTTTGTCCGTATATTCGTTTATGTATTATTTTTGTCGCTCCTTTGCGGCAAGAAATTGTTGAAGATTTCCCTGTGTATAAAACTAATTTTTTGAAATTTTGTTTTATTGCCGTATTTAATCAATTAGGTAATTATGGTCCTATTTTCGCTTTATCAATTTCTTGTCGAAGCCGGTGTTAATTCTACACAACCGATTTTTGTAGCGTTTTATGGTTTTATTTTAGCAAAAATATTTGGCAACAAATTTAGGGAAAATTTAACCAAACGTGAAGTTATCAAAAAAATAACTTGTTTTATTTTGATTACAATCGGGGTTATGATGGTATTCTAAGCAATTAAACAGAGATAATTTTTTAAATTTCTTGATATTCTTTTTTTAATTTGGAAAATGTATTGATATCACGATATCTCTGTTCTGCTTCAAACCATGTTTTTTGTCTTTGAATTCCTTCTAATGTAAATCCTCTTTTTACAGCAACATTGGCAGATTTTAGATTTAAGACATCGGTGTGAATGACTATTCGGTTTATTCCCATATTAAAAAATTCTTTTTCCAATAAGGAAACAGCCTCTTGCATATAGCCATTTCCGGCGTATTGAGTTGATATCCAATAACCAAATTCTATGGACTTATCTTTTTCTTTTATATTAAATACGGAGATTGTTCCCATAAAATTGTCTAAATGATTATTGATTGCATATGTATAATCTTGTCCTTTATCCCATTCTTGATGACATTTAAGTATATATTCATAGCTATCTTCAATTTTATATTGAGGAGTTGCCCATTCTAACCATGGTGATAATTCCGGTAAACTTCTATGTACTTCCGTATAGTGTTTTTGTGCCATGTTGAAACTTTTCTCAATTTTAATGAGGAAAATTCTGGAACTTGTGATTTTATTTTGAGGAACAAACATTGTCTTTCCTTTTCAGATATCATTTCATTTTAGATAGAATATAAAAAAAATATTTTAATGTCCATACCAATTTTTTTGTTTGATAAAGTGTTAGAATCTCTTTTGGGTATAGCCATTTGATTTGCTCTACTTCATTAGTCGTTGCTTGTTTTAAACAAACTGGCCCATTATATTCAAAGCACCAGACGTCCAAAATATCGTTAAATCTTATGTGATCAACATCGTTTCTTATTTCCGTAAAGATAAGTTTTCCATTATCGGGAGATAGATCTATTCCAACTTCTTCTTTAACTTCTCTTAGAGCTGCTGTAAGACTGTTTTCACCTTTTAAAGCAGAACCGCCGACACATTCCCATAATAGCGGATTTTGAGTTCTTGATTTGGAACGTTGGGCAATTAAATATTGTCCTTTTGAATTTTTAATCCAGACATGAACAACCAAATGATATGTGTTGTCAGGTATTTTATTTCCACGAATATGAGTTCCGATAATGTTTCGTTTGTTGTCATATAAATCCCATATTTCCATTGATTACTTTCCTTTAAAGTTGACTTTAAATCAATATGTTGAGTTTGTTTTTATATATGTATATTTAAAGACGTTTTTTATTTGACATAAAATGTATTTTATATTATTTTTTTAAAAAATAAACAATTATGTCAAATATTTAAATATTATTGTTATGAAAAAAATTAAAACATTTACATTACCTGAAACAAGGTTTTTATCAAACTTCTATCCCTATAAAAATAGGCGAGGGGATAAATATCCAGAGAAAGTATCGGTCTTTTTTGAAGGTTTGGAATTTGATTGTACGGAAAAAGCATACCAAGCGGCTAAAACTTGGGATATAGAACTTCGAAAAAAAATCAGTAAAATGACGCCTTATGAAGCTAAAGAATATTGGCTTGGCAAAGAAGATCAAATTCGTTCGGATTGGGATAACATTAAATTTTATATCTTGCGTGATTTGAATTTCCAAAAGTACAGAAATTCTCCACAGCTTCGAAAAATGCTGTTGAGTACGGGAGATGCCCTTCTTGAAGAAGGAAACACTTGGGGAGATACCTATTGGGGCGTTTGTGATGGAGCAGGGCAAAACAATCTCGGCAAAATTCTTATGGAAATTCGGGAAGTTTTGCGTTGTTAGATGCTAAATATCCTTAACCTGTTTATAGGTTAAGGATATTTTTTATCGCTATATCTCAAGTAAAAAATGGTAATCAAAAATAGTGTTGATTAATATATATATAAAATATTATTTTATAACAAATTTTAATAGGTTGTGTCATGTTAATATTAAATATCAATGGTCCAATTAATTCCGGAAAAACAACTGTTTCTAAGATCTTGGTAAATTTGTTATCTAACGCCGCCTTTATAGAGGTTGATGAGTTGATGACAGATGAACAGCAAGAACAATTAGGATTATCTTTAGAAAAAGGATGGGTAGAACGGAAAAAACGATTGGAAGAAAAACTCTTGGTTTTGAAATTATCCCAAGAATATGAAACAGTTATTTTTGCCTATCCCATTGATGAAACAAGTTATAAACAATGGTCTTTAATGGTCGATAAAAATACACGGTTTTTAAATATAACTCTTGCACCGAGTTTAGAAGAATGTTTGAAGAATCGTGGCACGCGAGAATTAAATAGTTGGGAAAAAGAACGCATCGTGCAAATGTATAAGGAAGGTTATCATAATCGTCCTTATTCGGATTTTATTATTAATAATGATAGCCAAACTCCAAAGGAAACTGCGGAAATTATTAAAAAATTTGTTGAATATGTTTTGTCTCAAAAACAACAATAATTTTATTTGCCGGATAAATGTTGGTTAGCCGTTTTAAACGGAGAAGATATCAACTTTATTCACTAGAATATAATAAAACATACAAACTGAGAGAAAATGTTATGAGAAAACCTTTAGGTCTTTTGTTATCAGCAGAAGATGTTAAAGATGATAATATCAGATCATAATGGTGGATATTATAATAGCGCGCGTGACTTAAGCGATTATCGGACTAATTTTTATGATGATTTTAAACAGCTTTGTCATAAAATGGAGATGG
>CALXPO010000011.1 GCA_944390315.1 uncultured Alphaproteobacteria bacterium
TTCTGAGCCAGGATCAAACTCTCATATTAAATTTAATCCTGCCTGTCATTACTTAACTCTAAAGAATTTCCTTAGGTTCCTTAATATACAGACTTTATAATCTTCGTATCTCTACGCTGATCATACCATCCGCATATCCTCTAGCTTCCTATCTACTCTGTTCTATAACCGCAAACCTTATGGCCCGCGCTCCAACACTCATCGCGTCGGTGAGCTGGTTTATAATGCACCTCTCCCCATTTGTCAATAACTTTTTTCATATTTTTGCTTTTTTTTTCTTGCCCTAAACTATCTCCTTGTTTTTACCCGCCTTTATCATATCATACCTACACCCATACCCTTCCTGCTATATGCAATGGTAACTCTTATTTGTTAAAATTAACCTGAATCGCTACTCATCTTTCTATCTATTTTCTTTCTTTTTTAATATATCTTTGCTATACTTGATGGCATTAATACGCTGATTTTCAATTTAATACGTGGTGCTGATAAAAATGAGCTTTGTTTTTTTTACATTTGGAGGACAACAACTTTGGGAAGACGTTTTTGTTTACAAAAAATGGCGAATCCAACGTAATATTATATCAAAAACATATAGAGTGCTTGATGCATGGGATATTAGGCGCGCTAACGGCTCTTTTGATGCTTGTTGGCATTATTTTGAACGCTGCATAAAAATCTTTCAAATTCCAACCCCTAATCAACGTGTTATGGTGATGATACATGGTCTGGGCGGTCAAAAAAATCAATTCAAAAAACTATCTAACCTATGCGAATCGCTCGGATACGAAGTTGTCGCCGTTAATTACCCTTCAACCCGAAAAAATATTGATGCTTTTATACGGCAGTTCGATTTTTTACTTAATCGACTTGATTTTGCGACGGAATTTTCCTTCATTGCCTATGGCTTAGGCGGCCTATTGCTTCATAATCTCCTTATTTCCGATGCGCCGTGGCGGCAAAAAAAAATAGATCGAATCATTTTAATCAATTTTCCGAATCGGAGATACCCCTTACTTGATAAATTAGCAAAACTTAAATTCTTGCAATTTTGTTTCGGACCGTTGCTTAAATTTTTTAATGATAAGCAAATAGCCCCGTTTACTCATCTGCCACAAAATATCAATTATTCTCTCATTTATGCAAATAACCGATTCGCATATGTATTATCGCTAATCGCCCCTAAAAAATGGAAACACCTTTTCGTCAAACAAGAAAATACGCATTTGGCAAATGCTAACCATATGATAACTTTTGATACTTGGTCTATTAACCCCCTCAACAGTAAAAAAGTAATTTTGGCGTGTAAAAATCTTTTGTTGAATAAGTAGTTTTTCATAAAAATGAAAAAATAAAAAAACTGTAACAATTATTTGATTTTTTTTATGTTATAATAAGCAAAAATGGAGTGGTGTATATGAAAGTAATCCTTATAAATATAGGAATATTGTTATTTTTCGTAGCAATGTACTACTTTGATTTTTGGGCTCTGTTTACTTTCAAACATGCTTCATGGTATGCTTTTGGATTGGTAGTTATTATGCTGCTAATCGGCTTAAAAGTATTCGGCAATCCCTTTGGAAAGAGGAAATAGCAATGACTGGAAATTGGAATAAACAATTAATTTTTGGACTTTTGGCGTGGGGACTATTCGTATTCTCGACTCCCTCCGCAAACGCTCAGCTTTCCCCTTTCGGTGCATCGGGAAATGCCGCACGCGCCATCGGAGCTCAAATTATTCGTTCCGGCGGACAAGAAGCTGTTGATAAATTGGCCGAAAAAGCAGGATATCAATCTGATAATATTAAAGCCGTTTCAAATGACGATGCTAAACAATTGTTGCGCGAAGGATACGAATCGCAAAACAGAACAGGTGCGCTAAATGCCGCAAAAGCCAGAATGTCCGGCTCGGACAATGCCCTTAAAGGTGCTTGGAACGCCATCAGCGGTGCCGCTAAAGACCTTTTCAGATCATCTGATGAAATTGCCGCCGATTTGGAAACATATCGAAATGAAGAAAATTCGCAATATATAGATAATGCTATCGCTGCCGCTAAAGATGTTCAGGGCGAAGGTTCTAATATATTATCCGGAAATATGAAATCTATTCCGGACAGACTCGATAAAATTAATGCGGCGGCTAATGCCGTTGCCGTCTACGAAACTGCCGACGGACAAAAAATTTATCTTGATATGAATATGGAATCGTTAAACGGTATGATGAAAGGATGCGTACCGTTACCACTCAAACTGGAACAAAGCCGCAAATGTATCTTATGTCCGCTGTTCGTTATCTTGTTTAATACGGCTCAGGCTATGAGCTCTGCATCCTATAATACACTTGCCGCCGGTTTCTCTAATCTTCTGCTGATAGGATTTGCATTATACGTTGCTTATGTCACCCTTAAGCAAGTCAGCTCTTTTACAAAACAAGACGGACCTAAATACGTTTCCGACTTATTAACCATGTCTTTTAAAGTCCTTTTGGCTTACCTGATTTTGCAACATGTCGATCAACTCTATAATCTGGTACTTGAACCTCTGCTCAGTGCGGCCATGGATTTTGGCGGTGCATTTTTGTTCCGCAGTGCCGACAGTAATGCCGATAATTCGTTTATGGCTTGCGCCGCTGCATCTCAATTGCCTGACGGTGTTAGCATCTATTCCGGTTATTATTCACCAGCGCTGTTTGCTAAAATTGATTGCTTTGTACGCTCAATTCAGCAAGAATTGGCTGTTGCAACTTCCATCGGAAGCTCTTTAATGTGCGTTGCGCAAGAAGAAGCCTCTCATCTTCATTTGTTGCCTGACTTTTCAATGCTCTTCGCCGGCCTCATCATTTGGGTATTCAGTTGGTTGGTATGTCTGGCTTTCGGATTTTATCTTATCGACTCCGTTGTACGACTCGGCGTTATCGGTGGATTGATGCCGTTCTTGATTGCCGCATGGCCATTCAAGCTGACATCCGGATACACCAAAAAAGGTTGGGATATGTTTATGAACGCTTTCTTTACCTTTGTCTTTCTAGGATTGGTCGTAAGCGTTAATATCGAACTTGGTCTTCAGGCTGTTACCGGCGGCGAAGGCGGATACGATAAAATTATGGAACTGATTAATGCTAACGAAGTCAAACCGTTGGTTGAAATCATGAGTATCGGCTTGACAGGATTGTTGTTCCTAATTCTATGCTGCATCTTCGGCTTTAAACTTTGTGCCGAAGCCGTTTCTTTGGCTGCACAAATGAGCGGCGGACAAAGCGGAAATATTGGATCAAATATTGCTTCTATAGGTGCCGGTGTTGCTAAGTGGGGAACAACAAAATCGCTTAAAGCCGGAGGAAAAGTTGCTCAGAGAATCGGAACAAAAGTCGGTGAAGCTACCGGATTAACCGATGCCGTTCATTCCGTAGAAGAAAATATCAGTAAAAAAATAAACAATGTCGGCGCTAAATTTGGTCAGGCTGCAGGCTTAAAAGGATTCGGAGCCGGTGGCGCCGGTGCCAAAAACAATGCTGCGGCAGCTAACGCTCAAGGCTCTGCAGCAAATGCCGCTAAACCTAATGCAGCCGCAGGAAAAGGCCAAGCCGGTGAGAATAATACCGATTCCGATGCAACCGCAAATAAAAAACAAACAGGACAGGCCGCTTCTGCAGGAAATGCTCGGCGCAATGCTCAAAACGATGCTTCTTCGGGCAACAATGACGCTAATAATTCCGCCGCACAAGTTATGAATACCAATACGGCTCAAGGTGCAGATGCTAACGCTGCTGTACCGGCAACAGACGGCGGCGCAGCAAACGCAGAACCTCGCGGCAACAACGATAACAACAATGCAAGTACCACTAACGTTAACCAGACGGTTGTTAATGCTAAACAACAAATTGCCGATGCCGCTCAAAATGCTGCCGCAAATAAAGGAAATGCATCTCACGCCGATTCTAAGAATGCTGTACGTCAGCAAGGCAATAACGGCGCGAAGAAAGATAAGAATCAGAATAATGAAGAACTCAAACGTGCAAAATCTCTAATCGAAGATTTGAAGAAACAAATCAGCGCGTTGGAAATAGAAAAGGATAAATTAGAGAAGAAGATAAATTCACAAAACAATAGTCAGGGCTCCGGAACATCAAACTCTGATGCAGAGCAACTTAAAAAAGTAACTGAAGCAAAAGAAAAGGCTGAAGCTCAACTCAATAGCTTGTTAGACTCAATGAAAGAGCAAAAGTGATACGAAGGGAATCGCCTATGAAAAAGAATATCGACATAGCTAAAATTCTGAAATTGCTGCTCCTGATTCCTGCAATTGTCTTGCTTTTTGCTTGTACTGAAACAGATGGGCAAAACTCTGCCGTAGATACCGAAACTAATCAAGAAGAACAAGAGACTAAGCACCGCGAATGTTGGCAAGCTGCTGTTATTCGTGCAATTTATGACACAACCAGTCGTATCACCATGAATATGTACGGGCATATGACTCAGGGAGCTCTTGCCCTTATGATGGTCGCCTTTGCAGTTTGGCTGTCTTTCAGAATTATGCGTCATGTCAGTTCTTTTTCGGAAGAATCTCCCGCAGAAGTCTGGACCGAAGTGATGAAAAAATTCTTTCTGTGCATGGTTTGCGGTTTGCTTGCCACTTCCACAAGCGGCGTGTTATGGGTTTTGAACTCTATCGTTTTTCCAATATACAATGCTTTTCTTGAACTGGGTGGCTATATGCTTGGACATTTTGCCGAAAATGCCGGTGGCGGAAGCAGTGTTCAACAATATACAGGGCGATTTTTGTACATTCCTTTCTCTAACGATGTAGAAGCTAAATACAGCGTCGTATGCTCCGTTTCTAATATGGATCCTGCAACAATTGACAGTTTTCCTTCGGCACCGAAGCAAATGATGGAATGCCTGATTTGCGCCTTAAATGAACGAATAAATTTCGGATACAAGCTCGGATGGGTCATTATAACCCAAAAAGGATTTATGGCCTTAATCTGCGGCTTAATTATGATGTGTTTGTTTACCTTCGTAAAACTGGGCTTTGTCTTTTATCTGGTCGACGCCATGTTCCGTTTTGCCATGATGGTACTTATGCTGCCTTTGTTGATAATGGCTTATGCTTTCAAACCTACAAGGAAATGGACACAAAAAGGATTTTTGACTATCTTAAATTCTGCCGCCTTTATGATGTGTATTGCTATCGTGATTTTAATGGCGATGGCAGCAATTCAACAAATTCTCGTAGATAACAGAGAATTGCTTGAAGGAGATAAAACGTCTCTAGCTGACTTTAGCAAACCCCTGATGATGTTGATGCTGGTCGGTTTCTTATTAATCGGCTCTATGGATGTCGCCAAGAGTATTGCCGATACCCTTATCGGCGGCGGCGGAAGCGCAAACTTCCAAAAACAATTTGGTACCGCTTTATTTAAAACAGGAGCTTGGGCCGTTAAAGGAATCGGCGGAGCAGCCATCGGCGCCATTGTCGCAAGCTCGCCAAAACTACGTGCTCTTCGCGATAATGCCCGAGGCGTTAAAAATTCTTTTAGTGCCGTCGGAAAGCATCTTACGGGCGAAGATGAAGAAGATGACGATGACGATAGAAGTTAATGAAAGGATTGTACTGTGATAAAGCAGAGTGACATATTCAACAAAATTAAAGCATATTTATGGCTAGTGCTTGTATTTTGCTTTGCTCTGTCGGCATATTCGCAAAACGCTTTCGCCGGACAGACATACAGTAGTGCGCCCTCTCAAACCGTATCATCTTCTCAAGGAGATGCCGCCTCATCCGAAGGTTGTTCCAAAGCAAGAATGGATTCTATCTATAAATCAGGATGTTATGCTTGTGACGTCGTAACCGCCCTAATCAGCAGTTTTTTAAGCGCCTGCACCTATCTTTACGACATTTCAAAAGAAGCCGGTACAAAAATTTTATATATCGGGATTATGCTCTGGATTGCTTTCTATATCTTGCAGCAGCTTGCTTCTCTTAAAAATATTGAACCTGCCGCAATGGTGAATGATTTGCTTATTATGGCCTTTAAGGTCTTAGGAGCCTATTTGGTCATTAATGCCGGTGTGGATTTCTTTATACGCTTTGCCGTCGTTCCCTTTATGAATTTTGGTTCTGAATTTGGTATACAAATGCTGGCCAGTTCTCAAAGCGTCAGCGGACTTGATATAAACAGTGTTAAAGTCGACAGCGCTTATTCTTTCAGCGGAAACGTGCTTCCCGAAAGTTTTATGAATAACCTGCTCAAATATATTGCCGCAGTTGATTATACCGTATCTACTCATATGGAAATAGGTCACATGTTAACCTGTCATTCGACTCATGCCGGAGCGTATAAATGGTTGCATGTCATTCCAAATATATGGTTATGGTTAAGCGGTGCTTTCATTTGGTTCAGCGGATTTATGATGACTTTGTCCGTTGCTTATTATCTCGTCGATATATCCTTTAAACTCGGCTTTGCCATTATCGCTTTGCCGATAACGGTCGGTTTGTGGCCGTTCAACATAACAAAAGGAAAAGTAGCGTCTTGTTTCAGTATTATTCTTAAATCAGCAGGTATTTTAATATTCTTAGCCATGACGGTATCTGCCGGTTTGGCTTTGGTTGATGCTTCTTTAGGGTCAAAGGCCGTCAATTCGTCCATAGAATCCGTCAATCAAGCAGACGGCGGAACAGACAAAATTATGACCGCCATAGAAAATAGTGATACCGAATATGTCAGTGAATACTTCTCTTTCTGGAAATTTGCATGGATTATTATTCTTTTTGCTTATCTGTTCGCCATAAAACTTATCGGTTCGACAATGAGCGATTATGTTGATAAGTTCTTCCCCGATCAGGTATTTTCCAGTGCCTCGCCTATGCATATGCAACTAACAAAAGCTACGGATATGGCGAAGAAAACAGCAATGAAACCTATAAAATTTACAGGTAAAGTCGTTGCTCATCAGTCCGGAAAATTAGCTAAAAAAGCCGGTGCTTTGGTCTCCAGAGGAATCGGCAGAGTTGCGACCGGTATATTTATGAGAAAGAATAAAAATAATCAAGGCATTATGGATAGAGCTAAAAATTTGAATAATAAAATTGATCAACTCAGCCAAGGAAACTTCAATAACGAACAAAATAATCAAAATAAGCAACAATCTATGGCTCAAAGTGCAAAATCCATGGCTGGTCTGAACGCCGATAAAGATCAGCAAGCCATGAAAGGACAAACAAACGGAAATAGCGGAAGCGGAAGCGGAGCCGGACAAGCTATGCAGCAAACAGGTCAAGCCATGAAAGAAAGCGGAAGACAAATTAAAGAGGCTGCGGACAATATTGATCAAAATCTGGCAAATGCACAACAAAGCGTGCAATCCGGCAATCAAGCCGTTACGGCTGCCGCTCATGCCGGTACGGCCGCTTCATTTGGTATTGCGGCTCCGGTTACCGAAACCGCCGCTGCCGCAAGCAATACTGCCTCGGCAGCATCTTCAGCGGCTATTAGCGCCGGTCGTGTTGCCGCAACATCCATGAAAACCGTTGGTGATGTTTTAGAAAAAACAGGAGAAACTTTGGAACAAACCGGAAAAGCCGTCGAAAAAGGAGAAAAAATTATTAACAAAGCATCCGGTGCTGCAGATTCGGCAACTAAATTAGCCGATGCAATAGACAAGACGGGTAATGATGCCTTGGGAGCTAATGCGGATCCTCAATCACAATCAGATGATATGATTGGTAGTGCTGCAGATAATCTCTTGGGCGGAAATAACAAAAAGAAATAGGTGGAAGCCATGACGATCAGAGATATATATACCAAAATAAGCACAAAAAAGCTTTTGCTTTTATTTGTACTGGTTGTTGTTTCTCTCGTATCTTTTGATGCGATAGCTTCTTGTGAACCTTATGAAGAAGTCCGCGCCAGATACAGAGAATGGGGATGTTTGTTCTGCAAGCCTTTTCAAATTTTGTTTAATACGGCTAGCGTCATGGCTAAACAATCTTTTGATGTTTTGGCTCAAGCGGTTATTGTCGTCGTTGTCGTTGCTTTTGGTCTTTGGCTCTGCGTCGTCATCTTGAGATTTGTTTCTACCATGGAGATTCGTGAACCGCGTACCTTTGTCAAAACACTTCTTAATCAAGCCTTTCGTGTCATCGTGGTGGTTGTTTTGCTCAATGCCGGTCTCAGCAGTATTTTATCATTAACCGTAGACCCCGTGTTTTCAACCGGCTTAAAAATAGCTCAACTGGCCGGAAGAATGTCTGAAAGTTGCGATTTGGAAGCTGAAAATTTAGCTGTTGTCGGACCCGAACAAGGCGGGCTGTCTCAAGCTATGGGAAACAGCATAATCTGTACCATCAAATCGGTGCAAGACCAAATTGTGGACGTTTTAGCCCTCGGTCGTGTTTGCTTCTGCCTTTCCTGGAGTTCGGAAAACAGAGTAATGATTGTATTCCCGCATTTGGGATACCTTTTTACAGCTATCGTCTTTTATATATCCGGCGTCTTGCTGCTGCTTATTTATCCTTTCTTATTAATCGACTGTATTCTAAAGCTGGCAATTGCCGTTGCCTTGTTGCCGGCTGCTCTCGGTGCTTTTGCTTTCAAAATTACCGCAAACTATCTTAATAAAATTTGGGAAATTTTCCTAAACTCAATGTTTGCATTTATCTTTATGTCCATTGTCATCTTTATCATTGCATCTATCGCCGCCGATGCTTTGAATGAGATTCTTACAACCGAAGTCGGTATTTTTATTCGGTTGTTCTGGTGGATGATTGAAGTTGTAAAAGTCGTTGGTATCTGCTTTTTGGGTTGGGCCGTTTTGGGCGAAATCAAAATATTTGCAGATGCCTTTGCAAAAGGTTTAGGATTTGGCGGCGACGGAATAGGCAGCCCGACAGGAAGCAGCGTTATGGCCGTTGGAAAATGGGCCGGTCTGAAAGCCGGTAAACCTGTCGTTAACAAGGCTAAACAAGCAGGAACAGCCGTTAAAGATATGGCATCCGAAGCTATTCACGCCACTTCGATAAATCATTGGAAAGACGCCGCAACCGGCGAAAAAAGATCTTTCAAAACGCTCGGGGCAAAAATCTCACAAGCTACCGATGAAGATGGTAATGTTATGACTGACGAAGATGGAAACGTCATGTATAACACAACGAATTTTTGGCAAAAAATGCGCGGTAAAAAACAATTCCGCAGCTTTAGTACTGATGCCAGCGGCAATACACGTATGAGCGTTGTTACTCAAACCAGAAAAGGGAAAACAACGGTTACAAACACCGATGCTTATGCAACCGTTACGAAAAAATATGACATAAACGGACATATGTTGAGTGAAGATTCCCAAAAAAATGCTTTTATGCTAAAGCATATTATGAAAAAAGATGGGACATATAATCAAGATGTTGTCAATGAATTTATGCAAAATTCGTTAATTAATGAACAAGACAAGCAAGTTATGTTTGTTAAAACAGTTCTTAATTCCAGAATGAGCGGGGAATATACCGGACATTCCTTAGAGGATAGTTACAAAAATCGTACGGTAGAAAAAGGAACCGATGAAGAAGGACATGAAACAATTACAATTGAGCAGCTTAATTTAGATGGCACCACATCCACCTTTAAGATTACCATGGGCGGAAACAATCGTGTTATGTCTGAAATTAAGACCGTTGACAGTAAAGGAAACGGCAAATCCTTTGCAACGGACGGTATTGTTCAAAGAAAATCTTATATTTCGACGCAAAAAGATGATCAAGGTAATAACGTGACCGTCGTTGAAGACAGATATTCCTTCAGCAATTTTTACTCTTCGCAGTCCAGTCGTCCTCTTTATTCTGACGGAACAACCGGCTCTAACATTCCGGCTGACCAGATTATGTTTGGGCAGCAAGATATGGAAAAATTTGCCCAACAAGTGGCTCAAAAAGGAAATAAGGCCTTTTCATTCAAGGAGTTTCAATAACATTAAAATATGTTATTTGTCGCTCTGCGTCATGGCAAAAGCCAGAATTTGTTCTTAGATTGCCGCCTGACAAAATATCAGGCGGCAATTTGTCGTCCCAGCAGATTTTGAAGCAACCTTATGTTTTTTAAGTGCAACTTAGTCCTTTTTCTTGCTTTCAATTTTGGCAATATTTTTAAAAAGAATAGCGAAAAATCTTTTTTTTCGCTATTTTTGTGCACAAAATTGTCATTTTTTACGCAAAATTCTTGATTATTTTCTTATATGGATTATTATTTACCTAGTTTTTTATCCGTAACAATGCAAAGGTGGTAAATTATGGAAGAAATTATTTTCCCCAACCAAATCAGAATGTACAGACGGTTGCGCGGACGTTCCATGCAGGAACTGGCTGATCACTTGGGCGTAAGCCTCTCGGCTATCTCTAAAATTGAAAAAGGTTATCGTCGAATAGATCAAGAACAGCTGGTCCGAGTTGCTGAACTTTTAGATTGTCCGATGCAGGATTTGTTTGTAAACGAACAAAATTCACAAGAAGATGTTATCTTATCTTGGCGCAGAGAGCAGGAAAGAAGAAATAAAATCAACGAAAAAGCCGGACTAAAAACACTCGGTGCCGGTTTGCGACAAATTCGTAACGAAAAAAATCTGACCTTAATTGAGGTTGCCGAGCGTTCCGATATGACCCTTTCTGTTTATCATCGTATTGAAATGGGGCAAAGAGAAGTTTCTGACAAGGAAATGAAAAATATAGCCAAATCTCTGGGTTATACCGTCGAAGAATTAAAAGATGCTATTAAAAACCTTGATAGCAAAGGTATGTTGGAAGAAATTATTCAACGTAATGACGCTAAATATAAATTGCTATCAAATCCGCGTGGCGCAATTTCTGCTTTCGATACGGCTCCCCGCGACAGTCAAAAAATCCCTGTATACGGAATTCCCGGAAGAGACGGCAATGTTATCGTTGACAACGATAAAGAAATTAAATGGGTTAGTCGTCCCGGTATGCTTAATGGCAAAAAAGATGTATATGGTATTAATTTGTGCACACGCCGTTTGGGCAGCTTGTTACCGGCACGTTCCGTTTTGCTTGTCGATCCTCAAGATGTGGTCAGCGTCGGAGATATCGCCGTTTTTCAGGCTGATCCCGAAGAAGTTATGATACTGAGCATTCGCGAAGATGATAATGGAAAATTATATGGCATGCGCTGGAATCCAGACGAAAAAATTCAAATTAATGACAATGATTTGAATAAATTGCATAAAGTCGTCGCCATTTATTTATAAAAATTAAACCTTTTATCAGATAAAAAAAGAATCTCCATAAAAGAGATTTTTTTTTATGATTCGAACATAACACTACCTGTATAAGCAGGTAGATGTAGACATATCAGCCCAGCCGTAAGGCTTGCGGAGCTTTGAGGCCGGGCGAACGAAGTTCGAATAGGCTAATAGCGCTTGCATCAGCGAGTGGAAGTTTATGACTTCTGCAATATCGGATTTTTCCGACCTGATGCCAAAATACATAACAGATGTTATTTGAGATGCAAATCCGTCTTTATTATAAACCGTTAAGTTAATTTTATTTTTGTATCTGCCATGTAACCACAAATTTTATGGAACGAATGCGTTTGTATGATTGACATTTATGGATTTGACTTTATGTTGTATTCAGTATATTCTATATATGTTTAGGGGGGATGACTGTGGCAGAAGATATAAATACCTCAGCAAGTTTTGGACAAGCCAAAAACGATGATGAAGAATTACCCATCATCGTTGCACAACGTTTTTTAAATATTTTTCGTCAACTGCATATCTTCAGTAATGAAAAACGTGAAGCCTTTAATAAAATGCTGCTTGAGCTTCCTCAAGAAGTTAAAAATATTTTTCAGACTTTGCCGGGCGGAACACCTTTACAAGAATATATGGAAGATTTGGTCCAAAAAAGTAAAGGTCTCGCTCCTTTGGCGCATCATGAGCATAAAAAAAGCTCAACTCTTTTGCAAAATGCCCTTGAAACACAACATGAAACTTCGACCGTTCAAGGCAATGTCATAAGCGGCGATTTTGCCAAAATATTAGCCAATAGTCTTGCTCAATCTAATGCCGAAATTATCAAAGAATTGCAAAATTCTCGATCTGCGGCTTCGTCAGACGGAAAAGTATCTCCCTCTGATTCCGGCGCCCCCATGAAATTGGTCGCAGATGAATCTTTTACAAAAATTATTTCCAACGCTCTGGCAGAAGCTATCGAGACTTCTGAAAAGAAAAGACTGGAAGACAACAAAATTATTGCGCGTTCCTTTATGGAATTGCAAGAAAATTTAACAAAACTTATTGAACAAAACGAACAAGTTAAATTTGTCAGCACCGATAATAAAGGCGGCGTTATTCCTATGAAAGGTATCGTCGACGGTCTCGTTAAAGCCCAATCCGAATTTTTGAAAGAAACGACAAAAAGCCAAAAGGATGAACTATCTTCCATCATCTCTACCGCCATCAAAGAAAGCCAAAAAGTTTCGACGCAAGCTCTTGTCGAATCCCTTAAACAAATGAATACAAGCGGCGGCCCCGCCCCTATTACTTATGCTGCCTCCTCTCCCAAAGGAAGCGCCGCGACAATGGATACTGTTGAACAAGCTCTGAAAGCTCAAGGAAAAGAATTTTCTTCAATTATATCTATGGCCCTAAAGGAAAGTCAAAAAAACTCAGCACAAACTATTATTGAAACTTTGGAAAACCTAAAAAAGGATTCTGCTCTCGGCAGCGGACAAGGCAATCTTAAGGTCGAAGAAATTATGCGCATGCAAGCTAACTTATTTAGAGATATTGCACGTGCCCAAAATCAAGAATTTTCAGCATTGATTTCTTCCGCCTTAAAAGAAAGTCAAAAACAGTCAACCCAAGCTATCATTACGGCCTTGTCACAATTGCAAAATCTTCCCATACAAACAATTGCAATTCAGACGCCTGTTGCTGCGAACATACCCCAAAACGCATTACCTTTGGAAACGACTCCTCATAATCAATTCAATATTTCTGAAAATACCGGTTCAAACAGCTTATCTGTTGCCCCTCAAGATTCAAACGAATCTTCATCTCTTATCGAGAAATATCTTGAAAAAGAACCTTTGGAATCTGAAGACATCAGTAATCAAGACGAATCTGAAAATCAAATAGATGATACTGCCACCAAAAAGAAAAAGAAGAAAAAGAAAAAGAAAAATAAAGGGAATGAAATCTTGTCTGAGGTAAATATTTCAAATGATACCTCTGATAATATCACAGAACCGACACAGAATACAAAAGCCGAAACGGTACCGGATAATACCGCTACGCAAGCGCCATTGTCCGAAAATACTAAGAATATTTCTCAACAGAAAGATGATAATCCCCAAACGACCGTGCCGGAAGTTGCACAAAAACAAAAGATATCTGATGAAACTGTCGCTAAACCTGCTGCTAATCAGGCTTCCTCGCCTACTTTATCCAATTCAGATAGCAAATCGCACACCTCTATGTTGGAAAAGTTGATGACGATATCGAACGCGTTTGCAAATACCAGCGATATTAAAGATAACGATATTCAGGACTGGAATTGGAAATCTGATAGTGCCGCCGACAGCTATGCCGATACTTATTCAACTAAAAGCTCTTCTTTCAATTATGATGACGACGGGGCTGCAACAACTGCCGGTAATAGTGACAGCGATCAGGATTGGGAATGGGAATATGAAGAAGTTCCCGATGATGCTGAAATGTCCGGAGAAGAAGGACAAGACTGGGAATGGGAATATGAAGAGGTTCCCGAGGGTGCGGAAATGTCCGGAGAAGAAGGACAAGACTGGGAATGGGAATATGAAGAAGTTCCCGACGAAAGTATTACACCAGAAAATACGACAAATGAGCAATTTTATGCCGCTGACAATTTGCATGACACCAAAGATATTGCTACACCTTCTAATACCGCAGAGCCTGATGAATACGAATATAATGACGGTGCAAGCGTTCTTGATAACAGTTTATTCAACTTAACACCGGAACAATTTGCACAACATTCTGAAATCACTCTCAATCAATTGCCTCAACTGATGCTGTTGGGATTAGAAGATGAGAATTTCCGTGATCCTTATATTGAAAATAATGATAATATCGGGTAAATTGCAGATAGTTAATTAAAAATACAATATAAAAGCAAGGAGCAGTGAAATGGAGCAAAATAATATAAACAACCCGGATCTATGGTATGTCGATAATTATATCTTGCTTAAAGATTACTATGATCGCACCATATCAAGAATTGCTGCTCGTTGCGTTCGTAAAGGGAATATCGCCATTGAAGATTATCCTTATTTCGGATATATCTTAGACGTTTTGGAAGAAATTAGCGAAACAGGCGAATATATACTTCAACATCAAGAGCTTTATCCCTATGTTGAGAGAAAAATAGCCGGTGGATTAAACGGTCTGAAAAGAACTTTGTCCGAGTATCAAAATGAGCTAAAAAGCAATTCTACACCGGATATGATAAAAGAAGATGCCCGTGAAGTGGAAAAAATGAAACAAGCTCTCGGAAATGTTGACAAATCAGAAGATCCGACCGTCGGAGCAGGCATGGGAATGGAAGAATTAATGGAAAAACTAATGCAGGAAAATAATATAAAACCAAATTTTCCAACTGACGAAGAAACAAAATAAACTTAACATATCAAACAGAAAGTAGCTGACTGATGATTAATATTTATCATAAATTTTTAATGGTAACATTGGGCACAATATTAGGCTTAACCTTAACGGCTTGCAAAACGCCCGCGCCACAGCCGGAACCCGTTGAAGTTAATCCGAAAACAGCCGCAACCTTAATCGATTTGCAGGATCCTAATATGATCCGAACACCTAAAGGTGCCAGCTCTCTTGACCTGGAAACGCCTTTAAGATGTCAGGTCAACTGGAAAACTCAAGAAATGATTACGGCACTGCCCTATAATTTAAAAGCTTTTAATTTGGTAAAAAACGGTATTAACAATCCTTTGCCCAGATATGAGGTAACAGGTTTTTCATTTAAAACCATGCCGGCAGAAAAAGCCTTACTCAAACTTTTGAAAGAAGCAGATATTCGCTTAGTGGCAAAAGATGCTCCTTATACCAGTATCTCTGCCGAAAATCTGCGTGGCGAACTTTCCGAAGTTGTTAAAATGATTACCGATGCGGCAGAAATCTATTATAGCTACAATTCCGAGACCAAAACCATGACTATCGGTCGCAAAGCTAATTTTACTCTCTATGTACCAAAATCAAGACCTATTATTCTCGCTTTGCTTGATGTTATGCGCGGAGCCGGTATTACAAGTGTCACAACGGATTGGTCTGATTACTCCATTACTTTTGACGCAGATTTTGAACTGAAAACAAAAATTCAGGACTTAATAGACTACTTTGAAGAAAATCCTGTTCTAATTGCTTATGATGTCAGCATTTTTACCATCTATCCTTATAACGAAACTCAAGATATAGAATGGCAAAAATTGCTAAATATATTTGATTTCGGAACTATAAAAACTGCTAAAACCGGTGTTATCGGACGAGTATTAACAACATCCGATGACTTAAACTTTAGTACCTTACAAAGATTTTTATCCGGTCAAGCAAGAGTTGTTAAAGCAGCCGAAGGAAAATTTGTTGTTCCTAATTTGTGGCTGGCACGCTTTGATATCGGAAAATGTGCCGCTCGAAAATCTCATGAAGCACAGATTTCTTTGTTGGCAAGATCTTCCTTAATGCCGCAAAATCGTATCTTTTCGGACATTACACTTGAAGGTACAGACGGTCAAATTACTCAATTTAATATCCGCAGCAAACTGGGCGAAAATTTTGTAATTATCGGTATCCCAAATGAGATTTTCGGAATCACTAAACCTAAATCAGAGACAATTGTCTTTATGGTGCCGCGTATCATTCGTACTCTCAAAAAACAAGTATCTGAAACTGATAATGCACAATAATTGAAAGGGAAAAAAGATGAATAACACAAATCTTACGCCTAACGCAGCTCCCGTTCGCCACAAATTGAAAAAAGTAAAAAGACCGATTAAACGTCCTATTAATAATCCGGATATGCTGTCTGTGCCTCCCAAAACAACAGATTCTTCTTTTGCATCCATGCAAAATCAAAGTATTGCACCTGCCATGACAGTTGCTGCCGTGCCTAATCTTACTCCTGAAACAAACAAGCCTCAAACAGATAAAGTTGATGCTTTTAACTTAGATGCCTTTTTGGATAATGACAATTTGCCTACCATCCAACAAGACACCAGATTGCAACAAAATAATTTTGAGCGCAGCTATATCAATGATGAAGACCTTATGCCTGCTAATGCCGGTTGGCGCGAAAAAATGATGGTTGGAGATCTTTATACCGGATTTGCCGTCTTTATCACCGCCGCAGTCTTTTTACTGTTTGGTATTATGTTTGCAAAAATCTTTTTAAGCGGTCCAACAACTGTTCAAAATGGTTTACAGGGTGTCGTTATTAACTCCGAGGTTCCAAGAGGACGTGCTCGTTGTGGTGTGGCAGAAAAAACTCAAGGTTGCGTCCTTTATATTATGAATCCTCAAAGACAAGACTTAAACGGGCGCGATTTCTATGATTTAGCTGCTCAATTAACCGGTCGGCAGCGTTTTATGATAGAAACGGGAAATATGAGATATTCGAGCATTAAAATTAAACCCGGCGAAATTGCTCAATTGAATATTCCCCCACTCCAATAGACAAATTTTGTCGACAACCTCTAAATTTTAAATTTAGAGGTTGTTTTTTTGTTTATTTTGGCTATAATGCTCCTTGATATTTTTTATTATTAATCTCTTAATACTATTTTTTATGCAAAAAGATGAACGCTTAACTCGTTTAGCACAGACAATCCTGAACAATTCGGTTCGACTGAAACAAGGTGAAAAAGTCTTTATTGAAACTTTCGGTTCTTCAACCGTCGAACTGCTGACAGAACTCATTAAACAGTCTGTTAAAATCGGAGCCGTTCCCTTTTATCTCCATAATGACGTCTGCTTAAGAAATGCCTTTTTTTCTCATGCTGACGAAAAACAAATCAACGAATATGCCGCCATCCAACGCGACATAATGGAACAGATGGATGCTTATATCGCTGTTCGCTGCTATGAAAATCCTCTGGATAATGCTATGAGCGCCGACCAACAAAGTATGTACAATCGCTTCTTTATGAAGCCCGTACATATGGATGTTCGGATTCCGAGAACAAAATGGTGCTTGTTATATTATCCAAATCCGACATTGGCTTTTCAGGCCAACATGTCAACTCAAGCCTTTGAAGATTTTTACTTCTCAGCTTGTCTGGCCGATTACAGCAGAATGTATCAGGCTATGTTGCCCCTGAAAGAACTGATGGATCAAACGGATAACGTGCGAATCGTTGCTCCCGGTACAGATTTAACTTTTTCTATCAAGGGAATCGGAGCAACACCATGCCACGGTTTGAGGAATATTCCAGATGGAGAAATTTATACGGCGCCTGTTCGGCATTCCGTAAACGGCAAAATCCGTTTTAACACCTTGTCTACCATGAACGGTATTGTCTTTCGCAATCTGACGCTCACCTTCCATGAAGGCAAAGTTGTACAGGCATCCGCTGATGCAAATCAAAAGGATTTGGAAAAAATCCTTGATACCGATGAAGGCGCAAGATATTTGGGAGAATTTGCTTTTGGGGTTAATCCCTTTATTAAGCAAGCTATCGGAAATACGTTGTTTGATGAAAAAATTTCCGGTTCCATCCATATCGCCCTCGGAAACTTCTGCGGTAATGCCTACAATGGAAACAAATCTGCAATCCACTGGGATTTAGTTCAAATCCAAACCCCCCAATATGGCGGTGGCGAAATTTGGTTCGATAATGTCCTCATCTGCAGAAACGGGCAATTTGTCCTTCCTCAGCTTCTTGCTCTCAACTAAATCATCTGGTGAGTTTGTTTTCTTTTTAGCGCCTGTTTTATACAGGCGCTTTTTTATTAGTTGCTTTACAGAAAACCCCAAGTTTACTCGGGGCTGAATGCCAAGGTGTTGGAACAACACCGCTCCACGCCAACGAGCGTGGTCAAGCCACAAGGTTTGTAGCTGATTTTAAACCAAAAATTTACTGGAGAATATTTACTCTGCTTCAAGCAATCCTAAGGATAATAATTCTTTTGATAATATAACACCAGATGACTATCCTTCTCTTACAAACCTTATAAGTATTGTCCGGTAGAAATTTTAATTCGTTACCTTCTATATGTTTTTGAAACTAATTTGACTGAGTTTGCTTGATACATGTGCTTTCACAACCAAATAGAACTATATTCCTTATCAAATTTTGATGATGAATAATTATTAAATAAGAAATCAAGTCAAAATTCAGGCTATTTTTTTACATTATAACCTTACTTAATTTTCTATATCTAAAAATCTTTTACAATCACTTGTCTTGCTATTTTTGCGGACAAGACTAAACTCTGTCCAGAAACTGCCGGCAGATATTGCATTTATTTTTATATTGCTAAAAAAAGTACTTCATTCATGGTGAAATACCATAAAACAAAAACGGTACTGTTTTGTAACTATCAATGCGTGAGGCTTTATCTTACTCAGAACTCAGGCGTTGCAAATACCGCATCATATTCAATATATGATTTTTTACATATTTATTGAAAGAACCGTAGCATTCTTCTGATTTAGGTTACTTCGGTAACAGCACGCAAGTTACCATCACGATTTATTTGAACCACTCTTAGCTTATGGTGCATTTCTTCAATTGTTTTCTCTCTGTCCATAGTCGGATAGGTATGTAATATACGATCCATAAATGCCTCATAAGCAGCCGTTGAACTTTCCGCGTGAATTGTTGCCAGACAGTTATCATGGCCTGATCCCATTAATTCCCATAAGGCTCCGGCGTTGCTTGTTGAAATTTCGCCTCCGATAATCGCGTCCGGCGTAAAACGTACAACCAAGTCAATGATTTTTGCATAGTCAAACTGGTTGGTCTGTTCTGTACGAGACATCACGATATGGGTGCGATTGGGATGCGGTACGATCAGTTCGCGCGTATCTTCTATTGTAATTATTCTTTTGTGAATATCCAAAATTTTGAGCAAATTGTTTAGAAATGTCGTTTTACCTGTTGATGTCGCACCACTGACTAATATATGGTCTCCTCTTTTTATACTTAGCAAGAGCCTTTCATAGGGATCTTCAGGATCCTTAATTGACTTTAACGGATTTATTTGGTGCAACTTTTCACCTTGTTTTAATCCATAGTCACCAAGTCCAAAAGCCACATCGTCGCTATGTACACGAATGGTTAAGGCGACACCTCCGGTCAAGTCATTTTCATCATACATAACGTTTTTTCCACAAATGGCGGAAAAACGGTGTTCTCCGGGAATCGTCGCATAGACAACCGGGCTTCCTGCTATCGGATCAAAAGGAATTTCATAAGTATTGGCTACAATATATAACAAATCCGTTAGATATTCTTTTGTTAGCTTCTCATCCTTATACATTACCCATGGATAAGCACGTTTGCCACGTAACCGCAACCATACCTGTTCGGATCTATTAATTGCTACCTCTTCTATATTTTCTTGGTTATACCAATATGAAAGCGGACGCAAAACGGATTCTAATACTTCAAAACTCATTTAATCTCCTTAAAATAATTGTGGTACACCGCTACCAGAGCTTGAAGAACCGGATGATGACGCCGGCGGAGCATAACTACCACTGCTCGGCGGCGGAGGAGGTGTTGCTCCTACCGTTGAAGCGGGCGCTCTGCCCGATTGCTTTTTATCTTCAATTAATACCGGTTGAGCTTCTGTTTTCTCGGATTCGTAGACAACTTCGGAAGAAACATCACCACTTGTTCCACCCGCTTGTTTAATACGACGTTCTGCCGCCTGAGTAGCAATTCTGTCTTGTGCTTCTTTATCATCAATCAAGACATCTTTTCTCTTCATATTTGTTGAAACATCCATATCTCTATCAACCGTTCTTAACCAGAGGTCAACCTTTGGATAAACAATAATACGTGTACCGGCAGGGACATAGGTTAAAGCACGAATATTGGTCTTATCTGCCAAAATCATTTCAAATATCTGATTCATTTGGTCAATGAAATTCTGCCGTGCATCATTGGCCGCTTGCTGACGCGATGTCTCTGTTTCCATTGACCCTTCTTCTTCATCCGTAGCCATCATGTAGCTGGTAGCACTGGTAAGAAGAGTCGTAATTAACGGCATTCCGTATTTCTTGCCCAGTTGTTGGTCAACATATCCGAGTGCGCCACCGCGACCTTGGGCATCTCCGGTTTCACCTTGGAAGGTAAACAATACACCGTCAGGACGAATTAGACGTTGCCATACAATCGTAATACGGGCAGATTCTGAAGATGTTTCTGTTCCGCCGCTGGTCGCTCCTCCCAGTTCACCCATCAATCTACTACCTGCCGGAATTACAATATTTCTACCATCTTCCGCATAAACATTGCGTTCTACAAATGCTGTAATCGGAACAGGATTTTGAGTATCAATCGAACGCGCTATAACGGCAGGAATCGGCTTGTCTGCAAGTATCATCTCACTCATATCAACTCGCCATGAAGATATAACTTTATCAATACCCTGCTCTTCCCAGTCTTTTTGGTAACCGTCAAAGGCTTCTTTGCGAATATTAGAGCTTATTTTTCCGACATACATCCCTTTGCGGCGCTCATTTTGAGCTGCTTGCAAAGCTGCAGATCTTTGCGGATCATACCGTTCTCCGGGACCAAAGCCTCCTCCGGGTCCAAGATTTCCGGCTCCGGTGCCTGTTCCGTATGCTCCACCTTGACCAAAGGTTCCTGCCGGAACAAACATTTCTCCCGTATCCGATTTTTTGGCCGCTTCTTCTATTCCTATCAGGGATCCTTCTTTATCAACAACTAAACCATCCGGAAGCAACTTGCCGATAACATTTCCTCTTTTATCAACGACGTTGCCATCCTCAAGAATATCGCCAAGATATTCGCCGTCAGGGGTTAGCGCTATGTTAAGCGAACGTTTGTACTGTCCGACATCTGCTACCGTTCTTGCCCCAACTTCCGGTATGTCGCTCGGTTTATAAGTTTCCGGTTTTTGGTACCAATCCATACGAATATTACCTATGACATTGCCGTCTAAACCGATGGCTGTACCGTCTTTATCTAACTGACCTATAATATTTCCTTTGGCATCAACAATATCTGTCTTATTTCCTTTTTCATCAACATAGCCGATAATATTGCCATTTTGATCATAAACAGCGCGCATGCTATCTGTTTCAGTTGTTTTTTCGGAAACAAGAATACCTTCATCCTTTTCTGCTTCGGGTGCTTCATAAAATTGTAAAGGACGAGCCGTGGCTATAACTTTGCCATTATTATCCGTAATTTCACCTTTCTTACCCAAACTACCAACATATTCATTGTTAGAATTAATAACTTTTCCATCTAACTGCAACTCTCCGATAATCGAGTTAAGGTTATCTCGAATATGAAAATCTCTGTTGCCTCGACCTATAACTTTCTGTGAGCTGTCTACCAAAAAGCCTTTTGTTAATCCACCCAGATTTTGATTATTTAACGACAATATTTGACCATCCGGCAAGATGTAACCTATAACAAAATTGTTGTTATTATAAATATACATGTCATACAGAGCATAGCCAATTTTATTTTCTCCGGAAAGTACATTTCCATCAAAATCAACCACACCTATATTTTCACCTTTTTCATTTATCACTTCGGCTTTATCGTTAATTGTACCTATCAAATGGTTATTTTCGTCAAATGCAAAACGATATTGAAACAAAATTCCCGTAGGTAACCCGCTCTTTGAGCTAACTGAATCGTCCGGACGAATGTAGCCGACAACACTATTTTGCGAATTAACAACATTGCCGTCAAGCGTTGAGCGACCGATAATAACCCCGTTAAAATTCATGACCGGTTTTGTTTCAATAACTTTACCGATAAGGGCTTTTTTGCTATCAAACATTCTTCCTCTTTGGTCTACACACCCCAAATTTTCATTTGCATAATTGAGCACTCTACCCGAAGATGACACAATACCTATTGCATTGCCGCCGTAGTCAATCACAACACCCGGCTTTACGGCATAGCCTATTATGGCGTTATTAACCGAAAACGCCTGACCGTTTGCCAACAATTTACCCATGTTGACTTCTCGATAATTGCGTATATCGCCTTGTCCTGTTGCCACACCGACAAATTCGCATTGTTCGTTGATAATCGGTGCATAAGAAACTGCTTCACCTATCGCCATACCGCCATTGTCAAAAACAATACCGTCGGCACTTACCTTGCCCTCAATTGTTGATTTTGTGTCATACACCAATCCTGCATGATTGATATAGCCTAAATAACGACCTTGGAATCCTATTGCGATTTCTTGTTTACCCGCCTTACCTATGCTGGGCATTAAAGAGGCCGGATTGCTTAAATCAGAGACAACCGCATCATCCGGTAATATTTTAGCAATCTTTTTCAGACCTTTATCCAACAGCATATTTCCATCAGCTATCAAACCTAAACTATTGCCGCGATAATCCACAGCATAGCCGGCATTAATATTTTTACCGAGGATGGTATTTTTATCATCAACACTATATCCGTATTGTGTCAGTTTTCCATTGACCGGAGCATTATTATTTACAAGTTCTCCGTTCGGATATATCAGAGCAATAGTTTCACCGCTTGAATTATATACGGCTCCGAGAGACAATAAATTACCGTCTATCCCGCCTTCCGCATCATAAACATAACCAAACGGAGATATTATTTTCTTTACTTCTCCCAAACTAAATGCCGAGCTAATGCCATTTACACCTAATACTTGATTTAATGAATTGACGATTAATTTAGCCTCAAACGTCATACCTATATTACGACCATTGTAATCTGATACTCGGTTACCATAAGTTGTTCCTATGGGTGTTCCGCTCAATAAGATAGCCTGACCATTTTTAAGGGCATGGGCTTTAAGCGTACCGCGATAATCAAAAACCGGTCCCGATACCGTAAGTTTACCGATTACGATTCCATCTGTTCCCAAAATTGTTTGTCTCGGACCCATCGTTCCTACAAAATTTCTGGCCTGAGCTATTCTTCCTTCAGGCATAATTCTGCCGATATATTTTCCGCTTATATCTGTTGCCGTAGATGCAATATCTGCCATATATCCTATGACATTGCCTTTTGAATCTGCAATATTACCGTCAATTTGCAAGTGCCCGACAACTTTGTTTGATTTAACAACATCACCGTTATATGTTACAAATCCCACATATTTTCCGTCGTTAGAAAAAGCATACCCCGATTTGACAATTCGACCTATGATTTTATTCTGCGCATCATAAGCAAACCCATTGGCATGGATTTGTCCGATGATTTTACCATCAAAATCTGTCACTTTACCGCCGGGGGATATGCTGCCGACAAACTTTCCGGAAGCATCAATTATCATTTTTGACGAAATCAATCTGCCGTCAAGCACAAAATCATTACCGACACGGCGGTAAGCATAGCCGTCCGGTGAAATAAATCCTATATTTTGTCCTTGAAGATTAGAATATAAGCCATCGCCGGTTAAGCGTCCGACTGTTTCTCCGCTATCTGAATAAACAAGTCCCGGAAAAAGTACAGCCCCCAATACGGAAAAACTCTCATCGACAACCAAACCATTAGGCAATACCTTGCCGACAATTTTTCCCGTCGCCAAACGTACTGTTCCGTCGTTATTTACTTTTCCTAACAGGCGGTTATCATTGCCAATTGCTATTCCTTTCGGAACAACGCCCCCGATTAAAACTCCATCAGAATCGACTATCAAACTGTCTGCCGTAATATTACCGATTAATTGATTTTCAAAACTTACGACTTTTCCATCGGGGATAACTTTACCTATTAAATCTCCGTTAAAATCAATAGCGGTAATTTCCTGTGCCGATGCAACAGATACGCTGAAACTCAGAAAGCAACCGATCAACGATGTTTTCATTGAGAATGTCAATATTTTGCCCAAATCAAGTTTCAATGCTAGTTCCTCCGATTTTTAGCGACTTCTTGCAAAGCATATCCGGAAACTTTTTTATCCAAATTTATAAAAGAACCGTTGCTCTTTAGATATCCTATAATTTTTCCCTCTCGACTAACGACCGTACCATCGGCACGCAATCGTCCGGCATATTGTCCGTCGTTACTCAGAATCGTTGTACCTATTTTATATATTCTGCCGAGAACAGCATCATTATTATCAACAGCTAAGTCTGAGGACATACTGCGACCTATGACTTCTCCTCCCGAGCTGGTTACAATTCCACCAAAATTAACATAACCAACGACCTTATCTTCATCGTTGATGACAATATCTCCGTCCAAAACTTCTCCTATCAGTTTGCCGGAATTATTAATAACACTTCCGTCTGACAAAACTCGCCCGATATAAATATTAAGGACATCTATTACACTTCCGTCAGGCGTAACCGCTCCGATAACCTTTCCGCTATAATCGATAACGGCTCCTCTTCTAAGAAGACTCAAATTCTTATCTGTCGAACCACCGGGTAATATGGCCGTAATATTATTATTTTTGAGATCAATTACATCTCCCAAAGAATTAACTCGTCCCTTATAATTGCCCAAAATATCAATGACTATGTTCTCCGGAATAATTTCTCCGATGACGCTGCCGTCTTTATCGACAATCTTGCCGTCTGAGGTACTGCGACCGTTCATCTTGCCTTCTAAGTCAATAACTCGTCCATCTGACAGACCATAGCCCAAAAAGGCTCCATCATATCCTACGCCGGCACCGCGTTTTACAACAGCTCCTTTATATTCGCCGTTTTCATTGAAAAATATACCTTTTGCATCAACATAACCAAGTCTTTCGCCGAATCTGTTAACCGCCTTGCCGTTATAATCCGTTTGACCGATTATTTTACCATCAAAATCAGTAATTAGTCCGCCGGAAAGTCTGTTACCCAGAATATGGTTATAAAAACTCATGCCGTCACTATACATTTTTCCCATAGATACACCTTTACTATCATAGACATATCCGTCCGGAAATAAATGACCGATAACTTTTCCTGCGGAATCTAGTATCGTGCTTTTTTCAGGTAAAGTTACACCTATAATTTTATTATTTTCATCAACAACGACATTATGAGCCAAAAGTCTTCCGGCAGATTGCCCTTTTAAGGGAACTCTTCCGCTTTCATTAACCATATTCAAAAATTTGCCTTCCATATCATAGGCATAAGTATTTTTTAGAATATGACCGACATAACCGCCATTTTTATCAAAGACGTCTCCGTATGTACCGACGCAACCTACTGCTTGGCCTTGCGGAGAAAATACCAACCCATTTGAACTAACCGATCCCAAAAAATTGCCGTCGTATGATACAGCTATACCCGACCGCGACACACCGCCGACAACTTCTCCTCTTTCATTCAAAACCGTACCATCCGGATTAACACAGCCGACATAACTGCCTCCGCTATCGCGAACTATACCATCAGTATCTACTTCGCCTATCATGGTACATGTATTGTCAAAAACAGGTCCCGGAGTGACAACTTCGCCTATATAAGCTCCGCTGTCATCAACGACAACTCCGTCGGCAGTCAATTTGTATCCCGTTTCTTCGTTGGACTTTCTAATGACGCCGTCTTTTTCCAAATAGCCTATATTTTTACAGCCCAAACCAACGACAAGTCCTCCACGTATCATTCGGGCAACAATTTTTGAACCAGATGGATTTTTAACCAAACCATTCGCTAATATTCTGCCAACAATTTGCTTATTATCATTTTCTACCGTGCCGTTTGACTTCACTTCGCCCAAAATCGTTCCTTGAGGTGTTACAGGTATCATCTGTTCTTGTATCAAACGTCCCAATATTGTCTGCGTACTGTTAACAATATTTCCGTTTTCATCTACATAACCGACTATATTACCATCTTTATCATAAACTTCATTATTTTTGCCGACATAGCCGCTTATCTTACCGTACTTATCTAAAACGATTTGCGAAAAACCGGCAACCTCTCCCAACGGATTACCATCTAAGTCAACTATGGTTCCGTCAGGCAACATCTTACCGATAACATTGCCGTTAAAATCAACAACATTACCGTTCTCGTCAACATAGCCGA
The DNA here is from genome assembly GCA_944390315.1 of uncultured Alphaproteobacteria bacterium. Taxonomy (GTDB): domain Bacteria; phylum Pseudomonadota; class Alphaproteobacteria; order RF32; family CAG-239; genus JAFUYI01. The sequence continues at coordinate 26,239 of CALXPO010000011.1, forward strand.
TAACATTGCCATCTTTATCATATGCCAATTTGCGATTAACTGTTCCTGCTCGACCTATAACATTACCGTTTTCGTCAACAATGGTGCCGTCTTCCAACATTTTACCGATAATATTGCCATCAAAATCAACAACATTACCATTTTCGTCGATATAACCGATAATGTTGCCGTCTTTATCATATGCCAAACGCTGATTTGCCGGACCTGCATGACCTATAACATTACCATTAGCATCAACAATGGTGCCGTCTTCTCTGACTTTTCCGATAACATTTCCTGCAAAATCCACAACATTTCCGTTTTCATCTATATAACCGATAATGTTGCCGTCTTTGTCATATGCCAAACGGCGACCGCTGGCATCTACTTTACCGATAATATTACCTTGTCCATCTATCAAACTGCCGTCCGGTAACAATTCTCCTATCTTTTTGCCGTCTGCACCTATGACGCTGCCGTCATCTTCGACATAGCCCATAACCTTTCCGTCTTTGTTATACGCCAAAAGATTTCCCGTCGTACCGGCTGACCCCATTTCTTCACCGCGCATATTTACCAACGTTCCGTCCGGACGACTGCGACCAATCGTATTTCCGTCAAAATCTATGACATCACCTTTTTCATCAACATAACCTATAACATTTCCGTCCTTGTTATAAGCTAAGCGACGACGAACACTCTTAGCATCCAAATTTTTATCGGCAATCACATTGCCGTTTTCATCAACACGACCGACGACATCTCCATTTGCATCAACAACAGATCCATCCGGCATAACTACCCCGATGATATTACCATCGCTATCAACAGCAACTTGACCTGATTTCGTTACATGACCGATTACATTACCGTTGGCATCGATAACTTCGCCTTTTTCGTTAACACGTCCAATAACATTACCATTTAAATCAACAACGGTTCCGTCCGGCATAACACGACCGATGATATTACCATTTTCATCATATACATACCCCATGTCAACGGCTTTGCCTATGGCGTTTCCGTCATTATCGACAACGGTTCCGTCCGGCAACATTCGACCGTTTACATTGCCGTTAACATCAACCATGCTGCCATCGGGATTAATATAACCAATAACGTTATTATTATCATCATAAACCAGTTTGCGATTATTGGCGACCCCTATAATGTTGCCATCCGCATCAACAGCTAGACCATTTTCGTTAATACGACCGATAATATTGCCGTTTTCGTCATAAATGTAACCATCTTCATCAGCATAGCCGATAAGTTTTCCGTCAGGACCGATAACGGCGCGTTGCATTTTTTTAGCCGTCGACGAAGTTGTTCCGCCGCCATTGCCTACACCGGGTATATTTTCACAAAAATTACAATCTTCTTTGTTTATCGCATTTCCATAGACAGGAACTTTTTCCGATTTTGCATTTCCTTGTGAAACATTGCTTTCGTGCCAAGATACAATAAAATTATTTTGAACATTGCCCGCAACAACAGGAACCCAGCTCATGGTAATATCGCAGGTTTCCTTGCCTCTTAAGAGTTTTCCGCTGCAATTATCGTTAAATTCAAAACCATCAAAAGGAGCTTCTGCTAACTGAACGGATATAATCATAACAGATGTTTTTCCGTTTGTGCCTATGGTCAATACATTTTTCGCATCAGTCCCCAGAACGACCTGACCTAATGCTATCGGATTAGGTGTTGTCGTAATCGGTATTTCCCCGTCATCTACCGTGCTAAATTCTATACTTTCTTGTACGGGTTCGACACTGGGCACATTTAAGGCATCATCATTGTCCGTAAATACAGGTTCTTCATACTCTTCTATTGGCTCATCGCTTGAAAAAAGCAGATATAATCCAAACAAAAAGACTAAAAATGAAGTAACACCAACCGCAAGAATTATGCGGTTGGTTTTTTTGATATAACTTTCAGAATGTGTTAAGACTTCTTTGCTCATTGTGTTCTGACCACGCTGCAAAATACTCCGTTTCTACCCAATTTACTGCATACACTGTCACCTTCGTCCAGCGTTTCTACAGGTCCTATCCGCAAGTGGAAAAGCTCTTTGCCTTGTCCATCTGCCGGTGCATCAACCGAGAAGAACGGATCATAGTTCTTTAAGATTTTGGAATATTTGGATGACAAATTATCCCACAAAGATTCAAGATTTTCGACATCGGCATCTGTTCCAAGTTCTATCGAAATGTTAGATCCGCTGTCGGCAAAACCCGAGCCATAGCGATATTGGCTTGCCAAATTGCTTGCCGCCGCATCAAATTCTTGTGTATTTTGTATTCTATGCATTTTAGAGTAATCAAAATCTCCGCCTTGGGAAGTAACATCTCCGCCAAACATAGAATCGGCTCCATATCGAATGGTTACCCCGCCGTTACCGCCGTTATTATCTGAGCCGTAACCATTGTTGGAAGACGAAGCACCATACATGCCGCCCGTCGAATTTTCATTACCGGCGCCATTACCGCCAAAACCGTCAGGATAATCGGCTCCGCCGCTCTTACCTTGCTTTCTGTCTGGCAACGCAGGAGGAACATCCCATTCTTTATCCGTAATATCATCGGCATAGCTGATGTTATCCAGCCCAACTTCATCGGAACGACGCAATTTTAAGCATACAATACGTTTTCCGTTACGCAAGACCATATCGCCTATTGCTTCAACAATAATCAGTCTATTGTTTGGACCTTTTGTTCTGAAGCCAACAGGAACTTCTACACGCTCTACTATCAATGTTACAATCGGACGTTGGGTCATATTCAATGATTTTTCACCTAAATCAATATAGGTAAAAATATCATCTCGCCATACTCTTTCCGGAGCTATGACTACATCGTCCGGATTGGGTACATAGACCTCTATATCAAAACGAAATTGCGACGGATCAAGAGGAATACTCTTTATCCAATCATTTTTTTGAAATCTTTTTGTAAAAGTTGAATCAACTGATTTACCGCCATTGCCATAATATTTGCTGGCATTGACTCGTCCTGAAGACGATCCGCCGGATCCAAGCGTGCCTGCACCTCCTGCGCCGTCAATAACATCTATATCAACAATTGCATTTGTTAAACGTTCCGTATTTACGCCTTCACTGCGAACATAGAAAACATAGCGATTACCAGAACGTCCAAAGACGATAATATTTGTATCAACACCGACATTTGCGCCTTTGCGAGGATAGAGAAGCAAAGTATTAGGACCAGATATTTGGCCGTCAAAAGTAGCATTATCACCGATATATATATCTTCTACCATTTCCCATTCCGGAAAATTAAGCAATGTAATCATGCCTTCTCTTAAACGAAGCGGCAAGACCAAATCCGGAGACCAATAATACTTGGAATAGGCCGGCTTACTTTGTCCTTCTCCCAAGTTTTGCAGTGGATCAAGCCATGCACTTTGCATCATGCCAAGTGAATTGAAGCCCGCATATCCCATATCCATCGGCTGATATTGACCTTGTGACTGATCTGCGTTCTGATCCATGCTGTTGATGGTTGCTTGAGCATAAGTTTCTGAAGCAAACATCAAACCTATCAAACTTAATAAACTTATTTTCAAAGACTTTGCTAACATTAATCTATCCACCTTATTTTACTTTATTATAAGTCAGAGAGTACTGATAAACCGTAAAGCCGACCGGATTTTTTAGTCTTCCTTTATATTTTACTCTCTTACTGCGGTATCCAACTTTTAAACTTGCCGTCCAATAATTAATCTCCGGTGTCTTAGAATCCGGATACATATCTCGAGTTTCGTATTCAACTTGCCATATTCCAGACCCCAACTCGTTAACCGTCATAATACGTACATCTCGTATCATTTGTCTGGTCCGAATCAGTTGAAGAGCTCGATTGGCCGTATTATCTATAAAATCTTTATAAACCGACGGACTTGACATTTCTTCTATCATACCGCCGGGCATCCAACGTGCCTCAACTTCCGGAATATCTCGATTAAAAGAACTCCGAAGTAATACATATTCTCTTACAAAAACTTCGGTTATCTCTTTTTCGTCTTCCATATCTCGGTTAACCGCTTGGATATTATAAACCTGCTCCTCTTTATCCTGAAAAGTCAGTAAAAACGGTTCTACGCGATAGAGGGGAATAACTTGAGCTATTGCCAACAACAGAATAATATTACAGCACAAACTGATTGCTGTAATAATTGCAAACGCACGTGCCGTCCACAAATAGCGTTTTTCCGCAATATTTGCCACAAAAGCATCTTGCGAAGAAGATGAGTTTGCACGACTTCGTTGTTTGTTCCCGGCTAAAAGACGCTGATTTTGATTATTTACCCCCAATTGCTGTACCATCTTTAGAACCTTTTAGATTGTTTCTATAAACCAATCAGGAAGAGTCTTTGGTAATTCTACTTGCATGCATGCGCAAGGAGAAAGTTTGAGTTCATCTGATGCGCGACCAATACCAACCGGCTCCGGTTCATAGTACGAACCAAAAAGACCGCACGCCGATAATAACATCAGAATCAAGACTAACATTAAATTTTTATACATTAGAATATCCTCTCTCATGATAAGATATATTGAAGTTAAACTTTTTTTTTACAAAAGTCTACCTTTTTTAATGTGTTCAGCACTTAATTGGGTTATAAAACAAAATGGTTAACAAATTTACAAGAATTCAACTTCACTTTGAGAATATCTTGTAACCGTAAAACCAAGCGGATTTAACAAACGTTTTCCCATAAACTCTCGACCTGGGATAAAGTATGATGTAATTGAGGCCGTCCAATAATGAACTCTTAAAAAAAGTGCTCCCGTTTCATTGTTGCGGCGCCGTGCAGAAACTTCATAAGTCTTAAAATCGACCTTCCATACCGGACTTTTTTCACCGCCGACACGCCCTATTGATATAATCTCCACTTCTTGAGATGTTTGGTTATCCGTAATCCCTTTCCATATTTTTTCTCTGTATTTATTAAATTCACTAAATACTTGCGGCGAGGACAGATAATTAACTATACCGCCCGGATACCAGCGAACCATCATCTCTCGCTCATCATTGATGATTGTGTTGCGATAAAGAACATATTGACGAACAAACGTTTCCATAAGCATCTTTTTTGATGCCATATCATACGCTATCGGCTCATAACGAACAATGTCGTCCGACGAACTTTGATCTATGATTAAAAATGGCTCAACCGTGACCTGAGGGGCTAAACTAAATAGCGATAATGACGATGCCAAAAAAAGAAGTAACGAAGCAACTGTCGTCACAATAAAAAAACGCGACAACCACAAGTAATATGTCATTTTGGCACTGACAACTTCTTTTTCTCTTGTTCCAATAAATTTATATTCTTTGCCATTTTTATCGGCAATTGCCAATATCTTGCTGCCTTCTAACATATTACTTAGTTTACTCATCTCTTACTTTCTTTTTTATCTAATAGGCCATACACATCGGAATTTCATAATTATTTATTTCATCCTGTAGTCCAGATAGCGACTGATCTTGCGACTTAGACATAACTTCCTGGTTTGCTCTCTCGCTTATGATGGACTCTTCAAGACTACTGCCCGCTTCTGTCGAATTGTTCATATTTATCAAAGCGTCATAATCTTGAACCAAAGCTGCCCGCGTATTATTAGCTTTTGCATAACGCTCGCTTACAACCGCATCCGTGGCATTCAAACCCGATATTTGTGAATGGGCCTGACCGACAAGACTATTTTTATATTCCAACAACTTAGTTCGAATATAATTATACTCATCATCATTAGCAAGATTAAAATTAGCACTAACCTTAAATCCCATTGCCGATAAATATTCTTTTATCGTATTTCGGGCATCATCAATACTTAGGGCAAGCTCCTCGACACTTTTTCTTATATTGTTTTCTTTATCTACAAAATGTAAGAAATTTCCTATTTGATTATTGGCATACATTGCCTTTTGATATACGTTATCTCTCACTTCATAATCGAAATCATCTCCGTTGGCATCATCTTCCAACTCAAGCATTCTCTCATATACATCATACGCTGTTTCGTTAAAACGAAGTTTTTGCCCACTGTAAGATAAAAGGGTACCAAGCTCGCTGGCCGTAACAGATGTCGCGGCTTCTTGCGTGCCGGCGCTTACACTCTTGTCTAATTCCAAATCCGTAACCGTATAATACAGCGTACCTTTAAGTGATATATCCAGGCATGTCGGTATCTTTGAAGAACCGTTACGACTTATCAAATAGCGTCCGCTCGTTTGGCTCAAATCAACTTTTGAAGCCGCAACGTCTACCGTCTTATTTCCTATACGACAAGGATACAAAGTTCCCCTCATAAAGGATTTGCTCTCGCCTCCTTGCTCCAAAAGATTGCTTAAATCCAAACCTTTTTCAACAAATGCATTTTCTGAAAGCATCTGCTTCCAAATATTCGGAATTTCTCCTCCGTATTCCAAAAAAGAATCTTTGCTGATGACACCATCTTGGGATTTTTTGATATTTCTATAATCCGTAGCATCAAAATGGACAATATCTCGCGGTGATGGATAATGCTCAAATTCAGGTGCCCGCGGAGCCTTAAAATCTCTTTTCTTAGCTCCCAGTCCGACAAAATACTCAGTATCTGCACTGTTACAAGAAACTTGACCACATATGTCTTGGGTAATGGCCGAATTTAAGGCACTTGACATAAGAGAAACAATCGCCGATGTACTGCCCCCTCCGATAGCAAGCATGGCCGAAGAAATAAACTGCGTTTTGGGCATTTCTTTTAAGGACTCTATCAGCTCTTTATGACGACGAACAACTACGGCATTGTTGCGAGTCTCATATAACCCGTCACCTAAATTATATAGATCATTACGGGCTTCATCTATCAGTTTTATTGCATATTCTTTGGCATCAGAAACCAAGCCGTCTGCTTTAGAAGCAACTCCGCTTAAACCTGTCGCATGTATATTCAGTTTGCTGATAAGACTTGCTAAAGTCGGCGCAGATGAGGAATTGGACGCAGTTTCCATCTTTTGTGCGTATTCCGCCTCAATAACGGCCTTGCGATTTATGTAGTCTTCTTCTATTGAAGCGATTCGTTTTTCTATCGCTTCAAGTTTTTGATTTATAGAATCGCGCTCTTCTTCATATGTTTTGACTTCTAATCTTAAATTATTGGCTTTTCTGGTATTTTCTAATTCTTGCTTACTTCCGGATGAAAAATCTTTTCCGGCTGCAGCATATAAGGTCGAATTTGATGTATCGCCTCTGCTGTTCATCAGTTTTATGGTGTTATACGAACTGGCTACTTGCGCTTTACCTGTTTCCGTGTCCGAATCTGCTTGACTCACCTCGTCGTTTAGGCTGCTTATTTTAGAAGCCGTCGTATCAAGTTGCGATAGCAATTTTTCTTTTTGGGCCTTATATGTTTTAAGCGCTGCGGTTTCCGCACTATCAACTTTTGCTAAAGCTGATTTTTTAGCATCTACCATGGTCGTATCGGCAGAGCCAGCCGATTTTTGGTTAGAAAGATACGACGATATACGATTCAAACCTGATTGTGTCGAATTTTTCAGTGTACCGTCTTCCCTGTCATCATTTATAATTTCTGCTATACGCAACGCTACTTCCGTTAAATCCAATTGACGAATATAATTTTTCATATTCTCGTATTTTCCGTCAATATATTGGTTATAAAAGCTCTTTTGATCCTGCCATAACGGATAAGGATTTTCTGCACGACCGTACAAAGAATCAGACGCATATTGATCTTCGGCTAATATCTTTGCTGCCTGTGCCCCTATTTGCCATACAATCAGCTCAACTTCTCTTGTTGATTCCGAAAAACTTTCTTCTTGACTTGGAGCGGCCAACGCTGATGAAGAATCAATTTTGGAGACTTGCTCTTGTATTTTATCTATCTCACTTACACTGGTATTACCCGCGTTATACCCTAGGTCTATCGTTGAAAAAGAATCCGTATCCAATCCGGCACTTTTGTCCGCATTGGCAACCTGAAAGGCTGATATAGCCCAACCGGAAAGTCCCGTTCTGTTGTCATAATCCGTCGGATCCGTCGGTATACGGGTTGAACCATACCACACTTTTTCCGGTTGTGCGTAATGACGCCCCAAATATTGTATTACGCATTTATCCGAATCGGCCACGGCTTGTTGTGCTTTCTCATGTAATTTTTTATACATTTCATACTGTTGAAACAGCTTTCTGTATTCGGGAAGCTGTTTTACCAAATTATGCACTTCAATCGCACTATTAAGATATTTTTGAGCTTCCGAAATATGCTGCAACGCTTCAAATTGCTCTTTACTGCCGCTCATTAAAGGTTGAGGCGTAGGTGCTGCCGGAACAGAAAAAGATACCTTTCCCTTTGACACAACCTTTTTATTATCATCTTTATCCTCAGCCGCAGTAAGTATATCTTTTTCCTCTAAAGTCTGTTTTTGACTTTGCGTTGCAGAAACTTGACGTAAAGGAACTTGCTTGGTTGATACAAAAGGCTGAAATTCTTTTGTTTGAACAGTTGCCTCCTCTTCATCCGGTTTAGATATAATACCAATATCTCCGTTTTGTACTCTGGCGACCGCTCCGGCTTTCGTTACCGTAGCACTTGCCGATGGAGCTTTAGCGACCGTACCGGCTTTCGTTGCCGTAGCACTTGCCGATGGAGCTTTAGCGATTGCTCCGGCTTTCGTTACCGTAGCACTTGCCGATGGAGCTTTAGCGACCGCTCCGGCTTTCGTTGCCGTAGCACTTGCCGATGGGGCTTTTGCGACCGCTCCGACTTTCGTTGCCGTAGCACTTGTCGATGGGGCTTTAGCAGCCGAATTTGACATACCTGCACTTACGTATTGTGCAAAAGCTATTTTACTATGAAAATATTGGGATGATGATAATGTATCCGATGATGTATCTTCACTATCTTTTTCGTAGGGCGCCGGTAAAATTGTTTTTCTATATATCGCTCTGGCAACATAATATTGAGAATAAAGCGCCATGACTTCTTCTGTAATTTTTAGAACATCATTAAACTTTTTATGGGCTAGATACAAATTATAGTAATTTCCATTTTCATCTTCGGAAGAAACAGAACCCGCGCTGCCTCCTGAGGGAGCAACGGCATCTTTTGAAAACGTATCTATTTCAGAACGCAAATTATTAAGCTCTTCCTCCAATCTTTGTGAAGCCGTTTGTATTTCTATCAGTGTATCATAATAAAATTCGGCAGCTTCGTTCTCATAAAGTTTATTTATGCGTGGGTCATCTGAAGGGTATTGTAAAAACAATTCGTTAAATGCGGCTTGGACAGCCGTCGGATCATATATATCCACGGAACTTTCGGCAAATTTTCTGGTACCGGGGACTTTTTCGGCAGCATTTTTTCTTTTTCCGAAATAAGAACCTATACTTGCTTTTAGAGCTGTAACCTTTTCTTTTACGAATTTTATAGCTTCGTCGGCTTTTGTTTGTATTTGCTCAAAAATTGGGGTAATAGATGCCGCGGCATCACCTAAAAAGTCAAAAGAAACTCCGGCCACCAACTGAGCTTGAGAAGGTGACGCACCAAACAAAATTCCGGAAATTAACAGAACACTAAGGTAATATTTTATTTTTTTATTCATCTCTTGCCTCCCGCAGTCCGTATTAATTTTCTTTATCTTCCGACGACGTCATATTATCCTCAGCGTCCGTTAAGATTGCTCCGCTGCCCGACGTAATTTCTTTTTCCAATTCTCCAAGTTTTTCTTGTTCCTCTGCTTCTGCCGTTTCAAATTCTTCATCGCTTGGCGGCGTGAATTTGTAGTTATCTAAATTAAAATCCCCAACGGCTTGTTCCGGATTAGCAACCCCAAAGTTTTCCGTTGCCAAATCTTTTGCTATATCTAATTGCACTTTTTGCAGTAAAATTTCCGTAAAATTAAGAAGAGCTTGGATGTTGTCCGCTTTCATGGTAACAACCGTTCCGACTGCTCCGCCCAGACTCTCAAAATCCGCCGTAGATACTTTGCTTTTTTCTGCTTTTTCGTTATCTTCCGCAAGTTTTGATTTTATCATCATAACTCTTCCCATGGCCTTGCCCATCGTATTGATATACATTTTTTTATAGATTGCGGCATAGGTCGCTATAACATGTGTATTGACTTCCGTATCTTTACCCGGCATTAAAGAAGAAGCCGTTTCCTGCAAATCTTCAGACGAATCATAACTTGACGTAATTGTTGAAATTGATGATATTAAAGAACTTGCTTTCCCTTGCAAATCTCCTATCTGATCACTTAAATTCCCCAACTTTTTATCTGCGTCTTTATTTATTTTCTTGGTTTCTTTGGCAAGGTTGTTGGATAGCTTTTTCTTTTCTTTCTCGTTTTGTCTGATTTCTTTTTGATATTTCGATGCGTTATCAGGATCTTCTATTATTTTTTTTCTTAATTCACTATTATTTTTATCCAGTTCAACAATTTTTTCATTCGTTTCTCTGGTCTTATTCGCAATCTCGGTTGCCGCTTCAACTTTTACTTTATTGCTTTCAGCCTCTTTTGCCTCAATATCTCCCATGATGCCGCCTAATTCGTTTAAATTTATCGACCCCATATCGTTTAATGCTTTTGTTGCAAAATCATAGGCTTCTTTTGCTCCTTGTCCGTAAGTAATCCCTGTTTGTATAATGGATGACTCTTGCACGGCCTTACTTGCCGTTTGAGACAGGGTATTGCCGTACGCCACAATTTCGTTGCCAATTGTCGTAATATCTGCTTTAAATGGCGGTAGCGGAATAACCGCTTCGGCCGTATAAGCGGTATAAAAAGCACTAAAAGCTAAAATACCTAAAATTTTCACTTTCATTACTTTTCTCCTTCCGTCTCTCCGCTTTCTTCCGCTTTACTACTGTATCGTTGTGCCATTTCTAATAATCTTAATTCGTCAATTGAGGCCTGCATGTCCCAGATATGCGATATACGACGTGCATTTTCCATAGCTTCTTTTGTCGCGGCAGATTGTAATATTTCTCTACTGTTTTCTGCGGTTACGGTTTCTTCTTGCGCACCGCCTTCCGTTCTATCTTTTTCCATATTGGTGCGAAGCGTCAGAGCATAAGCATACAAACGGCTTAAACTCTCGCGTCGTGCGGCCTCCGCGGCATTCTTAACTTCTATGTAAGTTGCTGTTTGATCCGTATCCGTGTATTCGGGAATTATGTTTCCCGTAAAGGCACCTTCCAAATCTTTTAAGTTCCCGACTTTGTCAGAAACAGAATCCAAAAGTTTAACATCAACTTTTCCTATATTCGGAATACTGCTGCTTATATCGGCCAGCTGACCAAAATCTCCTTGCCTTATGGCATTTAGTTTTGATTCTACGGTCTTTAGCTTTTCTTGGACGTTTTGTGCTTCCTTTTGCACATCTTCCAGTTTCCCCAGAACAGTCTCCAAGGCTTCAAAATCAGCATACGCCGGCATACAGCCAAAAAATATGAGTAATGTCCAGACAAAAAATGTTTTCATTATTCTTCTCCATCAGAATCCTCACCCAAAACATCTTTTTGCATCGTGCACAACTGTTCCGCCGTCTCCAGAATTATCTGTGAAGAAAAACTCATGGATAGTCTATTCAATAAAAGTTGTGTCTGCTGATTGCTCATTGCGATAACTGTCAGGTCTCCTCTGACATCAGTCGAATCTCCTGCCAAGTCATCTTGCTCATCAAGCGTATCACTATAGTTCGCTGCTTCGTATTTGGCTTGTGTAGCTTCCGCCAGCAAAGCTACAACCGTATCATATATCATTTTTTGACAATCTTTTACGCTTAATGATGCGTCATAGCTATTATCTGCGTTATTATCTTTTATTATTTGCTCTATACATTCTTTTCTTTTGTTTTCGTCATTAATAAAAGTCTCGGGATCAATTTCACATTTTTGCGCCATTGGAACAACGTAGACATCTCCAATATAGCTGTTTCCCGCAGAACTTCCGTCATTAGCACTGGCAAACGCGACTTTATCATGATGTCTGTATGTGTTGGAGGATACTCTGTCTACTTTGACCGCTTGCGGCGATACCCTAAATTGTTTTCTGGTCGGAGATACGGTTGTTGGCGTTTTGACTGCCGTAGCGCTTGCTGACGGAGATTTAGCAACGGCTCCGGCTTTCGTTGCCGTAGCATTTGCTGACGGAGATTTAGCAACGGCTCCTGCTTTCGTTGCCGTAGCATTTGCTGACGGAGCTTTGGCAACGGCTCCGGCTTTCGTTGCCGTAGCACCTGCTGACGGAGCTTTGGCAACGACTCCCGCTTTCGCTGCCGTAGCACTTGCTGACGGAGCTTTGGCAACAGCTCCGGCTTTCGTTGCCGTAGCACTTGCTGACGGAGTTTGAGCAACGGCTTCTGCTTTCGCTGCCGTAGCACCTGCTGACGGAGCTTTGGCAACGACTCCCGCTTTCATTGCCGCTGCATTTGCCGGCAAAATGCCATACCCATCTTGCTCTATTTCCTCATTTTTCGTTTCATCTTCATAGAGCTTATCCGTTGATGTCATCAAAGAATCAATGGGCATTGCTTTGTTTTGTTGCAATGTCGTGTATTCATCGCTCGCCTTAACGTTTTCGACAGAAACAGCTTCTCCTGCTGCCACCTGAGTTTCTTCTTGAGGCTCGCCATCTTCTTTATCCTTATTCAAACTGTCTATTGCAGCTTGATAGAGCTCTTTCTGTTCCTTTAGCTCTGCCGTGTGTTCGTCTAAAGCTGTTTTAGCCTCCTCCGCTCGTTGCATAGCTTTTTGTCCGGCTTCGACTGCGGCCTGAATATTTTCACCATATTCCGATTGAAATTTTGCAATAGAGGCTGCACCATCACCGACTATCGTATTAAGCTCACCGACTTTTCCGCTTATTTGCCCTATTAAACCGATATTTTCACCACCGTTTTTTACAATCCCGATGCTTGACGTCACATTTCCAACGTCTAGCGTTGGCAATCCGGCGTAAGCATTGACTGCCAACACAAAATTTATACCGGATAAAACGATGCCCCAGCTTTTATAATTCACCATACCACCCTCCGTCTAGGTCTATATCACTTTAATAATAGCAAAAAAAAACAATTTTATAAATCTAATTTCGCATAACTACGCAAGATTTAAATATTTTGTAACAAAGTTATCTTCCCCGTATTGTTTTATAAGTTCTTCAACCAACAAAACGTTCTTACGTCCTGAATTATATAGTTTTAAGTAAGGACCAAGACCGCTTAAATTAACATCAAGAATAACGGACTCTCCCGTTGCAGGACGCGATAATAATATGGCATACGGAAAATCTCTGTAAGACTTACCAAAAATAAAATCAATTTCGCGTTGGTTAAGTTTCCAGTTTGTATAATCTTCCGGCATTCCTTGAGGGTTACGGAAAAAGATAATAGTTTGGCATTGACCGCGGATAACACCGCCAACGCCCAACTGATCAATAATATCGGGTTGTTGGAATGCGCAGAGATATGCTTGACGTTTTTTACGTCCTTCACGCAAACCAATTTCGAAATACTCTCGGAACATCGGGTGTTTTAACATCGGCGCCGTTTCATCTATCATAATCAAAGCCGGAGCACCGGTTTCGCCTGTTTCAGTCTGAATTCTGTGCATAATGTAACTGATAACGGCCGGAGCCAACGTGTCATCTTCAAATATATGCGTAAAATCAAATGCGATAAAACGCTTTGAGTGCAAATCCAAACTATCTTTAGTCGAATTAAAAATATTGCCGTATTGATCAGGATTAACCCAACGATATAGCTCTCGACGCATGTTTCCTGTCGGAGAAAAACAACTCTTATACAAGTTGCTCATAATACGCTCTTCCGGTCGCAAATAATCAAATGCCGTGGTTACGGCACGCGCAATTTCTCTTTCGGACAGAGCATCGTCAACCATTGTAATCGACTTCATCCAGCGACGCAGAAACGCCCTGTTGGTCTGGTTGGGTTCAGCATCAAAAGGATTAAGTGAAACATTCTTTTCATCTCCGTCAAAACCGACATACGCTCCCTTAACGGCTCGAGTAAAAATTTCGGCACCACGGTGTCTATCAAAGAAAAACACTTTCAAATCTTTGTGCCTCATAGCCTGACCGGCCAAAAAGGTCAATAATGTCGTTTTGCCTTGTCCGGTAGGACCGATAATACAACAGTGCGCTACGGCAGCTTCTTCAGATGAAACATGGAATTGAAAACGATAAGCAGAACCTGTCGTCGTTCTAAAAATTGTAATGGCTCCCGGACCCCAGTCGCTCTTTGCGAAACCTTCCGAAGGCTTGTCAAACGAAATGGCCACCGCAGCGACTCTTGAAAGATAACGATATGTCCGAGGATATGTATCATATGTCGGAAATTGATTAAAAAATGTTGCTTGGCTGACCCAGCCTTCGCGAACCGGAGTAACACCAAACAAACGGCATATTCTCTGTACTTCACCTTCGGCAAAATCTATTTCCTCCAGACTTTCTCCTTTCAAAATTAAAGTCATGGAATATTCCGTTAAAGCCTGATAATTTGCATCACTGTCTTCTATTGAAGAAAGAGCTTCATCATACTGAGCAATAACATCGCCAGAAAAACTCGTCATTCTTGCCATATTTGCCTGTTGCAACAATAAGGCCCGCGCATTAGGCTTAAATATAGGCTTGATATTGTGCAGCATGGTCAGTTCGCAATCAATTGCCAACAGCGAAACAATCATAGACTCATCCATGAAATCTCCGGATGTCCGAAGCCCCATGCTGATGGCGTACATTTCCTTATCACCTGAAAAAAATTTGATAATTCCGTTTTCTCCGGTAAAGTGAATATGATCGGCCGTTAAAATTTCATTCAGCATCGTCCCTTCTGCGTTGCGAACTTTTGGCTCAGGTTTTGAAACTGGACTGCATATCCGGCTAAAAATGAAAAAAGGACTATCTTTGGGTTGGCTATCTTCACTTTCAAACATTGCTCTGACGCCGTATTCGCTCAATGTGGCCATTAAAGTCTGCGACGCATAGTTCAGGTCTTTAAGTGCATCAGGTCTGTCTGCTACGGAAATGATTATATAGTGAGAATTACTATAAACACGATTTAACGTACTTTGCCAAGTATAAGCAACTTGTTCAAGCAGAGGGTTATCAAAAGTTCCGAGAATTTCATCAGGCGGAATTCTTTCTCTCAGTGTTATAACGCGGCATGTGATTTGCAAATCGGACATATTGTCAATCCATGCCTTACGAGCCTCTACCATGGCCATGTTTTTTTCTTCAGTGGCAAAAGCCAAATCCAACCCTTCTATCTTGAAAACTCGAGCAAAAGAGCCGTTATAACAACGAATCGTCATTCCGTCAGACATGAGTTTATTAAACGGAAGAAAATCCGCAACTTTAGATTCACTCGGCTGAGGCAAAATACTTCGCCCCAATTTAGTTACCCACAAACCGGCAAATGCCGCAGCAGAAATAAAACCAATCACTGCGACAATAACTTCTTTGGCACTCAGACCTTGCACGAAAGTGCTGAAAAAATCAAAATCAGGGTACAAATTTATTCCCCTTTGTCTTATATAGATTCTTGGTTACACGATAAGTTTGTCCATATGCCTGTATCATACTTGAAATATGCGGCTCTTTTGTGCCCCAAAACACAATTGCACCATGTACAAGCAAGATACTGGCAACGAATATAATTGGGTTAATTTCAAAGGCGCCTATTGCCACAAACATAATCGGAAATTGAACACCTAGATTAAGCAGTACGGGCAAAAACGGCCCCCATAAAATCTTCGGCGGGCTGGCAACAGCTTTTAATACAGGTTCTCGCATTTCTTCACATTCCTTTGTTTTTTTTGATTCTACAAGAAAAGTTTTTTTTATGCAACAAAAAAGCTATTTATCGCAGAAATCGTATATTGCTGCGTCGATTTAATTTTTCCCGCTTAGAAGATTGAATGCCATTATGCCTTATCGTTATCGTTTTATAAATCCAAACGGTAAATTTATAAATCACCACGAGAATATTTTGTTTAAAAAATATTTGAAAATACCTAATTAAAATTATTTTCAAAGAATTATCATACAGCAATCTATATTCAGAATCGGATTCTTCATACCCATAAAATATTTTAGAATAGATATTATGCGTCACATAGATGCTCAAATGCAGCTGAAAAATATAGTTTAAACATATTTATATTATGGCTGTATTGTTTTTGCTATTTGCCCAAAGCTAATTTGAAATTTTCTCTGTTGAAATTATAGATATCCCCAAGATATCCTCGATACACGGAGACTTCTAAATCAGCTAAGACCTTGCGGTTCGACCACACTCTTTGGCGTGGAGCGGTGTTGTCCCAACACCTTGGCATTCTGCCCCGAGTAACTCTGGGTTTCCCGTAAAACAACTCATAAACGTCCACTCGCTGACACAAGTGGTAATTAGCCTATTCGAACTTCGTTCGCCCTGCCACAAAGCTCCACAAGCCTTACGACTGAGCTGGTATGTCTACATCTACCTGCTTGCACAGCTAGATGCTACGTTCGAAGCATAAAAAAAAATGCCGCCTGGGAGAAAAGGCGGCATTTTGCGGTACTTCAGGTTATCAGAATATATTACCTAAATTACCCGGAATATCCATAATTCCGTTACCTATACCATTAATAGTACCAAGATCTTCAACAACTCCTTTACCTTCGTTGGCGGCATCATTAATACCTGAGAAGAAGTCTCCAACCCGTTCTCCCAATCCCGGTTGTCCTTCCTTATCCGTATAGTTGGTGCCAAACGTTCCTGCCGCAGAAGTAAGTGCCCCTGTTGCAGATCCGAGATTATTAAAGGCACCGACGCCAGCCGTCAAAATACCGCCTATGCCTTGGGCTCCTTCAAATCCTTTCACAGTTGAATCTACGGCGTTATATACCGTTCCGGCAGCTGCGATAACCGAGTTGGCCGTATTGTAAGCCTTCAGACCTTCTTCGGCAACAGTTTTAATCGTATCCTTAAACTTCTGCCAGCCCGTACGCGTATCTACATCACCCATAGAATTTTTTAATTGATCTAAACCCGCCAGACCGCCTTTTTCGGTTGTTGCTTTGCCTTGAATATTGCTGCTGTCTATTTTTTCAATTCTCGGTCTCTCCATACCGTCTTCGCCAACAGGCATACCGTTTTCATCCATACCGCTTCCGGTTAAAGTCGTAGACGTCGGACATTCATCGCCTTCGCATTCCCCAAAAGTCATTGAATAATCATCTTCCGTAAAATCAGGCTGCAGAAAATAGCCGTAAGTCAACGGAGTGCTGCCGTCCTCAGATGTAAAATATTCTATAAAAGGCGTAATCATCGAAAGTAAAAACAAACTTAACGCAATATTTGCCAAATGTTTGAAACTTATTTTGTTAAAAATCGCCGCAAACGTAAACGCTATTAGACCAAAACCGCCAAGGGTATAAACAATTTTACGTATATCAAACAGCGTTGTCGTTATTTTACAAGCAATAACCTTAAAAATACCTTGCTTGGATTCATCTTCCAGACATCCAAGCAAATCAGCCATGGCATCTCCAGGGTTATAGCAGACAAAAATCAGCGTCAGCAATAACAACAGAGATACAGATATTCTATCTTTCGTCTTTGAATTTTGCATAGCACCCTCCTAAATCTCTGTAAGTTATTTCTTTAATTCGGAATCATTGCCGCTTATAAGCGTATCGGTAATCATATCAGGCGTAATAACCGTTTTTTCCACCATGTAGTTAATGATGCCTGCCGTTGAAGCAATTACCATTAAACCGATTATAATAGCTCCCAGCCATTTCCAGTTAAAATTACCGAAAAAGCCGCCGATAGCTATTGCAACAATACCAAATCCGGCTACGGCATAAATAATTTCTCTCATACCGCGGAAAATCTCGGCACCTTTCGATGTCAAATCGCTGAAAAGACCGGACTCAGCGTAAGAATTGGTTGCAAATAAAATTGAAGAAGCTACGAACGCAACCAATGCAACTATTGTTATTTTCTTTAATTTTACGTACAACATCTTCTTTTTTCCTTTTTTTGTTAGTAGTAAAGAGGGAGGGCTGCATTGGCTAGCCATAACTTCTGCCAGCCCTCCCGACCGATTTAAGCCGTCAGACTATACACCGAAAGTATCGGCTACGCCCGTACTGGCTTTTGAACCGGCTGCATATTGTACAACAGCGTTTGCTGCTGCCAAAATAGCCAAACCTACAGCCAGAGCTGCAAACCATTTCCAGTTTACTTTACCGAAAATAGCAGCAAAAGCGACGCCAACCAAACCGAAACCGCCAAGAATGAAGATGATTGTTCTAACGGCTTCAAATACGTTAGACACCTTCTGGCTAGCTTGGGTCATCAAGCTGCCGCCGTCAATAGCTGCGGCATCGCCAACCATAGCAACGGTTATAAACATAACCATTGCGGCCAGCGTCCAGATATTTCTTTTAATAAATTGCATAGTTTTTCTCCTTTAATTAATTAAAAGTGCATCACTTATACATTTTTAGAATACCTGATTTTTTAAAAAAATTCCAGTATTATCACTTCATCTCATTTTTAACTAACCTATTGATTTGCATATAAAAAAAATCCTGTAACAAAAAATTCATAGTTAGTTCGCTCAAAAATTTTTGAATTATTAAGTCAACTTAATCGTCTCTCATCATTTTAAGCTCTTTAAAATATTTTCGACAAATTTTTCATAAAATGCTTTGCTATTTTTTATTTTTGTGCAAATATCTACTTGCCATTTCTCATATTTTAAATTATTGTTAACCTTTAGAGGGGTCAAGTTAATGAGAAAAAAGACTTTTAAAATATTTATTAACAGTTTTGTTATCTCTTTATTTGTTATTTGGTCGGCAAACGAACTTTTTGCCATACCGCAAAAAACGCAAAGTAAAGAAATATCCATTCCTGATAAAAACATAGCACTTTTCTTTCAACAAGAAAGTCCTATGGTTAACTACGTTTCGTCTACGCCCGTAGACAGTTTTTCTCTGGCCGCCCCAAAACCAAAGCCCATTGAACGAGAGCTTATGATTGACGAAGGTTTATTTGTTTTTGATGAACCCGAAGAACCCGGCATCAAAATAAGTTCAATTGAAGATGTCGCTGATATTCCTCTTGAAGAGCAAACGGTTCAAAACAAAACATTTTCAACTTCCTCCGCACAAAATGATTTACCCGAGTCGCCGACTTTAGCTCAAAAAGAAACATCATCGGATACGAACCAGTATGATGCAATAACAGACATCGCACCAAATTTGGATGATAAAACAATTTCTTCCGATATTGTGTCCGATACCACTTTAGTGGCTTCAAACGCAACAGCACAAAACAATTTGCAAGATGATGATGTTTTGATACCTCTTGAATTCAGCAATACTCAACCTGAGACCAACATCGAAATTGCTACGCAAGCCCCTAATAACCAAATCGCCATGGCTGACGGCGCAAAAGTTGATATTGACGGAATCGCTGTTGAACAAAAAGAAGAAATGCAGCCGTCCGCACAAAAAGAATGGTACGAAATGTCGGAAAAACAGCCAAACGATAGTCCGTGGCTTGTTGCCCGTGGTACAAGAAACCCCAAAAACAATCACGTTTTGGAAGAAGATTTTTATAAAGGAATCAGCGAATCGGAGATTGCCGCAGCACTCAATAAACCTCAAACCATGGCAGAAGACAATAAAGAAGTCCAAGTTGCCGAGATGGTCAAAAACATTCTTATTCCTATTCCCGAAGATATTTTGAACGATAAAAATCTCACACCTCAGCTTGTTTCGCCTAAAAAATTAAAAAAAGCGGCTGAGGAAAGTACATCAGAAGAAATTACTTCCGATGCGGAAGAGCCAAAGCATAAAGAAGGCGGCATACTCAAGAGCCTGACGTCTATTTTTACGGGTTCCGAAGATGATGCATCCTCAGAAGACGAAAATAGCGAAGCCGGCGAAGAAGAAGATGCGACTCCTAAAAAACATAGAGGCTTATTCTCTGTTTTTGGCAGCAAAAAATCTCCGGCAAAAATTCTGCCGGCCGAGATGCGCTTGTCTTTCCAACCCGGACGCGCCGAAATTTCCGGAACAACTTTGCGCTGGATTCAGGCCTTTGCCAATAAAGTCATAGAAGACCCAAGCGTCATTTTGGAAATAAGAATAGATAGAACCAGTTCTTTTGAGCTACAACAAAAAAGATTGAATTTATTACATAATATTTTAACTAATAAGGGTGTAGATTATGGTCGAATCAATACCGTTTTCACATCCAGAGAGCCAAATTCGTTTATTATCAGGACTTTAAGGATTAATGATAACGTTAACAATACTGTTCAGGAAAATAAAAAAGGACAGGCTTTATATTACCAGTCTTGGTAGAATATCTGCTTGATTATTTTTTCTCAGTATGTATGATAGGTTTAAACATGAATAAAAACAGCTTAGGAAACAAAAAAATGAACTACAAATTTCTTTTATCAGTCAGTTTTTTAGGAGTTTTGCTGTTATCGGGTTGCGCCGTCAACGATGAATATGTATACGATTATACAGATACACCGACCACACCCGGTTCAACCGTAAAACAAACTTGTCCCGCCGGACAATATCCAACACCGGGAATGACCGGCTGTGCCGCAGAAGATGAGTTTGTCAATTATACAAAAGTGGCTGCAGATTACAGAGAGTATGGAGAAAGAACTCCGCGTGATCATATGATTGTACAGGCTGGCGCAGGTAGCAATTTGTCTGCGACAATTCCTCCGTCAATAGACGGCGAAGTTGTCGATTACGAAGAAGAGATATCGGTAGACGAATCATCTCAAGATCTTACCGGAGCAGGAAACGATGAGAGCACCGGAGATAATTATGAAGCGGATGATCCTGTAGAAGATTGGCTCGCCGAAGAAGGTAAAAGCCTAAAGCTGTTATTGACCGAATGGTGTGATCGAGCCGGTTGGAGACTGATATGGAATACCAACCGCAATTATACATTAACAGCAGGTGCCATGTTCAGAGGACGTTTTGCCGACGTTAGCTCTGCACTCATTCGAGCCTTCGCTCGTGCTCGTCCGGCACCCATCGCAACATTTTATAAAGGTAACCGCGTCTTGGTAGTAGAGACTAAGGAGGATGAGAATGCATATGAATAATTGGCTGAAATATAGTCTGTGCATCGGTTTGGTCGGTTTTATCGGAGCTTGTTCCGTTTCGACTAACATGGATGCGACTCTTGAAAGAGAAATTGAAGCCACAACAGAGTTAAAAGAAAAAGCAAAAGTTCCAACAACGGTTGCTCCAGACGATGTTGTTCGTGTTAAGAATGAAATATGGCTGGGTGATAAAAGCGTTGTTGAATATGAGGGAGCTCCTATCCCTGCTTATTTGGAAACAAAAGAAGGTATAACCTTAATCAGCAACCGCCCCATTACTTTATACGAAGTCGGCGATATGATTAATAAAATCACTTCCATTCAAGTAAGATATGCTCCTCATTTGGAAGAAGATTTATTGGAAGATGCCGCAGAAAACGTACCTTCTCCCGATCAAATTAACGCGCATTGGGCCGACCCTAGTAAAATGTTAGTTTCTTACCGTGGTCCGTTAAGCGGTTTGCTCGATGAAATTGGTTCTCGTTTCGGTATTTGGTGGAGATATGACAAAAATGAGATTTATTTCTACAAATATATGACCAAGACGTTCGTTTTGTATAGTTTACCGACCAAGCAAAGTTTAAGTTCCAATATCGGCGGTTCTTCCACAGATTCAGGAAGCGGCGGTACATCTGCCTTGACCTTGACAAATACCGCAGAGTTGGAATTATGGAGCAATATCGAAAAATCCATAACATCAATGATTGGTAAAGATGCAAAATTATCAATGGATCCTACCAACGGCACGATTTCGCTTACGGCAACTCCAAACGAAATCAGACGTGTTGCTCAATACATTAACGAACAAAACATGAGATTGTCTCGTCAGGTTGCTATTAGCGTTAAAGTATTGCAAGTAACTATTGATGATTCCGATACATTTGGTTTGAATCTCAGTTCCATTTTCAAGGACAGTAAGTCAACCATTGGTTTGGCCAGTGCTGCCAGCGGTTTAAGTTCTGATATTACGCAAAACTTGACTATGACTTTAATGCCCGGAAACTGGAATATTAATGCCAGCATTCAAGCCTTATCTACACAATCAACCACCAACTTGATTACAAGCGGTACTGTTACGACGCTTAATAATAAATCAGCACCGATTCAAGTTGTTAAGAAACAAAATTATATTTCTGAAATTACAAAAACAAACAGCGGTGGTGATTCTGATTATTACGATTTGTCAACTGAGACGGAAGAAATCGAAACCGGATTTACCATGAATGTTTTACCAAGAATCATGGAACATGGTCGTCTGTTGCTGAAATTTGATTTAACATTGTCCGACTTGTTGGCTTTGGAAAAAGTTGATTTAATCAGCGGTTCTACCGAAGAACAAAGCGGTGGCGGCGAATATATTCAAAACCCGATTATCGAATCCAGAGGCTTTACGCAAGAAGTTGCCATGAAATCAGGTGAATCTTTGGTTTTGACCGGATATGAAAGAGTTGAAAATACAGCTGATAAAAGAGGTGTAGGTTCTGCTACGAATTCTTTATTAGGCGGTGCTGCAAACGCAGGAAAAGTAAGAAGTATCTTGGTAATCATTTTGACGCCTGTTGTTTTGGAATCTCCGCTTAACCCGGAAACAAGAGTCCACGACTAGATTTTGTAAAAGGAAGCAAACGTGTTAGATGATGCTAAAATACTAGATAACGATTATAAAGCTGATCAAGATCGCAGTTGGGGAACATATTTTGTTTCCGGAGGGGTTGAATATGCAACGAGCTTATTCTGGCAATCTCTGCAGAATCAAGATGCTCCCCAAGCTGAGATTATAGAATCGTCTCAGGGTGTTCTTGAAGGCGCTGACTTATACTGCATCAAAAAAGGAAAGACACCACAATTTGGTATCTGTGTTTCAACGGACGGATACAAGGCCGGAATGAGTGCCGGTGCCATCGGCATTGCGACGGCTTTGAGCGATCAACCCTCCTTCGTTGCTGTTTTCAAAGTACCAAACGGTTGGTGGTATGTCTGCGTACGTGATGATGTCATACTGGCAAACGGCGATATGCTGTACTTACATGAAGAAGATGCAAAAAAGCAGTTTATGAGTATGTTGATGGTTCCGGATTGGAAACTGAAAATCGCTCCGCCGGAATGGAATATTGAGGACACCTTATATCCTGATCTTGAGGAATTGTTGGCTCGCGGTAGTAAAACAAAACTTCAAAAGATTAATACAAAAGGAAAAATGTTTTATGCCATTGCCGGTGCAGGAGCTTTTGTTGTCCTTTATGTTTTATATCAAATATTCATGAGTTTATTTGCATCTACGCCGACTGCACCTGTTGTTATTCCCGTAAAACCTAAAGTGGTTAAAACTCAGGAACTTCCTCCTGAACCCAAACCATGGGAAAATTTACAGGATCCCACAGAGATTTTGGTACAGTGTCACGATCGTATACTCGATCTTGTTCAGATTATGCCTCCCGGCTGGAAAATAAGTCCCGTCGTATGCAATAGCGGCGGCGCAAACACCAGTTGGTCGCGTGTATTCGGACGTATATCAATTGCCGATAAAGCCTTAAATGCATCAGGTTTGAATTTTTCGGCTCGTTCTATTGATGACAAAGGGACCAAAGTGATGGCAGCTTTGAATCTCGGTGAAATTAAGACCGATCTGTCTGAACCGACAAAATCTGTCCTAGATTTGAAAATCAATTTGAATGAATTTTTCCAGTCTATCGGTCAAACTGTTGCTTTAAGTGATGAAACTTATACTTCGCCACAACATAATGTTTATCGTTTGGTAAACTTTAAGTTTTCATCAAACTACAATCCTAGAGTCTGGAGCACATTGTTAACAAAATTTTCAGGACTTAAAATTAAAATGATAAAATATACCCCGGATACCGGTGTTTGGGATTATGAAGGAGCTATCTATGCGTTATAGTTTTAGAAATACATTATGTGGTTTGTCAGTATTAATTGCTGCAGGAATGTTAGCCGAGCAATCATTTGCACAAACCGTTACTTTGGTTGAAGACAATGAAACCGTTGATCTTGCCCCAACGGGAAATGAAATGTCTGCCCCGCAGGAAATATCATTATTTGATGAGCAATCCGGTGATATTTCTTTACCTGCTGCAGGAAATTCCGCTTCTACGTCCGCACAGACGAATAGTTTACCAAGCGATATTATTCCTATGGAAGGAAGTACGGATACAGCATCAGATGAAGGTGATATTTCTATTTCGATAGAGGGAGACAACAATCCGCTGAACACACCGGCAACCCCCGCACAACCTTCTGCTAATATGCAAAGTGCTTCAGTCGCTCCCAAAGCGGCTCAATCCCCTGCGGCAGCAGCTCCCGTTGTAACCGGAAAATTACTTGCGCCTCAAGCTCCGGCAGAAGTATTTGATGCTAATATTAATCCAAGCATCAGCAATGAACTTTTCCAAAGGATGTCCGATTTGGAAAAACAAACAACACTTCTGAATCTTGAATTGAAAAAAGAACGCGTTCAAAATGAAATTGCCGCGGTTAAGGCTCAAAGAGTAAAAGCTCAACAAGAAGAGGAAGCTCGCAAAAAAGAAGAAGAGAAAAAACGGATTGAATGGGAAAACCAGCAACAAAGATTGATGGTAGCTGAGGAAACAAAATTAAAAGAAGCCGAAGCTGCTCTCGAAATGCTGCGACAAGAAAAAATAGTTAAAGCCTATAAGGAAACCATGCTCGGTGAAATCCAAAAATGGATTAAGGTTAATGCCGGTGCTTATTCCATTGTTGCTCAGAGAGATGCAGAAATTAAAAAGATGATGGAAGATTACTCGAAAAAATTTGCTTTTCTTAATCAGAAAGCAAATGATTTAAAGAGTAAAGCCGAAGCCGCTAAAACAGCTCATGACAAAAAAGTGGCTAATCTTGAAAGTCAAATTTCTATCTTAAAAACCAGATTGGAAGCCGAAAGAGAATCTTCTAAGAAGAAACTTGCCGAAATTCAAGCCGAAAACAGCAAGACGTCTCGTCGTAATCCTTTTGCGACCTCAACATCTTCTGACTTATTGTCCCTGCCTCTTTCAAAAGCAAAACTAAGCGATGAATATGCAATTATGGAAATTACGGGACAGAACGATAATTTGGCTGCTAAATTGATAAATGTTGATGGTGATGTTTTCTTGGCTAAAGTCGGAACAACTTTAAGAAACGGTTATACAATTGAAGAAATAAATCAAACTTATTTGAGTGCGGTTAAAGATAACGAAAGAGATGTTTTATACTTCTCAGCCGGCGGTGTCTTGGATCAGGAACCTGTTCCGTCCAACATTAATATCAAAGACAATGCCGGAGGAGCCGCAGTTAACAATAACAATGCCGATTCTAAAAATGCCAGAGGTAGACAAATCAATACAACTCAAGGCATTCCAAGTTTAGGTAAAGGTATGTTTATCAGATAATCTGAGCCGATAAAATGGTAGAAGAAAAAACAAGCAGTGAAGGAAATGCATCTTCAACATCTGAAGAGCCAAAGAAAGTAACAGCAAAGGAATTTATAGAAAACCTTTTTGCTAATGATAACTATCTTTGTACCTTGCCAAAGGCAAAACTTCCCGATGGATCATCCCTCAACATTAATGATGAGACTCGGCGTAGGCTTGCGCTTTTTGCAGACGGGACCTTGCTCATTTCCAAAGATCACCGTTTTGACGGTCCTGTTCTCAGTTTCTTGAGTATTGCTGAAAAGAAGGGGATTAAAATGAAATCCCCTACTTATATCACGCAAAACGAATTATCTACCATTTATGCCGTAGCTGAGCGTAACCAAGTTTTTTCCGAAGATGATGAAGATCTTGCTCGCTTGCAAATGCAGCGTGACTTTGTAAATATCGTAAAAAGAGCGGCTTCATTAAAAGTTTCGGACGTCCACGTCGTTGTATCCGACAACTGTACGGAAATATTTTTCCGTGCAAATGGTATTATGCTAAAAGAAATGGAATACAGCAAAGAATGGGGAGACCAATTTGTTCGTGCAGCTTTTGCATCGGCCGATATTTCTGATGCTAACTATGCCCAAAATGAATTTCAGGGAGCACAAAAACTCGGCTCGACCCCATTGCGTGGTTCTAAAGGAAAGCTGATGCTTCCGCATAATGTGTTGGCTATTCGTCTGCAATTTAACCCTATTGCTTTCGGATCACAATACTTGGTTATGCGTATTCTGTATGCCGATGATAATCCTGACGGCAACGACGACTTGTCTGCCTTGGGATGCGGCGAATATGAGCAAGATCTATTTTTCCGGTTGCGTGCGGCTCCTGTCGGATTAAATATTGTGGCAGGTCCTACCGGTTCCGGTAAATCGACTCTGCTTCAAAGAAACATGATTAAGCTGTTAAAAGAGAAAAACGGAGAAATCAATCTGCTAACCGTTGAGGATCCGCCGGAATATCCTATTCCCGGTGCAAGACAAATGCCTGTAACCAACGCTAACACCGAAGAAGAAAAAACAGTACAATTTACTTTGGCTTTGTCAGCGGCTTTACGTTCAGACCCTGATGTTTTGATGGTTGGTGAAATCCGTTCTTTGGCTACGGCCAGCTTAACTTTCAAAGGAGCACTGTCCGGACACTTGGTTTGGGCAACGTTGCACGCAAACTCAGCACCGGCTATTGTTACACGTCTAAGAGATATGGGCGTCCAAACATATATGCTTAGTGATCCGGAATTGCTAAAAGGACTTATTTCTCAACGTCTATTCAGAAAGCTCTGCCCTTACTGTCGTGTCCCTGTTAAAGAAAGATTGGATAATCCTGCCGTTAAACGTTTACGCACGGCTTTGGGCGACTTTGGAGTTGAAAATACCTATTTGAAAGGTCCGGGATGTAAATTCTGCGAAGGACGCGGAATTAAAGGACGTTTGGGTGTTCAGGAAATGATTTTGCCCGACGGCACTTTCCTTGAATTAATGATTGCCGGTGAGACACGTAAAGCCATTGATTATTGGACCGGTGATCTTAACGGTCGAACCTTAAAAGATGCAGCTCTGGAACGCATGTTAAAAGGTTTGATTGATTTGGATGAAGTTGAACGTTGGTGCGGTTTGCTTGATCAGCGACCGGTATATTAATGAGGATGTAAATTATGGATGAAAAGAAAAGAGATTCCGCTGCAAATTTAAGCCAAGCCTTACGAAAAGTAAATGCCTTAGAAATTTATTATGCAAAATTTACATGTATGACTTCCGGTGCAACCCGATTAAAAATTTATCGTAAAATAGCCTCATTAATGAGTAACCGATTCTCTTTAATGAATGCCTTGGATATGTTGCACGCGACTATCAGTAATGACGGTAAAAATCCGAGTGAACCTATGGCAATTGCAATTGCCCAGTGGGGATACGCCTTACAAAACGGTATGTCTTTCTCCGATGCTCTAAAAGGATGGGCTCCCGACCGCGAAAGATTAATGCTTTCCGTCGGTGACGTCTCAGACTTGGAGGGGGCTCTTTACAACCTGATTCGAGTTACCGAAGGTACAACGAAAATGGTTCGCCCTATTGTCGGTGCTATTTCTTATCCGGCCTTTTTGATGATGATGGTTGTGTTGATTATTTATGGTATTGGTGCTTTCATGGTGCCGCCAATGATTGATGCAGCTCCTAATACGCGGTGGCAAGGCAGTGCAAAAACACTCGTTGCCTTGTCTGACTGGATTCAGGCAAACTGGGTCATCGCCTTTTCTATTTTACCTGCAATCATGCTAATCATCTATCTCACAATCGGTATCTGGACTGGTCCTACTCGGGTTATTGCAGATAAATTGCCGCCTTGGTCCCTCTATAAAACGTTTGTCGGTATTACTTGGTTATTGGCTATGTCGGCCTTAATTAAAGGTGGTACCCCCGTTTCTAACGCAATGCGTGCTTTGAGAAAAGATTCTACACGCTATTTAAGAGAACGAATTGATAAAGCCTTAGTCTTTATTAATAACGGTGATAACTTGGGGCAAGCTCTGTCCAAAACAAAGTTGGATTTTCCTGATGCGGAAATTATAGGCGATTTAAAAATTTATTCGGAAATGGATAATTTTGAAGAGGCTTTGGAAAATTTGGCAAATAACTGGCTAGACGAATCAGCTTACGTGATTGAACAAAAAGCCAGCGTGTTAAACATGATTGCCTTATTAATGGTATCAGGTATTATTGCTTGGGCCGTTATGGGTACCTTTGAAATGCAAGATCAAATCACCAGTTCAATGGGCATGTAGAATTATGCAAAAATTCAATATTCGACAATTATTTCCTCTTATGGCTGTCGTTGTAGGCGTTCTAGGTGTTATTGTTTGGTTTTATATCACACCAAACAAAAAACTGGATCAAGCCGCCCGACAGGTTACGGAAATCGCTCAACAAATAAGAAAACATTTTGTTGCCCGAATCGATTATTGGAAATTAGATACAAAATATGTTGCAGATAATAATATATTAACTAATTTTGTGTACCATAACGGCAACTTAGTTAATGCTCTCGGCAAAAAGGTTGTTATTGGCCAAAATGAAGACGGAACAACCATTATGCCCGGAGATCGGACTTTTGGGATCGCTTATACGGGTTTAACTGGTGCAGAGTGCATTGCTCTCTCATCTTACCACTTTGAGCATCCCGAGGACATTGGTCTTCTTGCCATAACCATCATAAACAGCGACAATCGTCAGAGTTTTGACTGGGGGGAAGGAGATTATAAATTGCCGATTAATCGGCAAAAAGCAAAAAGATTTTGCAAAAATAATTCGACTATCTTGTGGACATTCGAATAATTTTCTGGATATTTTTTGCTTTATCAATTAAAAAAAACTTGTATTTTTTGTAAATATAAGCTAAATTACTTAGTTGGAATACGATTTTTTTTGGGAGAAAAAAATGAATACTTTTAATAAAAAAGAACAAAGTGGACGTTCAATGGTTGAAATGCTCGGTGTTTTGGCTATTATCGGTGTGCTCTCAGTTGGTGGTATCGCCGGTTACTCCAAAGCTATGGCTAAATTCAAAACTTCTAAAGCCTTAGACCAAGTTTCTACAACAGTTGCTAACGTTCGTACTCTTTATTCCGGTCAACCGAACTATTCTGGTTTGACCACTGAAGTTGCTATTCAAATGGGTGCTATCGGTGCTGAAATGTTAGGTGGCAGTTCTGCTACTTCTGCTTCGGTTGCATACAACGCTTTCAATGGTGCAGTAACTATTAGTGCAACTACTGTTTCCGGTCGTACAAATGCAGGCTTTGAATTGGTATTCTCTGGTTTGTCAAAAGAAGCTTGTGTTCAAATGGCATCTTCTGACTGGGGTTCAGGTTCCGGTTCTGGTTTAGTCAGTGTTCAAGCCGGTTCAGCTACTGCAGGAACAACAGCTGCGGGTACTTTGCCTTTGAATTTGGCTACAGCCGCATCTGGTTGTAATCAAGAAGGTGATAACAATAAAGTTACTTGGATTTATTACTAATAAGCCTAAACGGCTTAAAAAAAGGAAGGTTTTGCCTTCCTTTTTTTATGATTTGAACGTAACATTACCTGTGTAAGCAGGTAGATGTAAACGTACCAGCCCAGCCGTAAGGCTTGCGGAGCTTTGAGGCTGGGCAAACGAAGTTCGAATAGGCTAATACCACTTGCGTCAGCGAGTGGAAGTTTATGGCTTGAACATCATATCTCCTATATCAGCAAGAGGGAATGATACCAGCCCAGCTGTAAGGCTTGCGAGCTTTGAGGCTGGGCAAACGAAGTTTGAATAAGTTAATACCACACTTGCGTCAACGAATGGAAGTTTATGCTTTAAACATCCTATGACCTTTATTAAAAACCAATGCAGATATGATTTTATATTATACGGTTAGTAAAAACTTGGTTTCAATAACAGCTAAATCCGAATAAATAAAATTTCCCCATTGCTCTTCGTAATTTGAGCATTTATAGAAAATAATTCTATTACATAAAAATGTGTTTTCATTAATTAGTGTAAAGAAAAATACTGTTGGACTCTGACTGAATGCCAGATTTAAAAAACGTCAACTTTCCTAATTAAAATATTGCTTATGTTTTATATAGGCTCATGTATGAAGCAATAAACGTTTCATGATAGAATCTCAGGATATTTGAACAAATAATGCCCATACGTATTTTAGCCGTTTTATATCCCCTACGACCTAAAAAATCTATATCGAAATGCCCCAAAAGAACCTTGCATAAACAAGAGACATCTCCATTTTATAATTTTGCCCCCTGCTAAAACTGGCTTTTATGAAACCAAAGTATTTATCTGAAACAAATACCTTCTTAATTGTTTTTCTTTCAAAACATCTAATATTTTAAACTATCTTTCTTATTTTTATTTACTATAATTTCTACTATGAATTTATGTTCACGTCTTTCAAATATACTTGTCTTTACTAAAAATAATTTTTATATTTGCTTTAATAACCTGACAAAAGGAAATGATAATGACCTATAAATTTATTCCTATGCAATATGGACGTTCAATGATTGAAATGCTTGGCGTATTATCTGTCGTCGGGATATTATCGGTCGCCGGAATTACCGGATATTCGCAAGCTATGGCAAAAAATAAGTTAACAAAAGCAATGGAACAGCTATCCGCTACCGTTACAAGTATCAGAGCCATGTATTCGGCTCAGCCTAATTACAGTGGATTGACCACTGCCACCGCTATCCAAATGGGATTAATTGATGTTGATATGTTAAATCAGCAGGACGTAACGACTGCTTCCAAAATATTTAACGCTTTCAGCGGCAGTGTAGATATCAATGCCGTCAGCACCACATACCACGGTATCACCAAGCCTCTCGGCGGCTTTGAAATAAAATTTTCCGGTTTATCAAAAGACGCTTGCGTTCAAATGGCAACGGCAAACTGGGGGACAGGAAGCGGAATTATAAGTGTTCAGGCCGGCGAAAACCAAAATAATATCGGCAAAAGTGAAAATGGTTCTTTGCCGCTAAATATGGCAACGGCTATTTCAGGTTGCAATGAAGACGGCAACGGCAATTCTATTATTTGGATATTTTATTAAATGAAAACTTTTACCGGTATATTATCTTATTTTTTGTGGACCGCAATTTTTGCGGCCTTGTGGACCTATGTTAATTTTGGTCAACTTTCTGTACCGCAAACTTTGAGCAATTTAGCAAATATTAATGTCATATCCTCTAAAATTTTGCTTTCTTTCGGTTTATGGGTAATGTTGCCCTCGATAATATTGTCTTTTGCACCGGGGAAATTGCAGCTTATTTTTATTCCTATAGGATTAGCTTTTTTCTTTTTTGAGTTTAATATTATAAAATATTTTTTGAACCAAAATGTCTATAATACGCTATATGAAGACGAATTTGTCACAATAAATAAACATGAAATTTCTCATCCCGAGAATGCGCATAATTTAGTCGTCATTTATGTTGAATCTCTCGAAAAACAGTATGGGGACTCCAAATATAATCGCGAAATATTAACACCCTTTATACAAGCTCAAAAAGATAAAGAAATTTCATTTGAAGGATATTATCAATTGCCTGCTACAAAATATACCCTTGCCGGCATTTTAGCCTCTCAATGCGCTCTTAAGAACAATTCCGATTTCAAAAATACTATTTCAACTCCGGATTTTTATCCTCAACTTGCCTGCATTCCGGACATCTTAGCTCAAAATGGCTATACAAATTATTTTTTCAAATCTGCAAATTTGGAATTTGCCAATACCATTTTTTATGCAAAACAACATAGTTTTCAAGTGATGAAAGGCTATCCGCAGTGGAAAGCAGAAAATCCAGACAACACAAATATTCAAGGAAATTCTTGGGGTGTGCGTGATAGTTTTTTATATGAACAAATTAAAAATACCATCTTGCAAGCCGAAGCCAAACATAAACCTTATGCTATTTTTGCAATTACCGTAGATACTCACGGTGAAGCAGATTTTCTTGATCCTCTTTGCCAACCTGCAGCTGTCAATTCACAAAATATTGTTAAATGTGCTGATACTTTACTTAAAAATTTTATTGAATGGTGCCAAACACAACCTTTTTATAAACAATTGACCATCGTGATACTGGGAGATCATACGGCACACGGCATAAATAATCCGATTTATATCAAACAACCTCAAAATCGACAAATTGAAAATATTATTTTTAATTCGGTCAAAAAGGATAAAATAGCGCATCAATGGACAACTTTTGACGTAGCTCCAACCATTATGGAAGCTATTGGATACACTATGCCGGCTATGGGATTGGGGCGCTCACTTTTTGCAAATGAGCCAACTTTGTACGAAAAATATGGTAAAAAATTAAATATCCTATTGGAACAACAATCTCATTTTTTGGACCATGCAACCTCTGACAAAACACTTACCAAATATGTCAACAAACGCTTTTTGAAAATTAAGAAAAATCATCTCTATCAAGGAGAAAATGAGCTGATGCCCTTAAAAGAATTTTCTTATCAAGCCGATTTTTCTTTAGGATATCTTTGGCTCAGAAATCTTAATTTAGAAATCGATTCTTCTCAAGAAGCAACGCTCGAAATAGATGCCATTGCCATACATAATAATAAAGACAGAGTGTTTAACGTTTATGCCAACGATGAAAAAATCGGACAAATGATTTTTGAAAAAGATAAAAATGAAAACAAAACCTTTTATATCACCATACCCAGGCACATTATGCAGCATAAAAAAATAACTCTAGACTTTATTAATAACGATATTCAGCATTGGAGCATGCACTTGCTGGGAATAGGAATCAGAAAATTAACCATACGCTAATTTGTTGAAATTTTTATTTTTTATTTAAAAAATATGTAATTTTAATTGTAATTTTATATAAATTAGTATATCGTGTTAAAAAATGTTTTTTTTTGCAGGTATGTCATGCAGAACTTGATAAAATTTCAGAGCGGACGCTCTATGATTGAAATAATTTCCGTATTGGCTATTATCGGTATGCTTTCCATCGGCGGTATAGCCGGATATTCTAAAGCTATGGAAAAAATGAACACCAACAAATTGATAGAAGATGTCGCTTTCACCCTCCGACGCATTAACACCCTCTACTCAAATCAGAAATCTTTTGAAAATATTGATAAATATGTATACGAACTAAACATTGTACAAGGTGTGCATAAAACCGAGGGAATGCAAAAAAAACTTATTCATGCTCTAAACGGAGAAGTTATCGTTAAATCTATTGCCTACAATAATGGCTGCGTCATTGTATACAACGGTTTGAACCAAGCAGCTTGTTCAACTCTAACCACAACAGATTTTGGAATAAATTCTTCGGGATTGGCTTATATGGTCGTCAGCCCAACAGGCATTATCCCGCCAAGAGGTTTTCCTTCAAATTTGGATTGGGGAGAATTTAGAGCCGAAGATTTGCCTTTATCACCGGCTGAAGCAGTTTCTTATTGTAACTGTGATTCCTTTTATAAGTGCGGAATTGCGTGGTTTTTCAAAATACAATAAAAAATCTTATGAGAAATCTATCGATATCAAAACCGCTGTATAAGGATTGCCGGAAGGACTGCAAATAAAAACTCCGCTTTCTATGCTCTCTTTATCAAGTTTTAAATTAAAGCTCCTTACAGAAATAAAATTCAGTCCGTTGAGCGAGTAAGAAAGCTCATATCTATGCTTTTCCGTTCGTTTTAACCTAAACCATACTTCCTGTTCGCTTCCTATAATAGGTGTAAGTGCCATATCGGAATCACCATCGTTCGTTACAACGGTTCCGACATTCATGTTTGTACCATTCTTGGAAAACAGAGAAATCTTAAACCAATTTTTATCGTCTATTCTGCCCATTAATCCGCATTGTGCAAAATTTAGCGGTATTCCGCATCTCCAGTGCGTCGTCATAGAAAAAGCTCCTTGTTTGGAGCAAAAGAAAAAATGTCCATTAATTTTATTGTAGTCTTCTGTTTTATCTTGCCAAAAGTCCGTCTTAGGAAGCGCGGTTATCTTTAAACCGCGCTCACTAAATGCGAACTCATTGGGCTCATTCAGCCATTCAAAATTGCGTAACGCCTCCAGTAACATCAAAAAGTCCTTACATTTTCATCCGGAAGACTTTGCAACACTTTTTCCAAATCGGCATTTTTATTTCGCGGAGAAACAATTCTTAAACTAACCAACTGATCTCCGACACCGTTTCTATTTTTGAGTCCTTTGCCTTTCAGACGCAGTTTATCCCCACTACTTGCATAGGGAGGAATTTTTACCATAACTTGACCATCAATAGTCGGAACTGTAACTTTTGCGCCTAAAACGGCTTCTTTTATGCTGATTGGCAATTCTATTAATATATTTTGCCCATCAAGACTAAAATACGGATGTTTTTCAACATTAAGCGTAATCAGGACATCACCGTTTTCTCCGCCATAGTGACCGGGATTTCCAAGGCCTTTCAAGCGTAATGTCTGACCATCGACAGTTCCCGAAGGAATCTTTACATTAATATTTTTTCCGTTAAGCAATACTTGTCTTTCCCCACCTTTAACAGCGGTAAGAAAATCGATACACATTGTATAATTAATATCTTCACCTTTTCTGACTCGGCGCGAAGAACCTCCAAAACCTTGGTAGGCTCCCTGTGTTCCTCCGCCAAAAGCTGAAAAAATATCATCTCCGAAAATTGAAGAAAAGTCAAAATTAGCACCGGCGCCGCTTGACGAAGACGAATAAAATCCTCTTTGACCAAAAGGATTTTCTGCTCCGCTATAAGTCCCACCGCCAAAGCCGGCGCCAAAACCCGTTGGCTTTCCGTCAGCATCAATTTCATTATTATCATATTGCTTACGTTTTTCGTCATCTCCCAAGATATCATAAGCTGCCGATACCTCTTTAAATTTGTCGGCAGCCTGCGGATTATCTTTATTAACATCCGGATGATATTTTCGCGCCAGCTTATGATATGCCGTTTTAATTTCTGCTTTAGTCGCAGTCTTAGAAACGCCTAATATACTATATAAATCTTTTCCCATTTGATACTCTTTAGCTTATTTTAAAATTGCTGTTCTTTGTATCTATATAGGAAATATTACATTCTATTGCAAGCGCAAGCAATCAAAAGTAGCCCGTCTTGCATAATTTTTGTAAAGAATAACGCTACGGAGTACTGCCGTACGATTGCCATGTTCTTGACAATAGCGTGAAGCCAAAGGAGCTAATTCGTCAACACGTACATCCTTATACTCATAGGTTACATAATTTTCAGAACGCGCTTTGATAACAACATTATTGATGAAGCGATCATAAGCTGAATCATAGGCAAGTTTTTCCAACGGTTCATCGGGATGCATAACCTCAATTTCTTCTTTATTTTTATCTTCGCCTTTATCTTCAGTTGCTTGAGCATTGGTCGTTTCATTCTTTGTCTCAGCAGGTATTGCCGTCGCCTGCACTTTTTCCTTTTCTGATGTTGCGGCAACGTTGTTTTCAACGTTTAATGAATTTTCATCGTAGTAATATTCATTATACTGACATCCGGCCAAGATAAAGGCCAAACCCCAAACGGCATATT
This sequence comes from uncultured Alphaproteobacteria bacterium, assembly GCA_944390315.1. Lineage (GTDB taxonomy): Bacteria > Pseudomonadota > Alphaproteobacteria > RF32 > CAG-239 > JAFUYI01. Next base: position 61,935 of record CALXPO010000011.1, read on the forward strand.
TCAGCTTGATCATTTGTTTTCCCCACATTATTAGTTCTACTTCATAAGATATAACATTTTTTTTGTTATGCAATAATTAATCAAGCAAATTATATAAGTCTTTTCCTGCTTGTTCCAAAATTTGCAAAACACGGCGGTTGGTCGTATTTTTACTTCTGTTATTACTCAATTTATCCAGCATTTTCTGAACTTTGGCATTAAATCTTTTGTCTTCGCGCAGTCTTTCTATATTACGAATATTTTCTTCGTCATCTATTTTATAATTAACCACAGCTCGTAAAACGGCTATGTATTGTGCGTCTTTGGTCGCCGACATTTGTGCTTTTGCTTCAAAAGAAAAAATAAATATTGAAAATACCATGAGTAAAATGATTTTTTTCATACACAGTCTCCAAAACAATCAAAAAAATATTGTGTTAATCGATACAAATAATATAATAACAAACGAATCGTTTTACTATAAAAATATTAGAGTTATCAAACATGAAAAAAACTATTTGGGTACTATGCGACGATCGTAAAGGAAGCGTCGGTCAGGCAAAAGGTATTGCAATGAAACTCGGCGATACTTTTGAAATTGTTGAAAAAGAAATTGTTTACAATAAATTGGCAGGTCTGCCAAATTGGTTGCGCCGATCCACTTTATTGGGCGTAGATCTTAAAAAAAGTTCTCCTCTTAAGGGACAGGAATTTCCAGATGCCGTTATGTCCGTCAGTCGCAGAACTTTGCCGATTGCTTTATGGATTAAAAAGAAATCGGGAAACAAAACAAAAATCATTCAATTAATGTTCCCCGGAAAATTCGGACTCGATAAAATTGATTTGCTCGTTATATCCGAACATGATCGCGGCAAAACCGACGGAAATAATGTCTTTTATGTTACCGGAAGTCCGCATCGCGCTTTTCCCGAAGTGTTGGACGAAGCTCGTAAAAAATGGACCCCCGTTTTTGAAAAATTGCCCAGACCTTGGACCGTTGTCATTTTAGGCGGCGAGATTAAAAATAAACCCGTTAATCCCGAAAATTTTGAATTGCTCGGCGAGCGTCTATTGCAACTGCATAATGTTATAAGCGGGTCGCTTTTGGTTACTTCATCACGACGCACGGGCAAACAAGCTGAAGATATCATTATGAACAAAATAAAAGATATTCCTTCTTATACCTATCTTTGGGGTGAGAAAAAAGAAAATCCGATTATGGGTTTTTATGCTTGTGCTGACCGAATTGTGGCAACGGGAGATTCTGTTTCGATGGTATGTGAATCTTGCGGCACCGGAAAACCTGTCATGATATTTAAAGGAAAAGGTTGGCTGCCCAAAAAACACCAAAAATTTGTGCAATCTTTATATGACGGACATTATGCCGTTGATATTGATGCTCCTAATGCCTTGGATTTTGTTCCTGACAAAAGTTTAAATCCGGCTTTCGAAATTGCCGACAAAATTAAGGAAATGTTTTCATAAATATTTTAGAAATTTCCAATATATAAAAAAGGCACCGTACGGTGCCTTTTTTATATGTTATTAGTGCCTTACAGAAAACCCCGAGTTTACTCGGGGCTGAATGCCAAGGTGTTGGAACAACACCGCTCCACGCCAACGAGCGTGGTCAAACCGTAAGGTTTGTAGCTGTTATAGAACCCCCAGTTTACTGGGGGATCTATAAAAGCAATAGTTAGAACATACCTTTTTTTCTAAAATAAATAATTGCAAAAACAGTTGCCAGAGCTGACAAAGCCATAACAATCAAAAAACCGTACGGATTACCGGCACCCGGAACCGGGACGTTCATTCCCCAGAAACTTGCCAGCATTGTCGGAATGGAAAGAATTATCGTGATGGCGGCCAAAAACTTCATAACCAGGTTAAGATTGTTATTGATGATAGAAGCAAAACCATCCATCATACCTTCCAAAATAGAACGGTGCATATCCACCATTTCTATCGCCTGTTTATTTTCGACGATTACATCTTCCAACTCATCAATATCTTCATCGGTAAATTTAATCAGCTTACTCATGGCCGGAGAATTAACCATGCGCAGAATTTTAAGCAAAACCAGATGATTATCTTTCAACGCCGTGGTAAAATAAACTAAAGATTTTTGAATTTCTATTAACTTAAAAAGTGCCTTGTTTTTTGTGGTTTTACGCAATGAATATTCTATTTCTTCGGTTTTTTGGTTAATAATCGCCAGATATTTTAAGTAAAACTGAGTACATTTGGACAGAATTGTCAGTAAAAACCGTCCGCGTTCACGCGTATCAAACGTCTTGGCCGTATTTTTATTAAACGAACCGATGATTCTGTTCTCGCGGGAACAAATAGTCATAAAATTATTTTTGGTAAAAAACAACCCGCACGGCAGGGTGTCAAATTTTCCGTCATCATCCATCCAGGGCAGATTGATAATCAATGATAAAACACCATCGTCAAATTCGACCCGGGAACGCTCATCCAAATCCAGGGCATTTTTAAGCATATCAGAATCAAGTTTCAACTGCTCGGAAACTTTTTCCATTTCATCAACGCTCGGATTTATCATGTTGTACCAGGAAAGCGGTGTAACACGATTTTTTTTAAGCTTTACAAGTTTACCGCCGTCTTCGGATTTGTATATTCTTAACATGGCGGGCCTCCTTTACTTAAAAAGTTTTTCGTTACATTCTGATGTTTTTTTAAGAAAGATTATCTGGTGCGGCCGAAAGGACTTGAACCTTCACGAACTTAGTTCATAACGACCTCAACGTTACGCGTCTACC